>CAYNLE010000003.1:5041-85522 GCA_964397975.1 uncultured Verrucomicrobiales bacterium | reverse complement strand
TCTTAGTAACCTTCTTTTTGGCTACTTTTTTCTTAGCCGCTTTTTTGGAGACCTTTTTCTTAGTGACCTTCTTTTTGACTACTTTTTCCTTAGCTGGTTTTTTGGAGACCTTTTTCTTAGTAACCTTCTTTTTGGCTACTTTTTTCTTAGTAGCTTTCTTAATTACTTTTTTAGCAACTGGTTTTTTTACCTTAGCCTTAGGAGCACTTTTCTTTTTTGAGATCGTCTTTTTTGCAGCCATGTTTTGTTTTTTGGTTGTTACAATGATGTTGTTAATTTGTCATTTTTAATTAAATTGTTATATAATTAAAATGAAAACTGTAGACATGTCATTATGATGTTAGCTATAATGCTCTAACTAAAAAATATGGTCAAGTAGGTAATTAAGAAAATTTAACTTTATTTTGATAGGCGTTTTTTATTTTTCTGTTAGTTTTTGTTTGTTGGGATAATTAATTACTAACATTGGGTGGTTTTTTTTCAGTTGTTTCTCCAAATGATATTATCTTTCCTTCAGGAGAGATGAGAACTTGGAAGGGGAGGTTTGGTATATTTAATTGAGCAGAAAGCGGAGTTGATTTTGACTCTAACATAAAGAGGTGGTCTTTGTCTTTGGCAGCTATTTTAATAGTCTTATTTGCTAAGTGGATAGTGTCTGCGTTTGCACCTACGAGAATGGAAAGTGTAGTTCTTTTTTTATCAGAGGTTTGTTGCTTTAGCGCTGTGAGGTCTTCTTCTGCATTCGGTGTCTCTGGTGACCAGAAGTGGAGTAACACTTCATGACCTTCCTTTATAACTTCTTGTAGAGGTGCTGATGCGTCTTCATTTTGAAAATTCAGTGTTATATTTTTATTTAACACGAATGATTTGATGATCTCTTTTTGGCGCATCTGCGTAATGTATTGAGCAAATACAGGTCCTTGTTCTGGGCTTAACCAGAAAGCCTCTGTGATGTGTTTTTTAAAACTTTCTTTTTCATTATTTTGTAACGCGGCTACAGCCTTCGTATAATGAACGATAGATAGCCAGTCACTTTTTTGTGTGAAAATTTCTGATGTTTGAGGACTAAATTTGTCAGAATAGCTTTCTAATGATGTGGAGAGTTCAGCCAAACCTTTGTCATCATTGTTATCTACGAAGTGTATGAATTTAGCTTCGAGAATGTTTTGTTCAGAAATGCCAGATTTTATAGCTTCTTGCACCAGTGAGTTAAGCTCGGAGGAGTCAGCTGGAGCATAGATTTTATCGAGTAAGGCTAGCTGTTCACTATTAGGTGTTGTCGTGCCGTGTGGGCTTTCAGCTGATGAAAATGAAGATGATAGAAGTAGTGCGATACCAACTTTGAGAGGAAATGTGTTTTTCATATTAAGTGGATTAGGTATTGAAGTATAATAAATCAGGCGAGCTCGTTAAAGCTCGCCTGACGTAGGTGAAAACTATGTATAAAGGTTTCCGTTATTTTATCGTCCAGGGATAATTAAATTTTGGCCAGATCTGATAGTCGTGTTTGTTAAGTTGTTAGCTTCTTGAATAGCTTCTACAGTAGTGTTATGTTTTTTTGAAATAGCCCATAGACTGTCACCGGGGACGACATTATAGCTTGAGCCTGAGCCTAGGTTACCAATACTGGGTGTGACTGGTGTGCTAGGAATATAACTTGATGTGCTTTGCTGAGATACACCTGGGAGAGGCTGGTAAGGTGCGGTGTCAGTAGCCGTAGGCGTGTATACAGGTGGTATGCCGTTTGTGGGGACGCCGTATGGATTGTCAGTGCTAGCAGCATTAGCGGTAGTCGCTGCAGCTTGTTGCTTTTTGTATTCTCTGTAGTTAGGGTCTAAGGCGCATGAACTAAGCACAGCTGCGATTCCTGTGGCTGCTGTAAATGGGAGGATAAGTTTTTTCATATGATGTTAATTTATATTACTACACAAATCTTTAGCATTTATTATTCATTTGTAAAATGGAAGTTTGGCTATTTTTCTGAATTGAGAATTATAGATGAATTAAACGGTCGAGTTGATAAAACTCTTTGGCTGTGTTGCTAGTGTGTTCTGCTAGTTCTTGTAATGTTTCACCTCGTGCTTCTGCAATGTGCTCAGCAGTGAATTTTGTATATGCTGGTTCGTTCCTTTTACCGCGGTGAGGTGTTGGCGCTAGATACGGGGCGTCTGTTTCTAACATGAAGTTGTTAGCTTGGCAGTTTGTGGCGGATGCTAGCGGGATATCAGCTTTTTTAAAAGTAGTGATACCGGTAAAGGAGATGAGTCCTCCGAGTTTGAAGATGGGTTCAGCTTCTGTTAGTTCAAGTGGAAAGCAGTGAAATACAGCTTTTACCTTATCCGAATACTGTTCGTAAATACCGATAGCGTCTTGGAGTGAGGCTGTGCCTGATCGATCGCGTGTGTGTATAACGATGTTTTTTTTGAGCTTGGAGGCCAGCTGGAAATGCTCGTGTAGCATCTTTCGCTGACGTTCATGGTAGCTGTCATTATCCCAGCCATCTGGTGCTGGGTGATAATAGTCTAAGCCTGTTTCACCAATAGCAACGCAGCGGGGGTGCTGGGCGAATTTTTCTAGAGCTGTCAAATAGTCATCAGGAGCTTGGTGGACATCACAGGGATGGATACCGATACAGGCGAATACTTCTGGGTAAGTCTCTGCTATAGAAAGGTTGTCTCCGCAGTCATCTAGTGAGGTCGATAGTGTAACCATATGACTTACTCCATGTTCTGTGGCGCTTTTAATAATCTGAGGGAGTTCATCAGATTGGAATTTATATGAAGCGAGGTGGCAGTGGGAGTCGATGATCATTCCTGTAGGTAGGTCTTAGATTTATAAAAGAGAGAAAAGGGGATGAATAAAATAGCGGTGAGGAGCATCAGGGCAGTGAAGAACCAGAAGTAAGGGGCGCCCTCGAGTCTAGTCTGACCGCCTGCATAATAGGCGCTTGTGAGAGTTGCTTTATCACCAGCTTTTGTAGAACTTATATCAATACCGAGTTTTTGTTTTTCCTTATTAAGCCATGTGTCAGCTTCTTCTGGAGTAGGTTCAATAGCATTAATAATGAGACCCAGATCCCAGCGTGTTTTCTCTGTATGATCAGGCCCGTATGAGTTGAGCCTAGCCTGGGTAGAGTTTAGTAGAGTATAGTTCAGGTTTTGATCCCAGGGATCTTTGATGTTTTTTATCAGAGCTTGAGCAGTTGTATTATCAGGAAAGCTATTGTTCTGTTTGAAGTAATTAGTGATGATGCTCTTGCTTTTTTCTAGAGATAGCTGAGTGGTTGAAATAATTATACCGTCTTTTAGTAATAGGTCATCTTCTGTTTCTGCGAGTTTATCGTAACCGAGATGGGGGGTGTTTTCTTCCAAGTAAACTTCTGGGATTTGGATGTAAATATTAATAGCCGAGGTTAATAGATTTCCAGCAGCTACTGATACGAGAAAAATACTCATTACAAATGACTTCATCTTTTTAGGTGCCTGAGTGTATGCAAACTCGAGACATACAATAGAGATTAGAACCTCAGCTGTTGTTAAGATGAGGTAAGCGATAAGTTGCCAGTGAATTGAGGGCTTGTTTCCTGCGTCTATTGACTCTTGAGCCAAGGCTATAATAGCAAAAGCAAGCACCATCAGAAATAGTCCGCTACCTATCTTTCTTAGCGGTGTGAGTTTAATGTATTTATTTACGAAAGGGTAGATTACCCATGTAAAGAGTGGGATAAGTATGAGGATGAGAAACGGATTAGCGGCTTGAATCTGAGAGGGGAGAACTTCGATGCCCAGGAGGTTTAAATCCATATTTTCAGCCTGAAATACTAGGCTGGTAGCTGTCTGGTCGAATAGGCACCAGAAAACGGCAACAAAGAGAAATAGTAAGGTAAGCTTGCCCATAATGTAGAGGCCCGCTTTACTGAATAGCTCATCGGTAAACCGTGAACCGTGTGCTGGTATATGGATGAATTTATTTCTACCCATCCAGAAAAAGAGGGTAGCTAAAGCCATGAGCGCACCAGGAATACCAAAGGCAATATGTGGACCGTGCCACTTCAGTAACCATGGTATCGCTAAGTTCGAAATGATAGCGCCAAAGTTGATAGAGAAGTAAAAGAGGTTAAAAACTTGGCTCAGTAAGTGTTGGTTGTTTTTACCAAACTGGTCACCTACATGAGCTGAGACACATGGCTTGATACCGCCAGCACCTATGGCGATCATACCGAGACCTGCTAGTAGCCAGAGCTGGACAGAGCCATTCATTCCCATCATAGCTAGGCACAGGTGACCTATGCAGTAGACGATAGATAGGGTGATGATTGTTTTGTATTTCCCCCAAAAGAAGTCGGCTAGGAATGCTCCTAGAAGAGGTGTTAGGTAAACAGCAGAGGTAAAGAATGAAACATAGGCGGTGGCTTTTGTTTCACTGAGAGATTCACCACCTAATACATCGAGGTAGTTGGCTAAGAAGATAGCTAAAGCGGCTTTCATTCCATAAAATGAAAACCTCTCAGCAGCTTCGTTCGAGATAATGTATGGGATTCCCTTCGGGATCTTTGCTGTGTCAGATGGTATTGTTTCGTATGCCATCGTTTAGCGTAGGAGTGGGAGGATCTCTGATATAGAGTGAATAGTATGAGCAGGTTTTTCAGCTTCTAACTGATGCGGATCATGGTATCCCCAGGTGGCTGCGATAGAGAGCATATTAGCTCGTTTAGCTGTGATGATGTCGATGGAAGAATCTCCTAGAAAAGCAATATTTTCTACTGGAGTTTGTAACATTTTAGCTAGCTCAATAGCTCCTGCAGGGTCTGGCTTAGCGGGAACTTCGGCGCGTTGACCGAGCACTTTAGTGAAGGGGATATTGGGGAAAATGACATCTGTGATTTCTTTACAGTAGATGTCAGGTTTGTTAGATAGGACTGCGATACTTATATTTTGATCTAGTAGAGCTTGTAGGGTATCGGTGACCGCAGGGTAAGGGGCTGATCCTTCTTTCCAGTGCTCTGCGTAGTCAGCCATCATCATGCTGACTAGCTCACTCAGCTGCTGCTCAGATGTATTGGCGGGGAGAGCTCGCTCTACGAGTTTAGCGACACCATCACCGATAAATGTTCTTACGGTAGACTCGTCATGAGTCGGTAGTTTCTGGCGAGCTAATACACGGTTTAGTGAATTAGCAATTCCAGGTAGGGAGTTGATAAGGGTTCCATCGAGGTCGAAAATAACAGCGTTAATCACGCTAACGATCTTTACTGATCTACCGATAATATCAACGGCATTTTACATCTGGCAGTTTTGTGACCATTTTGTTGGGTGGTATGGAAATCTCTTTAAGGGCTTTTTCAGGGGATGTCGCCGAATGATTAGCTTCTATTCGCGACGCACGACTGGACAAGTGATAGCGCCTTGGTAAACTGCCGCTGTGTTACCAAAGCTTGTTACAGAAATCCCAGGTCCTAAATCGTTACTTTTAGCGAAAGACTTAAAGTGCTACGAGAGTCAGAATGTGACTTATACCAGTGATGACTGGCCTGTGTTCTGGCAAAAGGCGGAGGGGGTGAATGTGTGGGATGAAGATGGTAATATCTATCTAGATATGACGGCAGCCTTTGGTGTGGCAGGTCTAGGCCATGGATGGGCGGCTGAATCTATGCGTGAGCAGTCGCAGGAGATGATCCATGGGATGGGCGATGTTCACCCTACGTCGCTGAAAGTCGATGTTTGTAGAATGTTGTCTGAGATGACTTTTGAAAGGTGGGGGCAGGGAGTGGCGAAAACAATTTTAAGTAACTCTGGCTCAGAGGCTGTCGAGTCCGCGCTGAAAACTGCGTATATGGCTAGTGGTAAGCCGGCGGTTGTTTGTTTTGAAAATAGCTATCATGGACTTGGTTACGGTGCTTTGTTAGGTAGTGGGCTGGAGAAGTTTAGAGCTCCTTTTGTAACGCAGTTGGCACCTTTGAGAAAAGTATTACCATACCCGTCTGATGAAGCGAGCTTGGATGTTTTTAAAGATCAGTTAGGTAAGCTGGGAGCTTCAGATATAGGGGCTTTGATTGTTGAGCCTATCATGGGGCGGGGAGGTAAAGTTGTGCCTCCAGATGGCTTCTTAGCAATACTAAGATCTTGGTGTGATGAGCATGATGTCATTCTTATTTTTGATGAAATTTTTACAGGGTTTAACCGCACAGGTAAGCTGTTCGCCTGTGACTGGCAGGGTGTTATTCCTGACTTGCTCTGTGTGGCTAAGGCGATGAGTGGAGGCTATCCTATTTCAGCCTGTATCGGGAAAGCTGCCATAATGGACAAGTGGCCAGTTTCAGAAGGTGAGGCTCTGCATACGAGCACGTTTTTAGGAAACCCAGTAGGCTGCGCTATGGCGGTCAAGTCACTGGCTGAACATGCTAAAGCTGAAACTTCAGCTCGAGTTAATCGCTGTGGCGCTAGGTTAATGGAGCTACTAAGGGGTGTTAAAAGTCCATTAGTTCACGAGATCAGAGGTAGAGGATTAATGCTAGGTATGGAACTTCGTCATTCTGACGGAAGACCTGCGGGTGACATAGCGGGGCAGGTGCTAGGCTCGATGATGCAGGTAGGTGTTTTTATGTTAGCCGATGGCCCTGACGGTAATGTCTTGGCATTTACACCACCGTTTAACTTAACGGATGAAGAACTTGTTTTTGTTGTAGAAAAACTTCAGCATGTATTAACGAATCATGAGTGATCATTCTATAGTTTGGGTAAATGGGGAGCTGGTTTCTGAGAAGGAGGTGCGCGCGTCTCCATTTGACCTTGGCCTGACTGTTGGTTTGGGTGCCTTCGAGACGATGTCTGCCTACTCGGGTAAACCATTTCTGTATGATCAGCATGATGAGCGATTAAGAAAATCGGCTGCAGTGTTATCGTTAACCGTTCCTGATTCATCTTTGCTGAGGCAAGCAGTTACAGGCGTCATCATAGCGAATGGTTTATCTCATCAGCGTGCCCGTGTTCGTATCACCATTACGGCGGGTAAAGTTCCATTGTCTGGTGCAGCAGTGCCTTCAGCTCAGCTCGTTCTTGTTACAGCCGTCGCTCAGCCCGAGCCGAAAGCTATGGCGAAGCTAGTTGATGTAGATTACCAAATAGATGAAAGATCTCCTCTAGCAGGAGTCAAGTCAGCATCCTATGCTGCGAATGTGTTAGCATATAGAGACGCAATTGCTAAAGGTGCTGATGAGGCGGTTATTTATAACCATCAGAGTGAGCTTGCTGAGTGCTCGATGTCTAATATCTTTTTAGTAAAAGGAGGGAAGGTATTCACTCCTCAGCTTAGTAGTGGATGTTTAGCTGGGGTAACGAGGTCGGCGGTGATCAGGCTTTGCCAGCAAAATAATATAAGTATCACAGAATGTAAGCTCGTGAAGGCTGATTTAGAGGGTGCCGATGAAGTATTTATCACAAGTTCCGCTCGGGGCGTGCAGCCAGTGCAGATCTTAGACACAGATATGGAGTCTGTAGTGACTAGGGAAATACAAAGCCTCTATGTAGAGATGATTACTTCATATTAAGTAAGGTGGCTTGAGTGGCTAGAAGATATTCTTATGATAATTATTATCGCTATAAATATCGAAAATATCCGTGCAGAAATGATGAATCCATGGTTTTTCTAATAGCGACATGAGTGACATTAAAGATATCAACATCACAATGAAGACCAGCAAGGGTGCGATTAAAATTCGTATGTTTGCTGCTGATGCAGAAGTAACTTGCGCAAGTTTTCTTAGCTTAGCGAGTAAAGGCTACTACAACGATTTAGTTTTCCACCGCGTTATTGCCAACTTTATGATTCAAGGCGGTGACCCTACAGGTACAGGCACAGGTGGTCCGGGCTACAAGTTTGAGTGTGAGTGTAAGCCTCATCTTAAGCACGACAAGCCTGGCATCCTATCAATGGCAAATGCAGGACCTAATACAAACGGTTCACAGTTTTTCGTCACACACGGACCTACTCCACACCTTGATGGTAAGCACACAGTGTTCGGTGAAGTAACTGAGGGGCAAGACGTAGTAGACGCGATCCAGCAGGGTGATAAGATCGAAACGATCGAGATCCATGACTGTACAGACGCTCTATTTGCAGCACAAGCTGACCGTATTGCTGACTGGGCGAAAGCGTAGTCTTTCCCCGATTCTATTTAAAAACAAAATGATCTACCTGCTATCTCCTGCTAAGACACTCGACTACGAGTCAGAGGTTCCTTCACTACGAGCTACAATGCCTCGTTTTCTAGAGCAGTCAGAGGAGCTAGCTAAGATCATGAAAAAGGTGAAGCCAGCTGAACTAGAGAAGCTTATGGGCATTTCTAGTAAGCTGGCTGAACTGAATGCTGACCGGTTCAAAAGCTGGAAGGCTGATTATAAGAAAGGTGAGGGTAGAGAAGCTATTCTCGCATTTAAAGGTGACGTGTATCAGGGGCTGGATGTAGTTAACTGGGATAAAGAAGATTTCTCAGAAGCTCAGAAAAGCATCCGCATCCTATCAGGCTTATACGGAATCCTTCGTCCACTCGACCTGATGCTTCCGTATCGCCTAGAGATGGGTAAAAAGGTAGAGACGAAAAATGGAAAGTCTCTCTATGACTTCTGGGGTAGTGATCTGACTAAAAGTTTGAACAAAGAGCTAAAAGGTTCAGATGACGCAGTAGTCAACCTAGCGTCCAATGAATACTTTTCTGCGGTGAAATCAGCCGAACTAAAAGCACCAGTAATTACACCTGTGTTTAAAGATTGGAAAAATGATAAGTATAAAATCATTTCTTTCTACGCGAAGAAAGCGCGTGGCACGATGGCTGCGTGGGCTGTAAAAAATAAGATCAGCCAAGTAGCAGATCTTAAAAGATTTAAGCAAGACGGCTACCACTATGACGATGAACTTAGTGATGCCACCTCATGGGTGTTCACCCGGAAGCAAGCATAAGCTGGTTACTATTCTTTAATAAGAAAGCTCGAACCAGCCGCTTTAAGGCGTTTCCTGCAGGATTTTACATCTGACCTATCAACCTCTGTGTAAAGGTGTGTGAATACAGAAAATCCACTCTGGGAAAATCAAAGCGGGTGGAATAAAAAGACTTAACCTTATTAGGTAGGACTACGCGTCTACGACGCGTAAGGAAACAGAGAGCACCAAGACCAGCCTGATGGCTCAGGAATGTGAGGTGCTTCAACGCTGATGTCGAGGGCGCCGCCGTTTATGGAATGTTACTAGAGATTTTTTAAGGTGAGGCCAGCTTCGGTATCTGAATCGTGATCTTCAGGACGCTTTATATATTTAAATATACTAAGATGGCGGAGAGGGAAGGAATTGAACCAACCAAAGACCATAACAGCCTTTCAACGGTTTTGAAAACCGCGGTGGCCACCAGGCACACTGCACTCTCCTTAAGCTGTGGGGATAGTATGGTGAATAGGGGCTTTGTCAAATAAGACTGTGGGAATAAAATAATACAGCACCGGGTATAGGGCTTTAGAAATCTATAAAAACTAGAGGCTAAGAGTGATAGTTCGGTGTGGATAAAAAGAACTAAATAAAGGGCTTTTCCTCAAACTTTAGTGTAGACGAAAAAACCCTGTAAGTTTTATACTTACAGGGTTTAAATTGGTTACGGGAGCAGGATTTGAACCTGCGACCTTCAGGTTATGAGCCTGACGAGCTACCTGGCTGCTCCATCCCGCGATTAAAAAGTTTTGCTTCAGGTAATGAAGTTTGGCTGTAAGCCTCGCTTCGGTGACGCGGGCGGAAACTAGTATGCTTTTTTATTTTTTGCAAGGTATAAATAGAAATAAAATGTCATTGTTATTACCAAGTTATTCACATTAAGGTGGATAATCTTTAACTCGCTTATTTTCAATAAGTAATGGGGTTTTATAGATAGTGGAAAAGATGTTATAAACACTTATTCACAATCTTAATAAGAACGAAGTAGATCATTCAAACAGCTTTTAAATAAAGGCTTTGTGGCATTTTCAGCTTACAGATAAGTAGTTAAGGTTTGAAAGCTCTGTCTTTCTGAACCTGACGCCAGATATTCCATGTCTGAAAAATGGTAATAGCAAGCATGGCAAGTATGACATGCACTCTGAATTCACTGAGGCTATTAAAGTGGCCAAAGTCAAATATTCTAATGATAGCTGAGGCGATACCTAGAAGAGCAAAAATAAACCCGCCGTAGAGTCCGTGACGGTAGTGCTCCTTACTGAAGCCTAGGCAGATCATAAATGCGCCAGCGAAAAACACAGGCATCAACATAGAGCTAGGAGTTCCTTCATAGTCGAACCTTTCCCAGTTAAGGAAGCCTACTATCCCTATCGTAAATAGGAGAATGGAGTTAATGATGGTGATGACCATGGGGCTAATATTCCTAGGAGAAGGCCAGATGCAAGTCTACATTAAGTAGAAATATTAAGGTGTTGAGTGTAGTCGTCAGATTGGTTAATTATCTATTATATGGAAAGCGAGCAAGTGCCTATAAATGATCAACCTACAAGAGGTGGTTTTAAGAAGTTACTGATCAGCCTGATTTTTCTGATGGTGGTCTTGGCTGTGATATTGGTGGGGACTCTTATTTTTGTAACAAAGAGCTTTATTAATAAGGACTATCTGGCTGGAAAAATTGAGGAATCAGTAAATAGTGATGTTACCATTGGTAGTTTAGATTATACGTTACTTGGATTCCCTGCAAATTTGGAGCTTAAGGATGTTAATTTTACTCCGAAAAAAGCAGGGGATAAAGATTACGCCCTTCATATAGGGAGTGTAAGTCTTAGCGTGAGTCTGACCGATTTATTACGCAAGCATGTCGATGTCTCGAGTATTCAGGTGCAAAATGCGAAGGCGAATATACTCTATCGTGAAGATGGCACGAATAGCTTAGAGGAGTTATTTAATGCTCCCGAACCAGAGGTTAAGCCAAAGGATAAGAAAAAAAGTGCTATACCTAGAGCAGTAGTGGTGGATGAAGGCAGTAGCTTGAATGCATTTGATCAGGCTGATGTTGTAGCAACCTTGAGGGAGTTTCTTATTAAAGACTCAGCTGTTAGCCTGACAATAGAGAGTTCAGGTTTAATGATGAACTGTGAAAATATTAACCTTAGTCTTAGCTCCATCAGCGTTGACCCTAAGCAGCTTCATAAAACGAATAGTGCAGATATTACCATGCAGGTAGATATTCACCTTTCATCAGAAGAGGGGGTTCAATATGGAGATGTTTACCTAACAGGAGATTCAAATGCGACTCTATTTAACACGGAGACAGGAGAGTCAGAGCCTGATCTTATAGGTCGTTTTAGTTTGGATGAGAGATCGTGGTTAAATACGGATATTCCAGTCGTTAATGAAGCCTGGGGCAAACTGGGTAAATTAGAAAAGATAGGTATCAAGGTTTCAGATTTACCTGATCGGGCGACTTTTGGTAGGAGTAAGTCTATTGCTGCTCATTATCATTTAGGTAGAGTAACAGTTTTAGAACCTCTATCTATCTGGGTAGGTGACTGGGAAGTCGCTGTACTGAAAGACTCATGGGCTGATAGTAAGTCAGACCTACATGTTATAGAGGCAGAGTTGTTAGCCTCAGAGAAGGCGAGCAGATCATTTAATAAAGCTGTGATGAAAGGCTTGGAGAAGGTTCCATCGAGTTTTCGTCAAGATATAGCAGACGAGGTGTTGAGCGATTTATTGAGAGATGAGCGTATTTTATTCGCGGTGAAATCAACTGGTGAGTTATCGGACCCAAAGGTGAGACCTTCTACCGAAGTCAGGGATTATAAGAAAATGATTAAGAAATCAGGGCGTAAATATCTCGAGGATAACGCTGAGGATTTACTTAAAGGTCTGCTTAAAAAGCTCTAAGAGTGATGTTTATAGGAGGGCGGGGACTCAGCGCGCTATTTAGTCTGTTTCCATTGATCAGAAAAATAGATGAGCTCAGGCATGAATTCATGAAATATAGTTTCGAGCTCTGAGTAGTGCTTTTTTAGATCGTGGATACCGCCAGCTATGGGGCTGATTCCTGGGCTTCTCATGGAAACACGCTGAAGAGTGTATGCGATGCCTTCGACGCTTCGGTAGTTCATCAGCCAGTCATCATTTTTTAATGAAGGTAAAATCTCAGCTAACCGACCAGCGTGCCACTCGGGGTGTCTCTCTAAAGCTTGGTATACCTCTTGAGTGAATATATCTAGCGGAGTTTCCGCATATTTTGCCCAATGTTTAGCCAGAAAATGATCATATAGTATGTCGGTGATGATTCCCGCGAATCGACTTCTCTCAGGGGCGAGTAAGCTTCTGCTTTTTTTAAATGTAGGGTGAGAATCAGTGAACTTATCGACAGCTCGATGCATTTCTATGCCGAGAACAAGATCGTTAGGGTAGGTTTTTCTTAACTCTGCTAAAGAACCTTTGGCAAAATCACCCAGTAGATTACCGATGCGGGAGGCATCAGTATGATCAGCTAGTAGTAAGTGAGCTAGATAGTTCAATGCCTAGTATGCCTTTAGCTAGTGTGTTGGAGTGTAGCTGATTTCTGAGAGCTGCTTGTAGTTTTCTGACCGTGTTCTTGATCCAGTTTTTCCTGCCAACTATTGATTCTATTAGATAAGAATTTAATCCAGCTAGGGTGGTCGTTCATACATGGCACGAGGGTGAGTGATTCGCCCCCAGCTTCAGTAAACTGCTCGACACCAGTCATACCTATTTCCTCAATAGTCTCTAAACAGTCTGAGACAAATGCAGGGCACATTACTTTGAGCTTTTTAACACCTTCTTCACCGAACCTTTTTAATTCATAATCAGTATATGGTGATAGCCATGGATCACGTAGCAGACGAGACTGGAATGAGATAGCTGTCTTTTCTTTGGGAATGCCTGACTTTTTGAGAAATGCGTCTACCGTCATGAGGCACTGGTGCTTGTAACATGTAGCTTGGCAGGGGTGTGGATTCGTGCAGCAGTCTTCACGTACGAGGCAGTGAGCGTGTGACGGGTCAGACTTTCTGATGTGCCTCTCAGGTATACCGTGGAAGCTAAAGAGCAATAAGTCATCATCTTCCTCCATATGAGGCATAGCGCTGTCTACTAGCGCTTCGATGTAGTCTGGGTCTTTATAAAAGGGCTGTACTAGATCAGTACGTATGGACGGTTTCTGTGCATTAAGCTCTTCCATAACTCTGACAACAGCGGACTCATAACTAGACATCGCATAGTGTGGGTAGAGAGGGATGATCATGAGGTCAGTAACACCATCAGCGACGATCTGGGAAACGACATCTGCTGTAGATGGATTACCATATCGCATAGCTAGGTATACGGGCATTTCTACATCCTTCGCGGTAAGTTCTTGCTGCTGTTTACTTGTTACGATGAGAGGTGAGCCAGCCTCAGTCCATACTTCACTGTATGCTTCTGCAGACTCTTTGGGGCGCTTGGGCAGTATGACTAGCTTCAGTAGTAGTTTTCTGATGACAGGGTTAATATCTAACACTCGTTCATCACTGAGGAACTCGTCAAGGTATCTTCTTACGTCAGGAATATCAGTGCTATCAGGAGATCCTAGATTAAGTAAAAGTGCAGCAGGTTTATACATGGGATAATAAAAGTTAATACGAATATTTAGCAGTAAGCTAGATGTTGTTCTTTAAAGGTCAAATGTCCTTCTTATAATTAATGAGGGGAATATAATAAAGGATTCCGAATTGTCGATGCTTGGTATGACATCTCTGGAAAAGTTTGCTAGCTAGGTGGCTTTTAGATAAACTATTGCCCTTATGAAAGCATCACTTTGTGTAATATTATCAGCATGTATGATACTGCCTAGCTGTGGCCTTTTAAAGAAAGAGCGTCAGGTAGAGTCCGTTAAGGTTCAGCAGCCAGTTGGTATTATTGACCGTGTTGACACCGAAGAAGGGTATGTTTTTATAAGAAGGTATAGAGCGATACGGTTACGCGACGGTGAAATTATGGAGAGTAAGGGCTCTAGTGGGCGTGTAGCAAACCTAATACCTACTGGGGAAAAACTAGGAGAACGCATAGCTGCCGATATTAAATCAGGTGAGGTCGTCAAAGGTGATGCGGTCTATATTCGCGAAATTACATCCCCTGAATCTGCGAGCGAGAGGCTCGGTTTCACTCCAGATTGGACAGAACCGGTTGAAAATTTATAAAACCTTACTAATTTTTTAAACCCGCAAAAGGTTAACTTTTAAGGGTTTTTTTAATAAAGTTAGGTTTTTCAAGTGTATTTTTAAGAAATCTTAAAAAGTTATGCTTGGGGAACGTTAATTTTTATGTATTTTAAAGGTCTCGGGTATGTTTTTTATGATGAAAAGCATAACTGGAGTTAAACAAACAATATGAAAACTAGTCCCTCCAAAACTAGCCCTGTTGATACCGATCGACTGGCTGACTTTGTTCTGTTTACACAACGTTCATGTATACTGAACCTCTCAGGCGAGCTTAACCGCGGTAGTGTGTCATTCCCGCAGTTCTTCTTACTCGCTTATCTTTCTAGTGAAGAATACCTGACTATGTCAGATATTGCTAAAAAGATGGGGCATTCTACTGCAGCCGCTACTGGCCTCGTAGATCGTCTTGAGAAGCTAAGTTATGTAGAGCGCGTGCATGCAGCTGAAGACCGCCGTAAGATAATGGTGCGCATTACGCAGAAAGGCACCGAACTCGTTGCTCGTATGAGATCAGAAATAGCTACTAATCTCGCTGACATCATGTCAGATATGGATGAAGATGAAGCTGATACTCTAGATCATGCGAAACGAGCTATAAGCAACAGAGCCGTCTAGAAATAGAATCAATTTACCTGTCGAGAATATATCGACAGGTATATCAAAGGCACCTTATGTGAGAGAACTTCTCTTTCACTATGGTGCCTTTTTATTTTATTCTATCTGGGTTGTAGAATATTTGGTCAATGGAAAAGCCCGCCTGCTGAGCATTTTTCAGTTGTGCTGAAAAATCGGATTTTTGAGCATCTAGGTCTTTAGACAGTAGCCAGAGGTAACGCATAGTAGGAGATCCCACTGTGGCATAGGTATAGTTTTTATCGATACTGAGAATCCAATAATCTCCTTGGAAAAGATTCACAGGAAACTTATTAAACCGAACTTTTAGTTTACCAGGTTCAGATACATCAGGTGTAGTTACTCGTCCGTTGATTGAAGTATATTTTCCATTTCCCTTAAGGCCCTCGTTTTTTACACTGAGTGAGCCGTCTGGTAATACGTCGTAAGTAGCTTTTGCTGCGATCATATTTTTCTGAAAGGGAGTTGGAAGCCTCCCGACCTCATGCCATTCACCTGTATATTTACTAATATCCAGTTGAGCTACTGTTGGCAGGGCATCGTTTTCCTTAGCACAAGAACACAG
Source organism: uncultured Verrucomicrobiales bacterium (assembly GCA_964397975.1). Taxonomy (GTDB): domain Bacteria; phylum Verrucomicrobiota; class Verrucomicrobiia; order Verrucomicrobiales; family Akkermansiaceae; genus Oceaniferula. The sequence goes on along the minus strand of CAYNLE010000003.1, from coordinate 70,111 downwards.
CAGAGAGATAAAGATGTAGGATATGAGGTAGTAGATAGCTTGTTTCATTGTGTGAGAATTATTTAAAGGTTGGAAGACTTCTAAGATGGTAGAGCACCAGCTTTCCCTCTAAAATAAAAATATCATGAGTTTAGCTGCTCCCTATTTAGAAAAAATAAACGATCAGGGCAATACTGTTGCCGCTTTTATAGGACGTATTCCTCATGTTCCAGTAGATCATGATCGTGATGTTACGATATTGCGGTTACAGCCGAGTCATCAAAAAACAGTAGAATCTTTGGGCTATACATGGGACTCACTCTATCTAGCAGAGCAGGTTCATAACTCATTAGTCAATGAGGTGATAGTGGGAGAAACACCCAGCGTATCTCTAGCTTCAGATGGATTAATGACTGCTGATCCAGGTGTTCTATTAGGTATTTACGTCGCTGATTGTGGTGCTGTTTATATCAGTGATACTAAAACTAGAGCGATCGCTTTATTACACTCAGGTAAAAAGGGGACAGAGATGAATATAGTAGGCAAAGCGATTGAACAGATGGCACAGCGTTATGGTTCAAGACCTAAAGATCTACTCGTGGCGTTAGCCCCCTGTATTAGGCCCCCAGTTTATGAAGTTGATTTTGGAGAATCGATTCAGCAGCAAGCATTAGCAGCAGGAGTTCCTAAAGATCAGTTTTCTGATTCAAACACCTGCACTAGTAGTGATTTAGATAAATACTACAGCTATCGTGTAGAAAAAGGGCATACAGGAAGAATGTTAGCCCTGTTAGGTATCCGCTAAGTGCAGCAGGCGGCTGCCCTAGGGCTTAGCGGTCAATAGACTGCTAATACAAATAGCCAAGGGCGTATTTTGTTAGTGTTGAGGCTGAATGAAAAAATCCCTGAATAATCAATATATATAAAGTTATTCAGGGATATTATTGAGCCGCTTTAAGCTCAGCAGTTATGTAAGCTAATATAAAACTTAATTAGTTACATTTTGTTTAACGTAGTTAAGCGCAGTTTTAGCTTTCTGAGAAACTTTATTATCTGAGTCTTTACTATACTTATTGAGTATGCTTAGTGTCCAGGTTTTCTTTAGTGATGAGACACCAGATATGATCTGTAGCTTTTCTCTTGAATTTTCTGCTAATTCAGAGAGCTGCGTCCACATTTGTTCTTGTTCATTTTGATTACGCGTCGCTTTATGTCTGATTAGCGTTCTGTATGCTGCCATGAACGCATGTTCACGGTGTTTGTTATTGATACTCGTTGCTATTGTTTCGGTTAGCAGTTTGAACTGACTGTCATCTGGCCACTCTTCAAGAGCTTTAATACCAGCCATCTTCACGCTGGTATTATCTGAGGTTATGATGTTATCTTCTATGATCTTCCCTGCTGATGGGATACCAGAAGTTCCGAGTAGTCTGATAAGGGCTAACTTATTACTATCTGAGACACTGGATTTTAATGAAGACTGAATTGAGCTACCTAGTGTTTCTTTGTTCTTAGATGTGGTAAGGATATTTTTTAGGATTTTCTCAGCGAGTAAAGCTACCTGAGTGTCTTCTGTGGTATCTAAGATATTTAAGACATTTACGAAGTGTTGCTCGTTATTCCTATCACCCATTACTTTTAATACAGCTTCGAGAGAAGAGATGGCGGTCTCTGTTGAATCTGTGTCGTAGGCAAGCTGAATCAGTGGTTTGGTATAAGCTTCGCCTTTACGGTGTGGGACAATGAACTTTAAGATGTCAGTCTTTGTTTTCTTTGTTGTATCAGGGGAAGATATATATTGGGCGATTAGAGTATCAGTATCGCTTCCTGTTGAGTAGGCTAGGGCTTTGCGGATGATAACTTTTATCTTTTTATCTTCTTCTGATCCAAGCTTGCTCAGTAGTGCTGAAACTTCATCTGCTGTTAACGATACACCTTTTTCTATTTTATTTTGTTTAATAAGGCTTTCAGCTTTTTCTATGGCTACGCTATAGTTCTTAGATTCAGCCCGCTCATCACCTCCTGACACAAAAAATGCTAGTAACATTAAAATAGCCAAAGCTAATACACTGATGATAGAAATCTTTGCATTTTTTGATAATTTAGCAATGAAGTTTTGGTCACCTTCTTGTATAAGATGTGGCTGGGTGGCACCATTGACGCTTTGAGTTACATTACTTGTAAGTTGATTGGAGACGGCTTGTGTAGCTGTGATAGTCGGAACTGCACTGGCGCTCTGGGCTACCGTAGCTGTATTAGCATTAATAACCTGCTGTGATTGCGTGTGCGGGTTGAGGGCATTTGATCCTGGGGCCGTGATTTGTACTGGAGCTGTTTCGCTACCGGACAGCCCTTGCACGGCTTGTGTAGGAGCCATGGCTGCTACGTTACTAGGGGCACTGCCAAAGTTAAATTGTGGACCATTAGCATGCGCAGCAACTGCGGCTGTTGATGCGTTAGCTTGATCTTGTTTTGCTAGTACGAGTAAGCGTTCCAGTGCTTCTCTAGCATTGGTAGGTCTTTTGTCCATATCGCGTTCGATATGCCACATGATCCAGTCTGATCCCCATTGTGGGATATCTGGGCGAAGCTCATTGATAGGTGTTACGTGGTGTTGTAAGTGGCTTGCCATAACGCTGGCGGCATTCTCTCCATTAAATGGATATTGGCCGGTCAGTGCATAGTAATATAGGCAACCCATAGCATACATGTCTGTGCGCTGGTCAAGTGGAGTGCGTTCGAACTGCTCTGGAGCCATAAAGAAGATAGATCCAAATACAGCATCACCATGGTCAATGGTTTGTAGCGAAGGTGTGGCTGAAAACTTAGCTAGTCCAAAGTCTACAATTTTCACCTGAAACTTTCCAGAGGCTAGCCAGCAGACCATTACGTTACTTGGTTTCAAGTCACGGTGTACTAATCCTAGATCTTGCGCTGCAATGAGCGCTTCTTGAGTTTGTAGAGCTACTTCATAGAGGTCATTCCACGTTAATGTTCCACGCTCGACCATTTCGTCGAGAGTTCGGCCATTAATGTTCTCCATCACTACGTATGGGCCTTCTTCATCTACACCAGAGTCATAAACGGTGACAATGTGCGGGTGTTGGAGTGCAGATAGAGCTGTTGCTTCTTTGAGGAGGCTTTTGGTAGCTTCTTCGCTGCTTTCAGTACCTTCTTCTGTAAGGACGCGCTTTATCGCTACTTCACGATTTAGATGCGTATCTTTTGCTTTATAAACAGAGCCGACACCCCCTTGGCCTATTTTCCCTATGATTTCGTAGCGTTCTTTACTCATGTTTCTTTAATTATAATGGCATTCTCTTTATAAATGCTCATGGGTGCAATCATGAAATTCAGTAATTTCATAAAACACACTTAGTGGATAGAAAATACGAGCGATATAGTCACATTAGCATCTTATAAAAATAGAGTTTGCAAGCGTATATGGCATCGGTGATATTAGAGAAAAGATGAGCGATAAAAAAGATAAGGAGCTAGAAGACGCTGAAGACCTGAATAAGATATTAAAAAACATATTCGGTCAAATGGGTGTGAATGCTGATGCTGCTTTTTCTAAATTTGATACAGGCTCTGATACGTCTAAGTTTGAAGGATTGGATGAATCACATGTAAACGAGCTTAGTAAAGTAGACCTTATTGATGAGTTTTTATATACACCTAGAGAGATTAAGGCTCATTTAGACCGTTTTGTTATTCGGCAGGATGAAGCAAAGAAGGCACTTTCTATCGCTGTTTGTGATCACTATAATCACGCTAAATTCATGCGTATGCGTGAGAAACGTGATGATAAGTATGCTGAGAAAATCGAATACCAGAAGCAGAACGTTATTGTTATGGGGCCGACTGGAGTGGGGAAAACCTATCTAGTAAAACATATTGCCGAGCTGATAGGTGTTCCTTTTGTTAAAGCTGACGCTACAAAATTTTCTGAAACAGGTTATGTTGGCGGTGATGTGGATGATCTTGTTCGTGAACTTGTTAAAAAAGCCAACGGTGATGTTGAGCTGGCGGAGTATGGTATTATCTATATTGATGAGGTCGATAAATTAGCTGGTAGGAAGGGGAATATGCGAGATGTCGGTGGACGTGGTGTGCAGACCACCCTACTTAAGCTGATGGAGGAGACTGAGGTTTCCGCTCGGAACCCCAATGATATGAAGGGGCAGATGATGGCGATGATGGATCTTCAGAGTGGTAAGGACGGTGCTAAAGAGAATATCAATACGCGTCATATTTTGTTTATTGTAAGCGGAGCTTTCTCTGGGATAGAAGATACGATCAAAAAGCGCTTAGGCTCTTCTGAGATAGGTTTCGGGGCTGAACAATCTAAGCAAATTACGAATCAAAAGTTATTCCAGCATATTAATACTCAAGATTTTATTGATTATGGTTTTGAGGCTGAGTTTATCGGCCGGCTTCCTGTAAGGGTAGTTTGTGAAAAGTTGGAATCTAGGGATTTCATAGAAATCATGCAATATTCAGAGGGCAGTCTACTTAGGCAGTATGAACGTGAGTTTGCAGCCTACGGAATAGCCGCCGAGTTTAAAGAATCAGCTATAGAGCAAATTGCAAATAGAGCTGAGAAAGAGAATACTGGTGCTAGAGCGCTGATGACAGTCTGTGAGCAGATCTTACGAGATTTTAAATACGAGCTACCGGGGTCTTCTGTGAATCAATTATGTATTGATGCGGATCTCATAGAAAATAGTGACGAAATACTTGGGAAATATTGTAAAATGAGAGAAGAGGTCAATATATCACAGGCCTCAGCAGATGTGATTGAGTATACTAAAGCGATAGCGGAAAAATATGGTTTATATGTTGGTTTCACAAAAGAGGCTGTGGAAGCGCTAGCTTTAGAAGCATCAAAAAACTCTATCAGTACTATGAAACTCTGTCAGCAGAAGTTCAAAGATTACCACTTCGGCTTAAAACTGATTGAAAAAAATACAGGTCAATCAAAGTTTGAGATTGGTAAAGATGCGATCATAGATGCTGATAAGTTTTTGAGTGAAAGTGTTGTAAGTTCATACTCAAAGGCAGCGGGTGAGAGAGAGCAGCTAAATGATACAGGTGAATAATTTTCGTAGTAATAATATTTCAGTGAAATTAGAAGTCGTAATCGTATGAGCGGAAAAGATAGTCACTCGCTACCTCATGTCGAGAAGGTAGGTTCTCCAGCAGTCTTGTATGGTTTTATTGGAATCATTTTAGCGACGGTGGTTTATAGTCTCGGTTTTTTTAAAGGTTTAGAAGATCAGCTTGTAACCTCTCTGAAACTCTACCTTTGGGGCGAAGGTGGGTTATATTACCATTTCTCTACACTTGGCTTAGTCCTAGTCTGTACTGCTTTTTGTTTGGGGCTTTCTTTCACGATTATGGACTCTTGTGGATACTGGAAGCATGTTTTAGTTACAGTATCTGCTATTTTAGTCGTTTTGGTTATGGTTCCTACATTGGCAGTTTGGGATATTTATTTTTCACCATTTTTACCACTGACGGGCATCATCTGGACATGCTTCTGTAGTTTTGTTTATGTGCGCTACCATAGCATGCCTTGTGATCGTTTTATCAGCAGTCCCACCCAGAAAGAATCTTAATGGCTAGAGTCGATTTTCCAAAACCTGTTATTGATCTAATTTCAGAGTTAAAGCGTCTACCCGGTATTGGCCCCCGAAGTGCTGAGCGTATGGCTGTGTGGTTGATTCAGCATCAAAAGGCAAAGCCTGTTGAGTTGGCAGACGCTATCGTCTCAGCTGAGAGTTTGGTTCATTCCTGTAAGAAATGTGGTTTTTTTGCGACGGATGAAGGTTGCCCAGTGTGTGATGACCATAGTAGAGATACTAAGAAACTATGTGTGGTCGAGCAGGCGACGGACGTTCTACCTCTTGAACGTTCTGGTGCATTTCAGGGGTATTACCACTGTCTTGGCGGTAAACTTTCTCCGTTAGACCATGTTACCCCTGAGGATTTAAATATTAGTCATTTACTTAGACGTATTGATTCTGAGGAGTCAGAGGTCGAAGTGGTGTTAGCGCTAGGCTCAGATGTTGAAGGTGAGGCGACTTCGAACTACCTTGCCGAGCTCTTATTGAGCCGTAACTGCGTGGTTACAAGAATCGCTCAGGGAATGCCAGTGGGGGGCGGTTTAGATCACGCGGATGACCTAACGTTACTCCGTGCTATGCAGGGGAGAAGAAGGTTTGAGTAGCTGACTTTGCTTAATCTTTAGCTGCTTTTGGGTCTAGAGCATCGCGTAAACCGTCGCCTAAGAAGTTAAGAGCAAATAAAGTGAGCGAAAAAATGATGCTGGGGATAATCAGTAATTGGGGCTGTGTTTCCATGTAGTTAGCACCTTCTTTTAGAAGGATGCCCCATGAGCTGTTAGGAGCTTCTACACCAAGACCTAAATAAGAAAGGGTGGCTTCAGTTAAGATGAATCCAGGAACAGTTAAGGTCGTGTAAACGATAATAGAGCCGAGCATATTTGGCATGATGTGTCGGGTCAGTATTTTCCAATGACTTAGCCCTAATGACATGGCGGCTTCAATGTAGTCCTGCTTTTTAAGGCTGATCACTTGAGCTCGAGCCATGCGTGCCATAGTTAACCAGCCTAAAGCACTTATAGCGATGAAGAGCGGGATTAGATTAGCAAATTTCTCTACGAGCACTTTATTCCAACCCCATACATTAATCAATTTATCAGAAGTGATCTCAGCATGTTGAGAGATCAGAAGCGAAAAGAGGATGACAATAACAAGGAAGGGTAGACCATAGAGGACATCGACAATGCGCATCATGAAGCTGTCAGTTTTTCCTCCGAGATATCCAGCGATAGAACCGTAGCATACGCCAATAATGAGAGATAGAGTTGTCGCAACGATACCAACGAGAATGGAGACCTGACCACCGTAGAGTAAACGGGCTAGGAGGTCGCGGCCTAGCTGGTCAGTTCCTAATAGATGTGTCCCGTCAGTTTTTTGAAACGTATTCGTCAGGTTTTGTAAATCGGGGTCTTTGATTATACTGAATAAGGGGAGTATAAAACAAAGAGTGACAATGAATATGAGGAAAACGAGGCTTGCGGTAGCCATATGGTTTTTCTTGAGACGTTGCCAAGCATCAGACCAGAGCGAACTTCCTTTTTGCTCTATTTGTTCAGAAGGGGAACTCATAGTTTTAGCTGTTAGTTTCGCGTAAGCGAGGGTTAAGAAATACGAGTGCTATATCTGCTGCGAGATTAGCGAGGACAATGAGCGCGCCGAATAGGATCACTACTCCTTGAAGTAAAAAGTAGTCACGATCTAAGGTTGAGTTTACAAAATGCTGTCCCATACCTGGAACTTGGAAGATGGTCTCGACAATGAATGAGCCTGTAATAAGTGCTGCGAAAGCGGGGCCTACGTAGGCTACGGCGGGGATGATACCACCACGGATGGCATGTTTGATTACAACATTGAGCTGGCTAACACCTTTAGCTTGCGCCGTGCGGATATAGTCTTGGTTTAGTATTTCAAGCATCCCACCACGAGTGATTCGGGCGAGGTAAGCCGCTGTAGCAAGACCCAGCGTGATAGATGGTAAAGCCCAGTCCAGTGGGTCTCCCCATCCTGCGACTTTTAGGAAAGGGATTTTGGTAGCAACCTGCCCTGCTAATAGTGGCCCGATGACGAATGAGGGGATGCTGATGCCGAACATCGCTACAGTCATAGAAGCATAGTCTATGAGGGAGTTTTTTCTTAATGCTGCTAAAATACCTGCAGGGATACCAATAGCGATGGCAATGATCATGCCTGTAATTCCCAGTAGTAACGATGCTGGGAATGATTGTTTGATTATTTTAGATACTGGCTGCTCGCGGACAGCTGAGTCACCTAAGTCTCCCTGAGCTAACGCTCCTAGATAGACTACAAACTGCTGTAGCTTGGGCTTGTCTAGGTGGAAGCGTTCTTTATTCTTTTGGATAATATGCTCTGCATGAGACTTTTCACCAGAGAAAGGGTCTCCAGGCATTAAGCGGATTAATGTAAAGGTGATAGCGAGTAGGCAAAACACAACAAGGAAACCTTGAGTTAGCCGACTAAGGATGATTTTAAGCATAGTTAGTTTTGGTTCTCAGGTTCTGTTAAATCCAAAAATTTATATGGATGGTTATTGAGTAGTAGCGGACTCCATCCCTGGACGGACTCATGAAGTAAATAACACTGCGTATACCAGTATATTGGGGCTATAGGCATATCGCTTAGAAAGAGGGCTTCCGCTTTTTCTAATTTACGGATTCGCTCAGTAGGGTCTTTAGTTTGCTCCGCTTCTTTCAGGATCGCTTCATATTCGTCATTGAACCAGCCAGTTCTATTATTTCCATCACCTTTTTTCCACATGTCTAAGAAGGTAGTTGGGTCTGGATAGTCACCGATCCAGCCACCAGTCGAGATATCATAATCTAGACTTTTTACTCGGTCTAGATAGGTCTTCCATTCGCTCTGTTTGATAGAGACCTCGATACCTAGATTTTTTTTCCACATGTCTTGGTATGTTTCGGCGATCGTTTTTGAGATGTCTTTATCAGTAGTTAAAATAGTAAGCTCTAATGTTTCACCGCCATTGCTAGGGTCGTATCCAGCCTCTTTAAGTAAATCTTTAGCTTTTTCTGGATTAAATTCTATGGCGTGAGGTGGTTGATATTCTCCCATCGGAGGCACCATTCCATAGGCTTGCTTTTGTCCACCTTTCAGGACGTTGTCGATGATCGATTGAGTGTCTAGAGAGAATGCTAGGGCTTGACGCAGTTTGAGTTTTTTAAGATGTGGATGTGTGACGTTGAAACGTAAAAAATTAGTCCCTAAATAAGTGTCTTGTTTTGAGTTTTTTGAGTATTTTTCACGTGAGTAGTCGATCATTTCTGGAGCTAATCCATAAGTGACGTGTAGCTGGTCATTGAAGAACATCCGAGCTTCAGTATATGAATTTGCGATCGGTAGAAATCTGATGCCGGAGAGTTTGACCGTTTGTGCGTCCCAGTAGTTGGTGTTTTTTACAACATAAATCTCCTGATTGAATTGCCATGTTTTAAGTCTGAATGCACCATTAGAAACCATGTTTTCAGGCTCAGTCCATGAGTTTTCAGGTGAGGTCATATCACCATGCTGCAGCACGGTATGTTTAGGCACAGGGAACCACGTGTAGTGCTTGGTGAGATCTGGTAAAAAAGGAATCGATGCGCGAAGACCTATTTTAAGAGTATGTGAGTCGATGGCCCGAACATTAACTTTACTAAAGTCAGAGTGTTCTCCTTTATTAAAGGATTCAGCACCTTCGATGTAGTAGAGAAGCGAGGCATACTGAGCAGCCATGTCAGGGGTGAGCATCCGCTCATAGGCAAAGAGAAAATCAGCTGTCGTTACTGGGCTGCCATCAGACCACTTACCATTGGGCTGAAGGTAAAATGTCCATTCGGTAAAATTTTCGTTAGATTCCCATCGCTCAGCGGCACCTGGTAGGTGTTTGCCTTCTTGGGAAGGATGTTCCACGCATAGGCCTTCGAAAAGTGATCGGATGATATTACTTTCTACAACGCCTGTTACGATTTGTGGGTCGAGAGCTTTTGGCTCAGCGCTGTTACCTACCACTAGGACTTTTTCTGCGGTGTATTTTTCGATAGGCGACTGCTGATCACATGATGTTACAAGTAACAGGTAAAACATGCTAATAAGAAAGCATGTTAGTGAGCGCAGTTTATCTGATTGGCAACGAACCATCACCAGAAAAGTGGCTATTTTTAAGTGAAATGTAGAGCCTTTTTTTTAATGATTATGATTTTTCAATGAGGGGCTTGCGCCGTGTAGTATTTTGGCATAAAAATATCGAAGCGATGGGAGCATTTACATCGTAATGATAAACTGTTGATGAAAGCATACTTTATACGAAGATTACTCCTAGTGCCACCTACACTGATAGGTATCACCTTGGTTGTTTTTTTGATTATGCGGCTGGCTCCAGGGAGTCCTATTGAAAAAGAAATGCAGGCAGCCATGGCGTCGACAGGTGAAGAAGGCAGTGGAGCATCAGCTCAAAAAGAGAATCAGAGCACGATTCAACCAAGCCAGATACTTGAAGCTGAGGAAAAGTATGGATACGATGTTAATGTCATGGTGGCATATTTGCGTTGGTTAGGAGTTTTGCCAAAAGAAACGCTGCGTAGTAAGTCAGAATTCGTCGAAGGTAAGGAGACAACAAAAGTTTTACTAGCCGGAACGGGTAAAGCTGTGACCGTGACACGTGACGGGAAATTATCTGCTGCTGATGGTGAATCAATTGATGACTTATCTAAGTGGCAGGTGAAAATAATAACGGTAGACCAGATTAAGAAAAGGTGGGCGAATAGAACGAAAACCAAAACCCGACCTGAGGGGCTTAATTTCCCTGAAGAGACAGTCCAGCCACAGGCCGTTGTCTTTCAGCCCAGGCGTAGTGGTATCATTCAGCTAGACCTTCAGCGTTCTCTGAAATACCAAGATCCTGTATGGAGCATGATGAAAGAGAGGTTTCCTATTTCGCTTTTTTATGGCCTCTGTAGCATGGTGGTCATTTACCTTGTATGTATTCCACTAGGTATCTTGAAAGCCATTAAGCACCGTTCCTTTTTAGATACATTTTCATCGATCGTAGTGTTTAGTGGATATGCTATTCCAGGTTATGTTTTAGGTGCCTTTCTTCTTTTGATTTTTGGCTTTAAGTTAGACTGGTTACCTTTGTCAGGATTCCGGAGTGAGAATTACGAATCGCTGTCTCAGATAGGTCAGATAGCAGATATTTTTTACCATGCTGTGATGCCCTTGATTTGTTATCTAGTTGGTTCATTTGCTTTTATGACGATGATGATGAAAAACAATCTCATGGATAATCTAGCGGCTGACTATGTTCGTACTGCCACGGCAAAAGGAGTATCATATCACAAGGCTGTGTTTAAGCATGCGCTGAGAAATTCACTGATCCCTATCGCTACTACATTTGGTCAAAATATAACGATTATCATCGGGGGCAGTTTTCTGATTGAAAAAATATTTGATATTAACGGCTTTGGTTTGATGCAGTTTTCAGCAGTGATCGAACGTGATGAACCTCTAATTTTAGGTGTGCTAGTCGTAGCCGCCACTCTTCAGCTTATTGGGAATATCCTATCGGATGTTTGTGTCGCTCTAGTGGACCCTCGTATTACTTATAAGTAAAACTACCCGTATGATTCGCCTTTTTAGTTTATTACTTATTCTGCTATCTGCGGCCGGCGCGGTGGGGCATTACTATCAGCTGGCACTACCTTCATTACGGTGGTTTTTTGAATTTGAGGATAACATAGGTTACGGGATAATGATCGCAGCCTTCCTCAGTGGATTATTCTTGCTGTTTAAAGGTGGTAAAGATGTTCACTGGAGACCTATGACCTTAAGGAAGTTTGACCGTTTTAAGTCGATCCGCCGTGGCTATATTTCTTTTTGGTTGTTTATCGTATTGATTGTAGTCGCGTTGTTAGATCAGGCTTTGGTCGGGAAGAGGGCATTAGCGGTGAACTATGAAGGGCAATGGTATTTCCCTGCGTTTCAGCAGAAGCAGTATTCAGGTGTTGATTTTGGTCAAACTGAAGAAAGTGAAGCGAACTATCGAGAGTTAAAAAAAGACTGGAAATCAAAAGCATCAGAAAATTGGCTTATCATGCCGTTGGTTCCATGGGATCCTGTATTAGATTCTCAGGATTTGCAGAATATCGATGTGGTAAAGAACCAGGACGGTAAATATTACCGTGCGGATCAGTCTAAGCCGTATTCAGGATTAGCTTACACTTATTATCGAGAGAACCTGTCGCAGCGGCACATGGTGCATAAGTTCCGTAAGGGAGTTAAGTCTGGTAGATCAGACGGGTATAGTATCGACGGAGATCCATTGGTAAGAGAAGAGTGGAAAGAGGGCGAACATTTAAAAACTGATCTACTAGCTGAGATGTCAGGAGAGGAGTTTCACGACCTACCTGTTACAAAGCTTCAAGTAACATTATATCCAGCTCTAAAGCCTAGTTTTAAAAATGCGCATTACCTAGGAACAGACTCTAAAGGTTGGGATATTTTAGCAACTCTCTATGGTGGTTTTCAGGTGGTTTTAAAAGCTGCTGTTTTATATCTGGCAGCTAGTTATATCATAGGTCTCAGCATAGGCTGCCTTATGGGGTATTTCGGAGGGAAATTTGATATGGTTACTCAGAGGTTCATCGAGATCTTATCTAATGTTCCGTTTCTCTTTGTTGTGATGATTATCAATAGTCGTTTAGAGCCAGAACATCGAACTATTGGAGTGATCGTCGGGGTGATGTGTATTTTTTCATGGATAGGGATGACTTATTACATGCGAACAGCGACATACCGAGAGAAGGCTCGCGATTATGTGCAAGCTAGTAAGCTTCTGGGGGCGTCCACACCACGGATGATTCTGCAGCATATTTTACCTAATGTAATATCTACAGTAGTCACACTGGTTCCATTTAGCTTTGCCGCCATTACTACATCTCTAACGGCTCTGGATTTCATCGGCTTTGGTCTTCCTGAAAGCTATCCGAGCTGGGGGCGCACATTGAGCGACGGGGTTGCTAATTTAAATTCTCCATGGATCGTCTCTTCGGTTTTTGTGAGTATGGTTATTCTGTTATTATTGATTACTTTTATTGGTGAAGCCGTGCGTGAAGCTTTTGACCCTAAGAAATTTACGTTCTATAAATAATGAAACTTTTACGTCATAGCTTGATCACCTTGTTTGCAGCGGTTCTTATTATCAGCTGTAGTGATTATGACGAATTTCCTGATCGAGATAACACTCAGGAGGTTGATGCGTTTTATTTACATTATAATGAGCAAGTAAAAGAAAAGTTAGAGAGTGATATTGCTAGCTTAAAAAAAGCTCTCCAGGCAAGTGAGCTATCGAATGAAGATAAGGTGGTAAAAGAGGCTGAACTGAAAGAGCTGATGGAGAGAAATGAAAAACCTGAATACTTCACCTTTGCTACGATAGATGACTTACCAGAAGATATAAAGTGGGTAACTAACTTTGAAGAACCTGAGATAGGCTCTGAGAACGCTAAAAAAGGCGGTGTTATGCATACAACGTTTGCTCAGTTTCCATCAACCTTGCGTGTCTTAGGTGATGGTTCTAACAATAGTTTTCGTGGTGAGCAATCTGACAATATTGAGATGTCACTAGTTTCAGTTCACCCTAATACTGGTGAACTTATTCCGGGCTTGGCCAGTGAGTGGGCGGTGATGGATGATAAGAAAACTGTTTTTTATCATATCGATGATAAAGCGACATACAGTGACGGTGTAGCTGTTGAGACGGGGGATATCTTTATGTCGTTTTATCTGAGTCTCGGGCCTTATGTGAACTCACCTTACAGAAAGGATTACTTTAGCACTCAGTTTACTAATATCACCTACTATGATGAAAAGACGTTTTCTATCACTTTAGCTAAGGCTAAACCTTTAATTCCAGCAGCTGCTGCAGTGGGTCCAGCACCAAGACATTATTATAAAGAGGTAGGCCCTGATTTCATTAATAGGTATAACTGGAGACCGAGACCTACTACAGGAGCGTATGTAATCTTGGAAAAGGATATACAGAAAGGTCGTTCTATTGCGCTTACGCGAGTCAAAGATTGGTGGGCAAAAGACCGCAGGTATACAAAGTATAGGTTTAACCCTGATAAAATAAACTACCGTCTCATTCGTGATTCTAATACCGCTATTGAATATTTCAAAAAGGGAAGACTAGACTATACCACTCTTAACAATCCTAAGAACTGGTATGAAAAAACTGAGTTCGATGGTGTCTATGACGGCTATGTCGAGAAGGCGACCTACTATGCTGACTATCCAGTCGTTCCTCGGGGTATATATATTAATTGTTCTCGCCCTCTACTTAACGATGTCAATGTAAGAGTTGGTTTACAGCATGCATCAAATTTTGAAAAAGTAATTGATTTTGACTATCGTGGTGACGCTTCGAGGATTCAGACATTCTCAGATGGATACGGCAGATACACAAATAATAAAATCAAAGCGCGCGAATACTCAGTTAGTAAGGCCTTAGATAGTTTTTCTAAGTCAGGTTTTAGCAAAAGGGATACAGGTGGTGTGCTTACTAATGGTAAGGGCGAACGCTTATCTTTCACGTTAACGTATCCTTCATCTCCTTTATTATTTTCTACTATTTTGTCACGAATCAAAGAGGACGCTATTAAGGCTGGAGTAGAGCTGAAGTTGGAACCCTTAGATGGTTCCGCTATGTTTACTAAAGGGTTAGAAAAAAAACATGAGCTGATATTTAGTGGCTGGGGTGTAGGTCCGCCATTTCCTACCTATCATCAGTTCTACCACTCATCGAATGCTTTTGAAGAAGGTTCAAAAGAGCCAAAAGCTATGACGAATAACTTCTCAGTCTATGCAGACTCTGAAATGGACACGCTGGCTCTTGCTGTTAGGGATGCTACTTCGTTAGATGTAATCGAGAAAAGTGCACACCGGGCTGAGGAGATCATCCATCGTGATGCACCATGGATACCAGGTTATAAAGTACCTTTACTGCGTTGTGCCTACTGGCGATGGATGCATTGGCCAGATGATTTTAATGTTAAGCAAACAGGTGACTTATTAGAAAATCATGTTCACTGGATCGATGAAGGTATCCAAAAAGATACACTCAAGGCAATGCGTGAAGGGCGAACATTCCCAGAGAAGAATCTTGTTTTTGATCAATATAGAAAAAACTAACTGACGTGGCTGATAACTTACTAGAAGTGAAAGATCTGATTACCTCATTCGAAACTGAGGACGGGTGGTTACGCGCTGTCGATCAGGTAAGCTTCAGTGTGCCACGGGGGAAGACTGTGGGGATAGTAGGAGAGTCTGGTTGCGGTAAGAGCGTGACAGCGATGTCTATTGTGCAACTACTCCCTCAGCCTATGGGGCAGATCCTTGGTGGAGAAATTATTTTTAATGGTAAGAAAATCAACGGTTTCTCATCACGTGAAATGCGAAAGATAAGAGGCGTCGATATCGGTGTGATCTTTCAAGAACCTATGACGGCTCTCAACCCGTGTCATAGAATAGGTAAACAGTTGAGCGAGGTTTTTTTACTGCATACTAAGATGAATAAAAAAGAGGCGTGGCAGGCTTCTATTGATATTCTTGAAAAGGTGAAAATTCCAGCACCCGAACAGCGTGTCGGAGAATATCCACACCAGCTCTCAGGAGGGATGCGGCAGCGTGTTGTGATAGCGATGGCACTGGCGCTTAAGCCTGATCTACTGATCGCTGATGAGCCGACTACGGCTCTGGATGTAACCGTTCAGCAGCAGATATTAACTTTGATTAAAGATCTTCAGAAAGAGATGGAGATGTCGGTAATACTTATAACTCATGATCTAGGTGTTATTGCTCAGTCGTGTGATGAGGTTGTGGTGATGTATGCTGGGCGTGTTGTGGAGAAAGCTAGTGCAGAGGATTTATTTAAATCACCTAAGCATGCTTATACCAAAGGCTTGTTAAACTCGATCCCTCGCTTGGAAACACCGCGTAAGTCTGAGCTGAATACGATTCCTGGAAATGTGGCGTCTATTCATGACTTTGTAAAAGGTTGTCGTTTTTGCCAAAGAATGGGAATTCCCGCTAGAGAGCTCGTTATTCGGCCTGACTTTGAAGAAGTTGCGGAAGAACACTGGGTAGAAACTTGCCCACGTTGCTTTAACCAAGATTTAACAAGCTAATTGATCATGTCAGAGAACCTTCTAGAGCTTAAAAACCTTAAAATGCATTTCCCTATTACTAGTGGGGTTATGTTACGTCAGACTGGATCCGTGAAGGCTGTGGATGATGTCTCACTATATATTAAACCAGGTGAAACTCTTGGCTTAGTAGGGGAGTCTGGTTGTGGTAAGTCGACATTAGGTAAGTGTGTTGTTAGGCTACACCAGCCGACCTCAGGTGAGGTGATGTTCGATGGTAAAAGTATCACGAACTCAAGTAACCGTCAGTTACGGAGTATTCGTCAGGATATGCAGATGATCTTTCAAGATCCAGCTGAGTCACTTGACCCCCGTCTTAGTGTTAGGGCAATTATTGAAGAAGCATTTGCGATTCATAAAATAGGGAGCCGAAAGGAAAGAGAGCAGTGGATTCTCGAGTTACTCGATCGTGTTGGTTTGCCAAAGAGGTCGATTGATAAATTTTCATTCGAGTTCTCAGGTGGCCAACGGCAGCGTATAGGGATAGCTCGTGCTATTGCTCTGAAGCCCAAGTTAGTTGTCGCTGACGAGCCAGTTTCTGCACTGGATGTCTCAGTGCAGAGTCAGGTGCTGAATCTGATGCTAGAGTTACAGCGTGATATGGGTCTAGCTTACTTATTCATTGCTCATGACTTAGCTGTCGTAAAACATATTTCTGACCGTGTCGCTGTGATGTATCTGGGTAAACTTGTAGAAGTAGCGGATGCGGATACGATTTATAAAAACCCGAAGCATGCATACACTAAGGCCCTTTTATCAGCTATCCCAGTTCCTGACCCTAGCCAGAAGACAAAAGCTTTTGCTCTAGATGGAGAGGTGCCATCACCTATTAATCCTCCACTAGGAAGCGCATTCGGTCACCGTATCGAGCATGCTAAATATAAGGAGACGATCGATATGGATTTGTCTCTCGTTGAGATAGAGAAGGGTCACTGGGTGGCTGCTGACCCTTGTTGTTTGACTGAAGAAGATTTTAAGAAAGCTCTTCAGTCCTAATCTAAAAAACGCCTCGCGTAGTCTTAATAAAAGGAAAACCCCTTGAGCAAAAAATGCTTAAGGGGTTTTTCATTATGTAGTTAAAAGTGGCTCCTGCGCTTGGGATCGAACCAAGGACCTAGTGATTAACAGTCACCCGCTCTGCCGCTGAGCTACGCAGGAACTTTTAACTTTTAGTTTGTCAGTTTCGTGAAGAACTCTGACGGGCGGGAAAATGCCAGATAAACATTTCTTTGCAAGCATTTTCGGCACTAAAAATCATTTTTTTTCGGCTGAATTCATTCATTCATGAATGGTGAATAAATAAAAAACGGTGACCCTGTTCAGAGTCACCGTTTTTTAAAGGAATGATTCGTTTCTGACTAGTTAGAAGGCTTCGCTGGGAGGACTTCCGCTTCGAGATTAGCATCGAGTAATTCACGTCGTAAGTTACTGCCGCGCATCTTGCTCCATAGATAAACGATAGGGGATGCGATGAAGATAGAGGAGTATGTTCCTACGATGACACCAATCATGATGGAGAATGAGAAATCCTTTAGTGCGGCACCTCCGAAGATGTAGAGAACGAGAACAGCTACAAATGTAGTGATAGATGTTAACACTGTTCTTGAGAGGGTCGTGTTAATAGCTTGGTTCATGATATCTTCCACTTCACCGCGACGTGTGCGAAGGTCTTCACGAATACGGTCAAACACAACGATGGTATCGTTAATAGAATAACCAGCGATTGTGAGGAAAGCACCTACGTGAATGAGGGACAGCTCGTCGCCTTTTAGGATGATGAATCCGAGACAGATAAGGATATCGTGGAAGAGCGCTGCAAATGCTCCGAGTGCGAATGAGAACTCAAAGCGAACCGTAATATAGATTAAGATAGCGAAGAGACCGATCAAGAGAGCCCATACAGCATTACTGAGGAATTCCCCACCTAGGCTAGAGCTAATAGTAGATGTGCTGATCTGGTATTTATCTTGTGAACCGTTATCAGTTGTAATTTTTTCTTGAAGCGCAGGGAAAGCACTTTGTAGAGCAGCTTTAATTGTCTCTACATCGTCATTAGCACAGCGAACGGTTAGAAGGTTACCTGTTGTGTTTGTTTCTTCTTGGGCAATAGCATTTTTTGTTAAGTCCAAGCCTGAGAGGATTTTATCAGCATCAGAGGAATCAATTTTAACTTCTTTATCGAGTTGGATAGAGAGTTGAGCACCACCTGTGAAATCAATGCCGAGATTTTCTTTACCTTGGATTCCAATTTCAGCTACAGCAAAGAGAATTAATACAGCTGATAGTGAGAGGCTGATTTTACGCTTAGCTAAGAAGTCAAATGCACGCTTAGGAATAAGGTTCATGAACTTGAGGTTCTTTAAAACGCCTGTATCTGATGCCCACCAGAAGAGAATACGTGTGCAGATGAGTGCTGCAAGCATAGAGGCTAAGATACCTAGTGTTAGTGTGATGGCGAAACCTTTGACGGTGCCACTGGCTCTCCAAAAGAGAATGACAGCTGTTAGCAGTGTCGTGATGTTCGCATCAAAAATCGCTGAGAAGGCTTTGTCATATGCTGCTGCAATAGCTGCCTTGATTGACTTGCCATTAGCGAGTTCTTCACGGAGACGCTCGTAGATAAGGACATTAGCATCTACTGCCACACCAATAGTTAGGATGATACCAGCAATACCAGGAAGGGTGAATGTGAAGCCGAACATCGCCATTGTTCCAAAGAGGACGATGATGTTAAAGCTTAGGCCAACTAAGGCGATAAGTCCTGCGAAACGGTAATAGAGAAGAACAAAAATAAGTGTAAGACCTAAGCCAGCGATACCAGCGGTAACACCCTGAGTAATAGTTTCTTTACCTAGTGTAGCAGAAACTGAACGCTCTTCATCTACGTTCAGAGGGTTCTGAAGAGGGTTCATGAGTGCCGCTGCTAGTGAGCGTGCACGCTCTGTGGTATCGAGACCTCTTATTAGGAAGTTTGCACCTAGGGTTCCTTCGGTAGAAGAAGCGTTAAGAACTTCACCGTCTAGTGTGATAGCTAATCGATCGATGCCAGGTCTCATCTTACTGGTCATGTCACGCATGATCTTTCCACCGTCTTTGTTTAATTCAACATTGAGGTGGCCAGCTGTATCGTAGCGTTCTTGAGCGAAGACAACGTAAGAACCATCTAGAGGAGCACGTTTTTTAATGAGGAGGTTTTCGCTGGTAGCTTTGTTGTTTTCGTCAAACGAGTGGTATGCCTTGAGCTCGTATCCAGGGACGATTTCGTTTTCTGGATCAGCAGCAACTTTATCAGCAAGTGTACGTGAATCGGGGTGAACGAGGGTGATTTCAAGTTTAGCTACGTCTTCAAGGGTCTTTCTTACTTCTGCAGCAGCCTCAGGGCTGATACCTGGCATCTGCACGAGGATACGTGATTTACCCTGAGCTACTATTTGTAGGTCGGATGTTCCGAATGCATTTAGACGACCTTCGATAGTTTTGATCGCCTGTTGAACAGCTTCTTCAGACATCGGCTGAGGCTTTCCTGTTCCTGGGTCAATATTAGGCTGAACACTGAGAGTGAATGAAGATCCACCAACGAGATCGATACCTCCTTTGAGTGTGTTGGCGTCCTTAAGTGATGATTTACCAGTTAGCACATCAGCCCATTTATTTTGAGGGATGATAGAGAGAAAACTAAATACCGCAATGAGCGCGACGATGATGGTTCCGATATTACGCTTTTTACGTTCGAAATCAGTTGCGAAGTACCAGAAAAATAACGCTAGTAGACCTAGACCTGCGATGAAGGTCATGAGTTGGTCGTCGCTAAATAAGTTTGCCGTGATCATAGAGTGTTTTAAATAGATGCTGATTAGTTATAGCTAGCTGAAAAATATGAAGCCTGCAAGTTAGGCTTTATTTTTCTGATGATTCTTCATCTTCTGCTTTGTTTGATTTAGCAGGGATGACGGTGGCGATTGCTACTTTATCGTATTTTACGAAGATGCCATCAGAGATTTTTAATGAGACTGTTTTGTCGCTGACAGCATTCACAAGAGCGTGCATACCGCCTACTGTGATGACTTTATCACCTTTTTTGACAGAGTCTTGTTTGGCAGCTAGTTCCTTGCGTTGCTTTTGCTGAGGTCTGATGAGGACAACCCAGAAAATAACGATCATGATAATAGGGAACATCCATGAGGCGCCGAGTGGATTTGTGGCTTGCGCGAATAGTAACGAATTGATGGTAGTCATGATGATTATGCTTGTTTGAGATATCGTTGATTAAAGTCTTTTTTGAATGAGGCGAAGTTACCAGCCTCTATCGCTTCACGCGCCATGCGCATGAGGCGCAGATAGAAATGCAGATTATGCAGGGAAAGCAACCTTAAAGAGAGCATTTCCTTGGATCTGAAGAGGTGTCGGATGAAGGCTCTTGAGTATTTTTCTAGATCTGGGTGGGTATTTTCACTGAGAGGACGTTTATCAAACTCAAATTCCTTATTTTTGATATGAATAGGTCCGTCTTCAGTAAATGCGAGCCCATGACGAGCTACTCGGGTAGGCATAACACAATCAAACATATCAACTCCCTTAGATATCATCTCGAGCATCTGAGGCGGAGTGCCTAAGCCCATCGCATAGCGAGGTTTGTCTTCGGGGAGGAAAGGAACGGCGTTTTCAATGGCCCGCATCATTTCGTGTTCTGGTTCACCGACAGAGATACCGCCAATGGCATAGCCATCAAAGCCAATGTCAACTAGTTCGCGTGCTGATTTTTCACGAAGGTTAGCATAAGTGCTGCCTTGTACAATGCCGAAGATAAGCTGCTTTTGCACTGGGCTAGTAGCAACTGTATCCGCAGGGTCATTCATCCACGGAACATGTTTAGCTGCATTTTCTACATGCCAGTCTTTACAACGTTTCGCCCAGCGTGTCGTCAGGCTGAGTGAGTCAGCTGCGTATTTTTCTTCGCAAGGGTAAGGGGGGCACTCATCAAATAGCATGGCGATGTCACTACCTAGAGTAGCTTGTATTTCCATGCTGAGTTCCGGAGTTAGCATGGTTTTTGCCCCGTCTAGGTGATTTGAGAAGCGGACACCTTCCTCTGTTATTTTACGGAGTTTGGCTAGTGACCAGACTTGGAAACCCCCAGAGTCCGTTAGGATGGGTTTTTCCCATGTGTTGAATTTATGTAGCCCACCTAGTTCACGGATGACGTCTAGTCCTGGGCGGAGGTAGAGGTGATAGGTGTTTCCTAGAATGATCTGAGCATCTACGATATCGGCTAACTCATCAGGTGAGAGGGTTTTCACCATTCCCTGAGTCCCTACAGGCATGAAAATAGGAGTTTGGATAGCTCCGTGCGCGGTTTGTAGAGTTCCAGTGCGTGCTGATGTTTCGGCACAGTTTTGCTTGATAGTGAATGACATAGTTAAGAACAGTCATGGCAGATTTTGCCATGACATGAGGTGGGTGCCAGTGAGGTTGATTGACCTCGGTCTTTATACGTATGAAGTAGATACTACATACCAGGGATGCCCATGCCGCCGGTTAACTTGGACATTTCGCCAGCAGCCATTTCTTTACCTTTTGTGATAGCTTCCTGTACTCCAGAGAGAACAAGCTCTTGTAGGAAATCTACATCATCTGGGTCTACGACAGCGGGATCGATTTTAATAGACTGAACTTCACCAGCACCATTAGCGATCACTGTAACTTTGCCTCCGCCTACTGAGGCTTCGACGTTTTTTTGAGCGAGCTCTTCCTGTGTTTTCTGCATGCCGGCTTGCATTTGCTGAGCCTGCTTCATTAGTTTTTGAATATCCATGAGTATGATTTTTTTTGTTAAATAAGTTGAATATGCCTTCTTTGCAAGGCGGGTTTACTTTATAGTGCCTTCGAAGATCTCTAGAGCTTTGAGGATGAGGGGGTCTTTATAGAATTCCTCTTTCTTTTTTTCCTCAGCGGCTTTGTTTTCCGCCACTTCGTCTTTTTTCTCAACTGTCGGCTCAGGATTTAAGGTGATTCCTGGCTGTGGGATGACGGCAGCTGGTGCATCTTCTGCATCATCAATGAGAGCGTCGAGTCCTTTGTTTGTTACTACGGCAGCTTTTTGTTGAACTTGTGGCTCTGGAGTCGTTGGCTGGGTGACCTCTTTGATTGGTTCTGCAGGCTGAGCTTCTTGAGCCGGCTTAGGTGCTATTGTTTCTTTGTTTTCAGGCTGAACCGTAGTAGCTGCTGATTGGGCAGGAATTACAGTAGCAGGGTCAATAGGCCCTGCTCCAGCTAGGGCTTTGATGATATCACTGATTTTAGCTTCGTTCAGTGTTTGGATCGCTTGGATGAGACCTATCTCCATGTGAAGACGTTTATTATTTGCCCATTTCATACGTCCCTCTGTATCAGCGAGAGTGTCTATAAGGGCTAAAATACGGTCTGTGGGGATGGTTTTAGCTGTCTCAGTAAGTGGTTTCCAAAGCTCATCAGGGAAGCCTTCATTGCCAGCGCTGGGGTCAAGTCGGCTAACTAAGATAGCCCTTAAGCAGCTAATGAGTTCAGCGAGTAGCTGGGATAGTTCTTTTCCACTCTCCGCCTGTTGGTGAATGAGCTTGAGGGCTGATGAACTTTCTTTTTTAATAAGGTGGCCTGTGAGCTTAGCAACGGTGTCGCGTGAGGTGAAACCAAATATCTCTAAGACATTCTGCTCCGTAATGGTGTCGCCACAGAAGGCTACTAGCTGGTCGAGCATTGATTGGGCGTCACGCATTCCTCCATCAGCGCCTTTGGCGATGGCCCATGAAGCAGGGGCGTCAAGTGTCACTTCTTCTTGAGAAGCAATATACTGCAAGTGGTCTGCAATGGTCTGTGTTGGGATAGGGCGCAGGTCGAAGCGCTGACAGCGAGAGATAATAGTAGGGAGGATTTTATTTGGCTCCGTCGTGGCAAAAATAAATTTTACGTGATCTGGTGGCTCTTCGAGAGTTTTGAGGAGAGCGTTGAAAGCCGCTGAGCTCAGCATGTGAACCTCATCGATGTAGTAGATTTTAAATTTACCGTGAGATGGTGCGAACTGAACGTTTTCACGAAGCTCACGAACTTGTTCGACGCCATTATTCGACGCTCCATCGATCTCTAAAACATCGAGTGAACGGCCTTCTGCTATTTCTTGGCAGATAGATGAGTCGGGGTCGAAGTCGATAGTCGGACCCTCCGGACAGTTAAGTGCTTTTGCTAAAATACGGGCAGTGGATGTTTTACCCGTGCCACGTGGCCCTACGAATAACCACGCGTGCGCCAAGCGGTTACGCTCGATTGCATTACGCAGTGTTGAAACGACATGATCTTGCCCTAAAACATCTTTAAATGTTTTTGGGCGATATTTCCTAGCGAAAACCTGATAACTCACGGATGTGAATTTAGTTAAGATCGGAGTTTTGGAAATGGTGAAATTAATAAATCTTCAAAAAGAGGTAGTTTTTGAGTTTTTTGAAGGGAAATATTGATGATGAACTCTTTTTATATGGTATATGAAAATTGAGATTGAAGTTTACTTATGTGGAAGCTTAATTACGCCTTTATCACATAATTGACGTTCTAAGTATGAGTGATTTTACCCCGTTTAGAAAAAAAATGCAGCTAGCTGGCGTCAGTGACGTAGCTATTAGATCTTTCGAAAAAAATTACGAGGCTTTAGCCCGTGATGAAAATGGTGAGATACCTGAAGGCATGATCAGCCAGTGTGAAAACTTGGTGAAGTTTTCATCCGTATCAGATGGTAAGGGTGAGTTTGACTCAGGGACTCTTAGTCAGACCGTTGTCATTAAGCTGAATGGTGGTTTGGGCACGAGTATGGGGCTTCAGAAGGCTAAGAGTTTACTCCCAGTGAGGGATGATAAGACGTTTTTAGATATTATTGTTGAGCAGATTCTTTATTTGAGAGATTCCGCTGAGGCGAATGTGCACTTCCTTTTGATGAATAGTTATAACACTTCTGAGGAGACACTCGACTATATGGAGAGCTATGAATCAGAGGGGTTGTCAGGGGCTGAGAATATCGAGCTTATGCAGAATCAGGTGCCCAAGATAGATGCTAAGACATTAGCACCTGCGGTGTGTGAAAAGTCACCAACTCAAGAATGGTGCCCGCCTGGTCATGGTGATGTTTATACAGCTCTTGCCGGTAGTGGCTGGTTGGATGCTCTTCTGGCTGGTGGGGTGAAATATGCATTTATATCGAATGCTGATAATTTAGGCGCTGCTTTAGATCCTGGTTTATTAGAGTATTTTGTAAAGAGTGACGCCCCGTTTATGATGGAGGTCACTAAGCGTACTGAGGCTGATAGAAAAGGGGGGCACTTAGCTGTGCGTAACAGCGACGGTCAACTTTTACTCAGAGAGGTAGCTCAGTGTAGTGAAGCGGACTTAGCTGAGTTTCAGAATGTTGAAAAACATCAGTATTTTAATACAAATAGTCTTTGGGTTCGATTAGATGTTTTAAAAGAGCTGCTTATTGAAAACGGGGGAGGACTCACTCTGCCGATGATTAAGAATCAAAAGACGATTGACCCTCGTGATAAGAAATCAACTCCAGTCATTCAGCTTGAGGTTGCAATGGGCGCTGCTATTGAATTGTTTAAAGGAGCTCAGGCTATTTGTGTGCCTCGTTCACGTTTTGCTCCTGTAAAGACGACGTCAGATTTGTTCGCTATCCGGTCTGACGCCTACATGGTGACGGCTGATGGTAGGATTGCTCTCGTTCCAGAGAGAGAGGGAGTTCCTCCCGTGATCGATCTGAGCGATGAGTATAAGCTTGTCGATAGCTTGCAGGGATTAGGTATCCCGTCACTGGTAAAGGCGAAGAAGCTGACCGTCAAAGGCTCAGTGAGATTTGCTGATGGGGTGCGTATTCAGGGAGATGTTACGTTTATCAATGAGACTGGTTCTACGAAGTGGGTGGCAGGTGGACTTTATAAAAATGAAGAGGTTACTCTCTAAGTTTAAAAATCAGAATATATCATACAGCTAGTACTTGCTATATCCTATGAGCAGGTTTACTGGTTCATGCACTTTAGCAGCGTGAGGTATACTCATGGTGTATTGCATTACTTCGAATAAAGAAGATATGACTGATTTAGAACCAGCCGAGAGAAATCCTGCAGAGATGCGCCGCACTGCGTTTATCCTAATTATGGTTATGACGGTGGGAGCCTTTTTTATCCTGGCAGCATATAAACGCCATGAAGCCTCTAGGGATCCAAATCGTCCACCGATCGTATCACAGGTGAAGAAAAATTTAGCGGCTAAGAATCAGGATGGGAAACTTGTTAGCTTGTCTGATTATGAGGGCAAAGTCTGGTTTGTAGCACCAGTATGTGTCAGTCAGCTAGATGAGAATAAACACGCTCTGGCAATGATGCAGGAGCTAGAAAAGCACTATAGAGAAAACGATCAGGTAGGCTTTGCGTTAATATCTATAGAAGGTGCGGATCAGGGGGTCGGTTCAGAAGAGCTCAAGATTGCAGCAGATGAGTTAGGTTTTGATAGCTCACGAGTACAGCTTTTAACAACGGGTAAAACGAAGAAACAAAGAGGTTATTTAAAAAACCAGCTTAGGCTTGGTATCGTCTCAGAGCGTCTAGCAAGTGAGGTCGGTAAGTCTGGTGGTAAATGGAAGTTTCCGTCTCAGTTGGCTTTACTCGATAAGGAAATGCACCTCAGACAGCGCTATGACTTTAAAGAGGCTCACGAAGTGCAAGCTATGGCGGAGCAAAAAGCGTCTGAAGACCCTTCTATTAAAGAAAAAGAAGGGTTTGATAATGTGATCTACGCTGTGAGAGAACTTAAAAAAATTCTGTATATTAACACCGAGTATATTCTTAAAGAAGTTTCAACAGGGAGCCAAAAATGACTGATAAACAAAAAATATTTCTTATATACGCATCTGTAGCTGTAGCATCTGTATTTATTATGGCTATAGCATTTCTGATTCGGGGTAAGCCTTCTAGTTATGAAGCTGAGGCCCCGTATTATAAGCAAGAGCAGGATTTCGAGCCTCTTCTGAAGTTGGAGCAAGACCTTGTTCTTAAAAAGCAGAACGGTGAAGAGGTTCGTATTTCAGACCTTAATGGTAAGGTTTGGGCATTTGCTCAGTTTTATGCTGTCTGCCCTATGTGTGCTGAGCGTAATTCACAAGGTCTTAAGCAGCTTTATGAAAAATATAAAGATGAGCCTGACTTCCAGGTCGTTTGTATCACAGTAGATCCGGAAAACGATGGTGTAGAGCAGATGAAGTCATATGCGGAGGCTTTAAATGCCGATGTTTCTAACTGGTGGTTCCTTACTGGTGAGGCTGAGGCTCTCAAAAAATACATGGTCGATGAGATGAAGTATCAAGAGATCGTTAAGCGTGAAGATGAAGAGGCAGCAGCTAGGCTAGGTGCCTATGAGCATGATATGTCGATCGCTATATACGACAGGAAGCTATCGATGGTGAAAAGGCACGACCTCTTCAACGCAAAGAAAAAAGGTGAGAGTTTCTATAAAGGAGAGGTGAATAAACTACATCATACAGTAGAGACATTACTTAATAGAGAGTGATTCTTTGATCAATTATGAAGCATGTAGAATACATTAAGCTGAGTCCGGATACAGGAAAGCTAAAGTTGCTTACTAGGGTTTCATGGGTTTTGAGTATCGTTGTTTTTTCACTTGTTGTGATGATGGGGAGATACAAGCTGCCTATATCTGCTGACTTATCATTTTTGCCACTTGTTAATGCGGTTCTAAACTCTGTTGTTTCTGTTAGTCTTGTGGTGGCATTTATAGCGATACTTAATAAAAGTGTCGTTTGGCATAAAAGGGCGATTGGTGTAGCTGTGCTTTGCTCAGTGCTATTTTTACTTAGCTATGTCGCATACCACGGCACTCAGCAAGAGGTGAAGTATGGGGGCGAGGGGGTGATGAGAACGATCTACTTCATTGTATTAGCTTCACATATCATCTTTGCTGCAGTTAGTTTGCCATTTATTTTGATCACTTTATCTCTGGGGTATACGAACCATTTTCAACGTCATAAGAAGATGGCTCGCTGGGTGTTTCCTCTCTGGTTATATGTAGCCACTACTGGTCCAGTGTGTTATCTCATGCTGAAACCGTATTATTAATTTTTATTAAAAATAGGGGTTGTTGGCTTTTAGGTGAGATGATAGCGATTCGGGGTAAGTAATTATTACTTCTCAAATGAAATACCCCTCCTTTACCTCTACCGCTACATTTTTTGTTTTATGTGTGTCTCATGTTTCTGCTTCTGCTTCTGATTCTGTTAATTTAGATGATATTATAAGTGATGATAGTTCTTCTGCTTTGGAGGGTGAGTTAGCTGTAGGCTGGGATAGTGCTTTTTTTAGTGAGGGAAGAGATGATCTTGATGGGGACTCCTTGTTCAGTACAGCTGTAAATTTGAGCTGGGATCGTTTCTCATTTGGAATTTGGCACGGTTACTCTCCTGATCAGGATTTTGATGAATTAGAGATCTCACTGGGAGTTTCTCATAGTATTGGCAGTGTGGACTTTGGTTTGGGCTATACGTATGTAAGGTCATTCCCTGGAGCTGATGATGATAATGAATTCGGGTTTTTTGTAGCTTGGTCAGATGCTTCTTTGGATCTTGATCTTGCCGCAGAGATTTATTATTCAGATAATTCTGAAGGTTCATTTCTTGAGGTTTCAGCAACGAGGCACTTATGGGCAAATGATGACTTTCATGTCGATCTATCATCGATTGTTGGATTCAACTTAGGGTTTGTGGAGGATGCTCATGACGGGCCGAATCACGTGGCTCTTCAGTTAGCTGGAGAGTATACTCTTACGTCGTCATTGGCGCTTACAGCACACACCACATATAGTTGGGCGATAGATGAAGATTCGGCATTGGAAGGTGACGAGCAGTTGGAAAACTTTTTTCATGCTGGAGTAGGCTTAGTTTGGAGCTTCTAGAGTTTTAATCTCTGAGTTTTTTATTCATCTTTAGGTAGATGAAAAAAGCCCATCCTGCATAGTGCAGGATGGGCTTTTTATTAAGTGCTTATTTTAGTCTAAGTAATTGGAGCTTACGCGCCAATGCTGAGACGTACGTAACGAACAATGTTGATTGTGTCGTTTAGCTCTTTGCTCTTAGCCTCAAGAAGTGCTTTGATGCTTACTTTGTCGTCCTTAACGAACGCTTGGTCGATGAGGCATGACTCAGAGAAGAACTTGTTGATTTTACCGACAAGTATTTTTTCGATGATTTCTGCAGGCTTGCCTTCAGCTTCGAGTTGCTTGCGGTTGATCTCGTTTTCTTCTTCAATAGTAGAAGCGTCTAGGTCGTCACGAGTGAGTCCACCAGGGTTAAGCGCTGCGATGTGGAGACAGATATCACGTGAGAGCTCTTTGAATACATCGTTGCCCTTAGTGTCAGCGTTCTCAGCTGAAAGCTCAAGAAGAACGCCTACTTTACCACCCATGTGGATGTAGCTAGATACAGCACCATTACCTTCAGTAGAGTAGCGATGAAGTTTGCTGATTTTGATAACTTCACCGAGTTCGATGAACTTAGCGCCTAGTGCGTCTTGGATAGAGCCTTCGCCGAATGGAAGTGCTGTAGCCGCTTCTACATCACTAGCGTCTGAGTTAAGGACGGTAGTAGCGATTTCGCCAACGAATGTCTGGAAGCTTTCGTTTTTAGCAACGAAGTCAGTTTCACAGTTGATTTCAGCAAGGATACCTGTGTTTCCACACTCTGAAACGATAGCTGTAGTGATGCCTTCTGATGTTTCGCGGTCTGTGCGGCCAGCAGATTTTACAATACCTTTTTCACGAAGAAGTTTTACAGCTGCGTCGAGGTCACCTTCAGTTTCGGTAAGAGCTTTTTTACAAGCCATCATACCAGCGTTAGTGATTTTACGGAGTTCTTGAACAGCGGATGCAGTAATTGCCATAATAGTTATTCAGTTAGTAGTTTGAGTATTAGTTAAAAGCCAAAAAAGCGGCAGCTGATCGCTGCCGCTTTTTTAGGGAAATAGTTAGTCTTTAGCAGAGATAGCGATTGAGTCGACTAGGTTCTGTAGGAGGAGGCGGATAGAGCGAGTTGCGTCGTCGTTTCCTGGGATCGGGTAGTCGATGACTGATGGGTCAGCGTTAGTATCCACAATAGCGATTACTGGGATATTAAGGCGACGAGCTTCAGCTACTGCGATAGTTTCACGTGCTGAGTCAACGATGACCATAGCTGCAGGAAGTTTCTCCATGTCACGGATGCCGCGAAGGTTACGAAGAAGTTTTGTGCGCTCACGTCCAAGAGCTGAAAGCTCTTTCTTAGACATTTTCTTGAAGTCAGGTGACTTCTCGATGCCCTCAAGAAACTTAAGACGCTCTACAGAACGGCGGATAGTAGAAAGGTTAGTAAGTGTGCCACCTAACCAGCGGTGGTTTACGTAGTGCTGGCCGATTGCTGTAGCTGCTTCTGCAACTGAATCTTGTGCCTGGCGCTTACAGCCAACGAAGAGGACTTTTTTACCTGTCTTAGTGAGATCACCAATGAATGCAGCAGCTTTATCGAGGCTTTTTACAGTTTCCTCGAGGTTGATGATGTAAATTCCACCTTTGTCCTTCATGAGGTAAGGCTTCATTTTCGGGTTCCATTTGCGTGTCTGGTGTCCGTAGTGAACGCCAGCATCTACCATTTCGTTAATTAGTTCGTTGACCATTTTATTAGTATTTGTCCGTCCTTGATTCAGGACGGCTCTGGTTTGTGGGGAGTTGCCGCATATTGATTACTCAGTGAGTAACCTTCCTTTAGTTCCCCGTTGTTAACAAGGCGGCACATCAAAGGCTGTGCGGTTGCTTAGTGTATGGAGGTGGTTTTGACAAGATAATTATGCTCGTAAATGGTAATTACCTAAGGGGCTAAGCGCTTATTAGTAAAGCTATTGAGCTTTTTCTGTTGAAGCGGGTGGCGGTGGTGGTGGGTCTAAAATATTGAGGAGTGCTTTTAGTGCTAGTTTTTCAGGTATGTCAGCGATCAGAGCATCGGTTTCACGTAGTGTTTTGATGGCGGCTTTTTTATTTCCAGAGCTACGTTGGTTGTCAGCGATAAGTAGCCATTGCCTTAGGCGGTCAGATTCTTCAAGGAAGGTTTTGGCTGATAGTTTGAAATAATCGTTAGCTTGTTCTGTATAGTTGTTTTCCCGGTGCCAGAGGCCTAGGTATTCATAGAACTTGGCCTTGTTTTTTTTATCAGCGGCGGTGCGTAATTTAGCTACAAGCTCAGTGGGTTGCTTACCCCACAGGGAATTGGCGACCTGTATAGCTCGGTAATTACTATCTTTGTAATGTTTTACACCACCTCCTCTGATGTGGATGAAAGGTCGGTAGAGTGGGTCACCTACGACGACTTGTTGCCACGATAATCCCGGTAGAGACATATATGCAGCTTCTACTAGGGTATGACCTTTGATTAGACGGTCATAAAAGATCGCAAAATTATGAGTGGGAGCGAGGTAGGGCTCGTAAACATTTCCTAATGTCGCAGCAGCGCCTTTTGCTAGGATAGGGCCGCACCAGTTTTTCTTAGAAGAGCGTAGTGATGCTGCACTGAAGGAATGTAAATGCACGGCTATGGCTCCTTGGCGGAATTTGAATTTTGGATTGAGTAGAGCGCCGTTTCGAGTTCGCTGATACCAGCCGAAGTAAAGGGCGGCATCATTCATCGGGTAGTTCGTTGTGTAGGTTTGTTTATTTCTATCTACAACGGTTGGGATACCTAAGGTGTGGTTTTGCTTAGCGATGGATTCTAGCCAATCATCACCAACCTTGTAATTACCGCCTTTCAGGGCGAGGTCGAGATAACACATACCCCATAGCCCACGGGATTCGGTAGCGAGGGCATCCTTGATCATGGATTTACAAATGGCATAACTAGGGCCGTCTATTCTGCCAACTAGGAGCATTTGGGGGAGTGAGGCTTTGGCGAAAGTAGACTGGGACTTGTAGTATGGGTTATTTACGAGCCCTTTTGTAGGTATACCTTCTACACCTAATAGGGCTAACTCTGAGTCTACGGAGGCTTCGTCTTGCGTACCTGTTGGTATTTTTTGAGCTTTGCCGTCAGCACCTTTGGGCCTTGGTGTTCTTTGTATCTTGTATGGAACACCTCTCATGCAAACGATAACTTTTATTTTTGAATAGTTGGGCTTTATTACACCATGAGGATCTTTGCTAAGACTCCACCATTTTTTATCATTAAAGATCTCCTTGAGCGGTTTCTTGATCGTTTTATTATAAGAGCTTCTCGAGATAGAATCTTTCTCGGATACGTTGATTCCGACAAGATTCTCAGTAGGGATAAATCTACTAAGGGCGTAGTATTCGGCGAGCTCTTTTGATTCGGGAATATTACTATTATAGACGATGACGACGGATTCAGGTGCTATCGTAGCACTATGAATGAGTCCGTTTAAGCTCATCCATAGGGTGAGTATGGTAAAAAGGTATTTCATGAAATAAGGTTGTTATCCGGTAGATAGAGTGAGTTGAAGGCCGTCGTAGGCAAATTGAGTATTAGGCGGTAACTCTTTATTGGTTTCGTGAATATCGAGTTCGTGAGAGATGTGTGTTAGGTAGGTCTGCTTGACTCCTAGTGATGCAGCTGTTGCTAGAGCTTGATCTAAATTCATGTGAGTGGGGTGCTCACGTTTGTGTAATGAATCGATGATGAGCTGGTCAGTGTTTTTTAGTAACTTAAGGCTTTCTCTAGGAATGCTTTTTACATCTGGTATATATGCTAAACTTGGCATGTTTTCGTGCTCGAAGAGATACCCTTGTGTGTCTACGGAGCCGTGAATGACAGGGATAGGTGTGATGGTAAGTTCTCCGAGAGTGAATTGCTCTGGGGTCACTATGGGGTTTGGTTTGATGTATCCCTTGTATTGATTCGTCGGGAGGAATGCCCAGTTAAACATACGCTTTAATTCATCTAGCAAAGGCGCTGAACCGTATAGTGGGAGCGGCAAATCACGGTGCCAGCAGAACGCTCTAAGTTCATCAAACCCTGTTATGTGATCTAGGTGTGCATGTGTGTATAATACAGCATCTACCTGAGTGAGGTTTTCGCGGAGAGCTTGTTCTCGTAAGTCAGGTCCACTGTCGACGAGGATCGATGTTGTCGGAGTCTGGATATGAATGGATGATCGTGTTCGAGATAGCTTCGGGTCATCCGATGTGCAGACTTTACAGCGACAGCCAATCACAGGAACACCTGTAGAGGTTCCGGTGCCTAAAAAGGTGATTGTAATTTCAGACTTCAACTTGCGTCCACTTTGGCATAGTTAAACACATCCCGCAAAGCAGATTGATGCTAGAAATAGAAAAAGTATGTTAAGTTTACTAAAAATAAAAAATCTAGCTCTCGTAGACGAGCTAGAGTGGCAGCTGAACTCTGGCTTGATCGGGGTGACCGGTGAGACCGGTGCGGGAAAGTCGGTGATAGTGGGAGCTCTGAAGTTAGTGCTCGGTGAGCGGGCAGATAAAACATTAATCAGAACAGGTGAAGCTACCTGTACCGTTGAAGCTGTCTTTGATCTAACTCAGACGGATTACGTAAATGCTGTGTTGGAGAACGGGGGATTAGACCCATGTGATGACGGCCAGTTGATTGTGAAGCGCGTTATTGGGCAGAGCTCGAATAAACAATTCATTAATAACTCACCAGCGACCTTAACGATCTTAAAAAACCTTAGCTCATACTTAGTAGACCTCCATGGTCCACATGATCATCAGAGTTTACTCTCCACGGAAAGGCAGTTAGCTATGTTAGATGCTTATTCGTCCACTGTGGTAAAGGAAGATGTGCAGACCGTATTTCAGTGTTATACAAAAGCGTGGAAGGACTGGTCAGATAAAGTGAAGGAGCTAGAAGCTTTACAAACATCAGGTTTAAAAGGTGAAAGAGAGTTAGATTTATTACGCCATCAGCTTGAGGAAATAGATGCAGCCGAAATAGAAAATGCTGATGAGGTAGCTCTAGAGGCCGATTATCAAAAGGCGTCGAATGGCAGCCAGCTAGCTGAACTTTCTGGTAGCGCTCTTAATATTCTTTCGCTAGGGGATGATCCAGTGATTGATAAATTAGGGCAATTACAGAAAATTAGCCGTGACCTAGAAAGTTTAGACCCGACTTTAAGAGAGTCATTAGAAGGGATTGAAAAAACAATCCTAGAGCTGCAGGAGATAGAAATAGGATTAAGTGATTATGTGGAATCGTTGAGCACAGACCCAGCTGAATTTGTTCAACTCGAGAACCAGATTAATGTATTAGAAACGCTGAAGCGAAAATATGGGCCACGTTTGGAGAACGTTATCGCACACAGGCAGGAAGTTGCTGAACAGCTTGATTCTGTTGAGAACCGGGGTGAACATATTGATAAACTGAGTGAAGAGGTGGAGTCAGCAAGGGCTGAGATGGAGGTGTTAGGGCGTAAGTTAAGCGATTTACGCAGAAAAAGTGCGCCACGTTTAGCTAAAGATATTACTAAGCACTTAAAGGAACTTGGCTTTAAGCAAGCGGCTTTTGATGTCCGCCTAGAGGTGCATAAATCTCCAGGATCGAGTGGCTTGGAGTCAGTCGAGTTTGAGTTTGGTCCTAACCCAGGGGAGCCACTTAAGCCAATTCGTTTGATCGGTTCTAGTGGTGAAATATCCCGCGTGATGCTGTCTGTGAAAAGTGCTCTAGCTGAGCAAGACTCTACACCACTGATGGTGTTTGATGAGATAGATGCAAACGTTGGTGGTGAGATAGCGCGTGCTGTGGGTGAGAAAATGGCCCGGCTAGGAGAGAAGAATCAAGTAGTAGCTATTACCCACTTCCCTCAGGTGGCGGCAGTAGCGGCAAATCACTTCGTTGTAAGTAAAAGTGTAGTAAGTGGTAGAACGCATTCTCAGCTCGTTTCGGTGGATGGTGACGAGCGTATTAATGAGCTTATCCGTATGCTAGGCGGTGATGGGGAAGGTGGCGAAGCTCGTGCGATGGCTGAGAGCTTACTCGGCTGATGGAGATTAATCCATAACTGCTGAGATGGGAGCTAGTATGAGTTCTTTAAAATTAGAGCTCTTAGTTTTACTATCTTTGGCTTCTAGGATGTTAATCTTCCAGGGCGTTTTAGGTTCTACCTGATAGGCGAAGAAGTCAGTTTGCTTCTTATAGCCGTCTGTAGCTGTGACTTCGATGCTGCTAGCGTTATTGCTAAATTTACCGTTCTTGATTTCGAGTGTTATATTGTCACCTACGAGAACGTTATTGTCGCCATAAAACCTTACTCTAATAATACCAGAGGTGGATTGTTTACCTATGGTAATAGTCGCTGCAGGTATGATTTTTGTGCCGCGTTTAACGCCTTTTATGCCTTTAGCTGACTTCCAGTAAGTGGAAAGTTCTGTTAAGGTGGCGTATTCTCCGTGAATAGGTAAACTATTAGTTTTGTTGGTGTCGCCTAGATGGTTTTGTTGATAAAGCCACTTATAGGAAAGAGCACCAGCTGTGAGGAGGATTAATGAACAGAAAAAGAGAAATGCCCACTCCACAAGGCTAATGCCAGTTTTACTATCTGATTCGGTGTCAGCTGTCGCCTCGTTTATACGTGGAGCTGTTTTATCAATAGCTTCTTTGATAGCGTCGTCGTGAACAAGGCGAGGGTCGTTATCGGCATTAGTTCTAGGGTCAGCCTCTTCTATAGGTGTGTCATCACCTAAATCCCATAAGTCGTCATTGATACTTGGCTGGGTATGCCTGTAGTTCTCTGGGGTCGGCTGGTTTTCGTTATTATTCATCGGCTAATTATTTGGAAATGATGCTTAGGAAACGGGTAACTCGCAAGTGGATATTTATTCTATTGATAATTGATTTCTAGCTTGATTCTCGGTTAATCCTAGGCGAAAGGACTCTACGAGTTTACCACTTACCTAAAAACATGGCTGATAACGAAGATAAAAACCCAGAAAATGTAAAAGGAGCTTTCTATGTAGATAGTCAGTGCATCGATTGTGATCTTTGTCGTGAGACAGCACCGAATAACTACACTCGTGAAGAGGATGAAGGTTATTCTTATGTATACAAACAACCTGAAAACGATGAAGAACGCGAACAGTGCGTTGAGGCGATGGAGGGCTGCCCTGTAGAGGCGATTGGTGAGGATGGAGCATAATACTCCAGAATCTGACCCTTTTAAAGATGCGGTGCCTTACGACAAGGCACCCAAAAATAAAACAGAGCGCAAAACCTCTTCAGTAAGAAAAGGCAGGCGCTCGGCTTCTAAAAAAGACTCTTTTGCTAAGAAGAGAGCTAGAAATAAAATACTTATCCAGTGGAGAGGTGGTATAGATCCACCTAATTCAGCGAGGAATATCCACCAACCGACTGAGTATTTAGATGAACTTCTAAAAGTAGTTGGTTTGTCTGATGGCGTAGATGAGCAGAGGCTTAAGGAAAGCTGGTCTCGTGTAGCTGGAGACTTTGTTGCTCAGCATTCAGAGCCCGACTCTATTAAAAACGGTGTGCTAGTTCTTAAGGTCGTCCAGCCTATGATGAAGTTTCACTTGCAGCAGATGACGGGTAAGTTATTAGAAAATTTAAGGGGTGAATTAGGCAGAGACACGGTGAAACAGATTGTATTTAAAATAG
The DNA here is from genome assembly GCA_964397975.1 of uncultured Verrucomicrobiales bacterium. GTDB lineage: Bacteria > Verrucomicrobiota > Verrucomicrobiia > Verrucomicrobiales > Akkermansiaceae > Oceaniferula. The sequence goes on along the minus strand of CAYNLE010000003.1, from coordinate 34,595 downwards.
GCTAGTCTATCTCTAGATAAATAATGACAGCGGCGCGTGTTCAAAATTTTGAAAACTGGATTTTTGATTGGTCCGGAACTCTTGTGGATGACCTAACTATGGTTTTAGATGCCACAAACCATGTATTTAGGCACTATGGAAAGCCTGAAATGGATAGAGCGAAATTTCGTAATGAATTTCGTTTACCGTATGTAGGTTTTTATGAGGAGTATTTACCAGGTGTTCCATTAGATGAGCTAGAAGAGCATTTTCGAGTCGGCTTTGCAGCCTCTGAGGCAGCAGGCGTTGTCTCTCCACTACTACCATATGCATTGGGTTTTCTTGATCATTTGAACCAAGCTAATAAGCGAATGTTTATACTTAGCGCGATGGATGCTCCTGCATTTGACAAGCATGTCGTTGAACTGGGTGTGGACCACCACTTTGATGCAACCTATGCGGGTGTTTTAGATAAACGCCAACAAATTAACTTAATGATAGAGAAACACCAACTTGATCCAGAGAAGACTGTCTTTTTAGGTGATATGTGTCACGATATAGATACAGCGAAGCATGGAGGTGTCAGCTCAATTGCTTTATTAACTGGTTATCAGGACAGAGCGCAGCTTGCTTCAGCTAGCCCAGATTTACTTGTGCAAAATCTTTCAGATGTTCAAGCCCTTCTAAACGCATAATAAACCCAGCCGCTATTATGGATAAACAAGATACTATCTACATTAAGGATCAGAAAATCAGCTGCTTTATAGGAGTTCCTGATGAAGAACGTAAAACCTCACAAGAGTTACTCATTTCTTGTACTATGGTTCCTCGTGTTGGTTTTGAAACGGTTGCTGATGATATTGACCTTACAATAGACTATCACGCAGTCTCTCTACGGATAGAGGAAGTGGCTCAGAAGCATGAACGTAAGCTGATCGAAACATTAGCAGAAGATATAGCTCATACGATTTTAGAAGAGTTTGCGGTAGGCCAAGTTTCTATTAAAATTAAGAAATTCATTCTGCCAAACACATCCTATGTAGGTGTGAGTATTACTCGTGATCATGTGAACTAACCTGATGGTTGAGTCATTGAGATTATTTATTTTCAGTTAACATTATGGCTTTTGAATTTTCTAGCTTAAATCAGGAACAAGCTGATGCTGTAAATGCATTAGACGGTCCTGTGCTCATACTCGCTGGAGCAGGTACTGGTAAAACCCGAACCGTCACCTGTCGTATTTCCCACATGGTAGATAAAGGTGTCGCACCAGGAAATATATTAGCTGTTACATTTACTAATAAAGCTGCGGCTGAGATGCGTGAACGTGTCGCCGGGATGGTGAAAAAAAAGGCGGCGAATGAGATCACTGTCTGTACATTCCACTCGCTATGTGTGCGTATTTTACGCATGGGCATAGGTCGCTTAGGCTATAAAAATAATTTTACGATATACACGGGGAATGATCAAACTGGACTGATTAAGCAGATCATTGTTCGTAAAGGTGGTGCTCAGGAAAAGTTAGATCCGAATACCGTGATCTCGATGATATCAAAGGCTAAAAATGCCGGAGGTGATGCGGATAGTATCGATGATCCTTTTATAGCTGATGTTGCTCAAGCGTATCAGAATGAACTGCGTGCTCAGAATGCTGTCGATTTTGATGACCTCCTTTTGTTAGCAGAGAAATTACTGAGAGAGTTTGAGGATGTGCGTCAGTTATGCCGTGATAAATGGAAGCGTGTTACCGTGGACGAATTTCAGGATACAAACGGCTTGCAGATGCGGCTTTTGCAACAGCTAGTGGGTGAGCCATACCACGTCTGTGTTGTAGGTGATGATGATCAGAGTATCTACGGTTGGCGAGGCGCTGAGGTTGCTAATATTCTTCAGTTTGAGAAGTTCTTCCCGAACCCTAAAGTGATCAGGCTAGAGAATAACTACCGAAGTTCAGAATCGATTATTTATACCGCAAACTCTCTGATCGTGAACAATGTAGGTCGCAGAGAAAAGCAACTCAGAGCGGTAAAACCAGCAGGAGACTCTGTAAGAATTATTGCTATGCCAGGGGATGAGGAGGAAGCTCAGTTCATAGCTCACGAAATGACTGAACTACACCGTGTAGAGAAGAAACCCTTAGAAGACCTCGCGATTCTGTTCCGAACCAATACCCAGTGTCGTCATCTAGAGATGGCATTAAGAGAAGAGCAGATCCCATACAGGATGATTGGAGCTCAGAGTTTTTATGATAAACGTGAGGTAAGAGACGTACTTTCTTATTTACAGGTATTGGCTAATCCAGATGCGGACGTGCCACTGCTGCGTATCATGAATGCGCCACCTCGTGGTATAGGTCAGGCAGCTGCGATACTACTGACAGATACATCACGCGAGCGCGGCGGTAGTGTCTGGGAATCGATGGGCGTTCCGAACGACGCTTTGTCATCTCGTGCGAGTAAGTCAGTCGGTGAGTTCACAGAGATTATCTTGAAATACCGTGACCTTATGAACTCTTCTACTGAGCCTATGGGTAAAGTGTTTCTCGCGATGTTAGAAGAGATGGAGTTTATTGAGTGGGTGAAGCGGAGTTGCAAAAATGAAACGGAATCAGATATGCGCCGTAGTAACATTGACGATGTTATTAACGACCTGAATGCAGCTTCTAAAAAAGGTAATAGTTTACAGAAATTTCTCGATCTCTCAGCCCTAGCTCGTGACCGAGAACAGGATAATGATCTAGAGAAACAAAAAGGTGTTACTCTGATCACTCTGCACGCTTCAAAAGGTATGGAATACCCCATTGTTTACCTAGTAGGCCTTGAGGAGGGGATACTACCTCATAAGCGGAGTATAGAGGAGGGGACTCGTGATGAAGAACGTCGATTACTTTATGTAGGTCTAACACGCGCTCAAGATCGCTGCACATTCACATGGTGTAGCACCCGTATGAAGTATGGTCAAAAGCACGCTGGCGAGCTGAGTAGTTTTGTAATGGAGTTAGATGATAAATACGTAGAGAAGCTGGACTATGATGACATCATGGGAGCGGAAGCTACGGAGGACGAGCTAGCTAGCTTTTTTTCCGGTATGCGCGGTGAATAAGTTAATTTTAATCAGACCAGACTATGAATGATAAGGAAATGATCGAATGCACTGACAGTGCTAGGCAGTTAGAGCGTTTACGTGCGATCATGCATCGCTTACGCGCACCTGGTGGCTGCTCTTGGGATGCTGAGCAGACACATGAGAGCTTGTTGACGAACCTGATCGAAGAAGCCTATGAAACAGTTGATACCATCCGCCGTGGTGACTGGGAACATCTACGTGAAGAATTAGGTGATGTATTATTACAGGTTGTCTTTCACAGCGAGTTAGCAGACGAAGCTGGTCGTTATAATTTTGATGATGTCGCCAAAGTTGTTAGTGATAAGCTCATTAGGCGCCATCCACACGTTTTTGCTGAAAGCTCAGTTAATGATACAGAGGCTGTTCTTAACCAGTGGGATACTATCAAGCGTCAAGAAAAGGGCGATGTTGACGAGCCCTACCTTCATAATATCGGTAAAGGTCTACCTGCGATGTTACGTGCCTTTAAACTCCAGAAAAAGGCAGCTAAAGTAGGTTTTGATTGGCCAGATGATGCCGGCGTCATTGCCAAAATCCGCGAAGAACTTATCGAGGTAGAGGAAGAGCTAACTTCTGGAAATGAAGAACGTTTATCAGAGGAAATAGGAGACCTCCTATTCTCTGTGGTGAACTTAGCTCGCAAGCACAAGTTAGACCCTGAGATCCTGCTTGAGACTACTAACTGTAAATTTGAATCGCGCTTCGCCACGATGGAAAACGCTCTTGAGCAAAACGGCCAAGACCTAAAGTCCGCCAGCCTCGACGAAATGGAACAGCAGTGGCAGGCGGCGAAGTGAAGAAATACGGATGTTTGTACAACAGGATAAAGTTATCGCTGTAATAGCCTACACTTGGCAGCGCTATATCTTTAAACCAGATTAATACGAGTAATTCTGTTATAGAGAGGTTCTTCGTATCTTTTATAGAAACTGATTGAGGCGCTTGATTTTGGTGATAGTTGGCACATCTAAATAATCCAGTTGAGCCGAAAGCATACTTTCGGTTTACTCCGGTGTCTTTTTAAAAGGTTTCGTATACCAGCTGACTATTTTACTGAAGGTGCTTTTTAAATCCTCTGTAGCCATATAAGCGCAGGGGATGAGGAAGAGTGTGATCAACGTGGCGAAGAGGATTCCGAAGGCGACTGATACTGCCATAGGGATGAGGAACTGAGCCTGGATAGAGCGTTCGAATATCAGCGGCATAAGTCCAGCAAAGGTCGTGACGGATGTTAGCATAATCGGGCGGAAACGTGAGGCACCTGAGTCAATTACCGCTTCGTAGGCATCACCGCATTGTCTACGTTTGAGGTTAGTGAAGTCGACCATCACGAGTGCGTCATTGATAACAATCCCAGCTAAGGCGATGATACCAAAGACACTGAGAAATGAGGGGGTTATATCCATGATGATATGTCCTAGTATCGCGCCGATAGCTCCGAAGGGAATAGCGAGTAATACAAAGATAGGCTGAGTGAGTGAACGGAACGGGATGGCGAGTAAGGCGTAGAGGGCAAATAGCATGACGGCTCCTGTAAACCATAGTCTCGTTTTATTCTCAGCATCCTCGGCTAGCGTGCCACGGAACCTCCAGTTCACTCCAGGTGTTCTAGATGTGATTTCATTGAATATAGGGGTAATGGTTTTTCCTATATCTGAGATATTAGTATCATTGGTTTCAGGCACTGCAGAGATGTAGTAGACTCGTGCCCCATCTTTACGGGTGATACCTTGTGGTGAGGTGCCTTTAGTGATTTTGGCTACATTGTCTAGGTGTGTTGTAGATCCATTGGGTAGTGAAATTTGGAGGTTTTTAAGTGTGTAGAGAGATTCTCTCTGCGCGTCGGGGAGGCGAACCATTACTTTGACATTTTCTTCTTCACGCTGAATTCGCTGAGCTTCTTCACCGTGGAAGGCCCCTCTAATTTGGCGCGCTAGATTCTGCTGGGTAAGCCCTAAATCGCGACCATAGGGGAGTAAGCTGATTTGGAACTCGTTTTGAGGCGAGCTGGTTTCAGCATTAGCGCTTTTTACTCCAGTCGTTTCTTCCAGTATACGTTCGATCTCGAGAGCTATAGGTAGCATAGTCTCATCGGTTTTACCTCTCACTTCTAATTCGATGTCATCGCGCTCCTGAGACTCATCGTCTCCAGATCTTTCTGAGCGAATAACAAATGATTCCATACCAGGGATCTCTCCTACCGATTCAGTCCAAGCGTCTGCGATGACTTGATTTTTAGGCCCAGGATACTGCCTACTACCTGGGGGTAAAATTTCTACTAAAACGAAGCCTAGGTTGTCGTTGGTTCGTCCCCAGCTAGGCCAGCCACCTACGAATGACATGACATCACCGATGAGAGGTTCTCCATTTGCACCGTCTGTAAAAGTTTCTTTGAGCTCGTAGGCTTTGGAGGTTATATCAGCGATCACCTCAGAGGTTTTTTCAAAGGAGGTGCCTTCATTCATAGAAAGGCGGGCAAAGATAAAGTAGCGATCTACATTTGGCGCTGCTTGGAACCCCATTTTTCCACTGCCTAAGTAACCAAATGTTATAAGCCCTATAGTAGTAAATAAAGTGAGTGTAATATAGCGGTATCTAACACTAGTAATAAGGAGTGGTTTATAGAAAACTGCGACAAACCATTCTAGGCCGAGAGTGGCTCTTTTTTGGATAAAGGTGAAGAACCCTCGATCCTCCCGGTTCACTTTAATATGCTTTAGGTGAGATGGTAAAATAAGCTTAGACTCGATGAGAGAGAATAATAATACGGGGATGACGACGTATGGTATCTGCTCTGCGAGAGCTCCCAGTCGACCTGTCTGATAGGCGAGGGGGACAAAGGCTATCATCGTAGTGAGAACGCCAAAGGTAACAGGGACGGCTATTTCTTTGGCCCCAGTAATACTGGCTTCTAGGGGTGTCATCCCTAATTTTAGTTTTGTGAAAATGTGCTCACTAGTAACGATAGCGTCATCGACGACTAATCCTAATACGATGATAAAGCCAAAGAGGCTCATAATATTCGCTGTAACGCCAAGTGTCGGCATAAGCAAAAATGCTCCAGCGAAGCTGACTGGGATGCCTACCACTACCCAGAAGGCAAGTGATACTCGGAGGAAGATACTAAGTAAGATAAATACAAGTATGCAGCCTTGGAGTAAGTTCCAGAAGAGTGTTGAAATACGTCCTTGGAGACTTACAGAATCATCATTCCATGCATGTAAGGTTACTCCTTTAGGCGCGCTGTTTTTTGAGTTTTTTACATATTCATGAACCTGAGCTGATATTTTAAGAGAGCTATCAGAGGGCTGACGGACGATCTGGAGCATGACGGCTCTTTCTCCGTTGTGGCGGGTTACCTTCCTCTGCTCGTCAAAGTTATCTTTTACCGAGGCTATATCACGGAGCTTGATTTCAGCTCCATTTTTCCGGATGATAATGATGTTTTCAAACTGTTCTTGGTCGAGTGCTTGGCTAGTTGTTCGGAGCATCACACGGCCGGATTCAGTACTTATTGTTCCAGCTGAGAGATCAATAGAGTTTTCCTGAATAGCATTAGAGACATCATTAAGTGTGAGCCCATACTGGAGTAAGGTGTCAGGGTGGACCTCGATGTTAATCTGACTGTTACGCACGCCTACGACATCGCATTTAGATACATGAGATAAGGTGAGGAGGTCGTCTCTGACCTCTCGTGCTGCAGCGATGAGATCTTTCTCTGACATGTCTCCAGAAACGACGACTGAGATAACAGGTTTCCAATGAGCTGTATCTGGAATGAAGATATTAGGGTTCTCCGATTCTGTCGGGAATGTAGAAATGGTATCGATGCGAGATTCAATATCGGTTTTAAGCTTTTCTATATCGTCACCCTCTTTGACTTCGCAGCGTATTCTACCACGAGACCGCCAAGCATTTGAGCTAATGCTTTTTATGTTATTGAGTCCATTAAGTGCGTTTTCTGCTGGGATAACGATTTTTTGTTCTACCTCTATCGGTGTTCCTCCAGGAAAAGGTATGTCTACGACTACGTAGTCGAGTTTTTTACTCGGTGTTACCTCTGTAGGTATTTTAAACCAGATAGCGTAGAGTCCAGACACGAGGATGGCTACCATCAGGAAGTTGGCAGCGTAGTCGTTTTTTGCAAACCAGCGGATCATCGAGTCAGATTAATAGTGTGAGTTTTGAGTGATTGGGTGTTCTTTAGCTGTAGGGCTAGTGAGCACGTGGTTTGGCTGAGTCTTTAGGTGAGGTGTTAGCTTGACCTGCTGGTGATGGAGGCTCTTCGTCTGGATAGATGATCTCTACGGCGACACCTTCAGGAGCATAGTTCATCTCAGTAATAGAGAGTAGGTCTCCTTCCATAATATTGTCTCTAATAATGATGTTATCAGGCCCTTCCCAGAGTGTTGTAATGTTGACGTGAGTGATTAAACCTTCTCGGATAACGATAATTTCATCAATATCAGTTAGGTTTCTACGAGGAATACTGAATGCACCTTTGATGACTTTAGCTGGAATACTTGCTTTCAGTGTTTGACCTATAAAAATGGGTGGTTTTTGCTGAGTTGGTTCTAGCTCGCTACTTTTCAAACTAAAAGGATCGTCGATGCGAGCGATCACAAATAACTGGCGCGAGTCAGGGTCTAGTTCACCTTCAGCTCTTAGTATCTCGCCTTGCCATGTAGTTGCAGGGGCCAGGTCAGCGTTCGTTATAATAGATGTAAAGGTGACGGCATTTGTTGTTACCTCGCCGTTATCAGAAGAGCTAGGAGGAGTGTAGTAGCTGAGGTCACGAATGGTAAGAGGTAGTCTGATTTCAGCGTAGTCAGTAGAGAAAATTTCGCCGAGAGGTGTGCTACCGCTTACTTGTTGTCCAAGCCCTACACTACGTGATCTAACCCGACCGTCATAGGGCGCTTTGATTTTAGCTTTATTGAGGTTTCTCTGTGCTCGCTGTAACTCAGCTTTGGCTGAAATGACATTAGCCTCAGCTTCATTTAGCTGAGGCTTACGGAGGACTAAGTCGCTAGGCTCTTCATCGAATCCAGCATCTTTCCAGTTCAGTAGAGCTTGTCTAGCTCTAGCCTGTTCTTGTGAATAAGCTGACTCAGCTCGGGTTACAGCAGCTTCGTTTGAGATGATGTCGGTTTTTAAATCAGCAGTATCTAGTTCTAGTAGAATATCACCTTCTTTAAAAAAGGCACCAGCTTGAAAGTTCTCTGACAAGTGAATGATCTTTCCATTTATTTCAGATGTCAGAGTAGTTACATGATGCGGTCTAACTTCTCCTTGGCTAGTAATCGCTATAGTTAGATCGCTGGGGATAAGTGGCTTTACCGCAGTCTGAATGGCAGCGCTCTCTCTGACCTTTCTTTTTTGCGGTTTTTCTCCCTCTACGTTATCAGTCATATGCTTATAAGATATGATGCCAATCCCTAGTATAATACAGGGTAGTAAGATGTGGAGGAAGCGACGCATAGTGACTTTTTCTATATTGGGAAAGGGGAGGATTAAGGGCGCGTTTTATAGTCTCCACCTAAGGCTAGGTGAAGGCTAATGCGGTTTTGTATCCGCTGATTTTGTAAATCAATGAGGGAGCTACGCGCATTGGAAGCTCTACGTTGAGTTTCTAATAAGTCAATGATGTCTATGCCATCAACGCCTTCTGCATAATCACGCTCAGACTGGCTTTCAGCTAATGCAGCCTGTTCTAGTTCTTTACGTAGGTAAACCTCTTGCTCGTTTAGCCACTTTTCAGATGCTAGAGCGGATTCGACTTCGCTGAAGGCGTTAAGGGCGACACCTGCATAGTCGTGAATTTCAGCTTTATTACGGGTTACGGCGGCTTCGGCTTCGGCTCGCTTGACTCCAGCGTCGAAGATAGTCTGGCTAATGGATGCCGCTATTGATGTTGTTAGGAAACCAATATCAAGTAGGTCACTATAGTTGGGTGAAGATGTGCTAGCAGATCCAGTAAGAGCGAGTGATGGTAGAATATCCTTTTTAGCAGCCAGAGCTCTGTGAAATGAAGCTTCCAGTTCCTTTTTAGCCTGAACCATATCAGGTCTCCGGCTGATCATATCAGCTGGGATTCCAGTAGCGACATGAGGTCGTATAGTTGGTAGGGTGCCAGGAGCAGGTATGCTAGAGCTAGGATAGCGGCCTAATATGATTTCTAGATTACGTTTTGCATTGTCTCTATCTTCTAAGCGAATACGGAGGTTTCTTTCAGCGTTGAAGACATTGTTTTTTGATAACTGCAGATCAATGGCACGTAAGGTGCCTGCTTTGTAGTTACGCTCAATTATTTTTTTAACCTTATGGTAGCTTGATAAAGTGTCTTCTGCGAGAGTGACTTGGTTAACGGCGCTGATGAGGTTATACCATGCACTAGCTGTGCCTGCAGCTAGTGCTAAACGAGTAGCTCTAAAGTCTGCGGTAGCAGCTTCGTAGTCGGCTGTAGAAGCATTATTGAGGTCTCGAAGTCGCTTCCAGAGGTCGATTTCCCAGCTGGCGGAAACCCCGATACTTTTTGTGCCAGAGTATATGGGGCCATCACCACCTGCGGCGTCTTCATTGGTGCGACTTCTATTCCCTGAGCCCGAGCCATTGATAGATGGTAATAGATCTGAGCGTGAGTTGATTACGTTGGTTTGTGATGCCTTAAGCCTTTCTGCAGATGCTAGCAGGCTAGGGTTCTTATTCATGGCCTCATTGACTAGCTTCGTTAGTTTAGCGTCATTAAAATCACGTAACCAACCTTGGCTGATACGGGTTGAGCTTGTTTGTGGCCTATTACTAGCTTTCCATGTAGAAGGTATATCGATAAAGGTCTCAGTAGACGGCTTGTCTGGAATCTGACAAGACGGCAGTAAGGCAATACAGCTGATGTAAAAAAAGTGTTTGAGCGGCTGTAAGGGGATCATGGACGTAGATAAAGCGTCTGGGTTTGATCTTTTGTCTAAATAAAAAAACTCCTAAACTTTACAGTAAAGGAGGTTGTTTGATTTTTAGTAATTCACTCTATGAATTATGGAATTAAAAAGTGTTTTGAAGTGCTGAGAACTACCTTGCCAGTTTTCGGATCAGTAATTGCTGTAGAAGGATCGCCTACGACTTCACCGCTCTTGTAACCTTTTACATCAATAAGGTTATAAGGCTTGTATGGGCTGATAACCATATTCGGAGTGCCTTCAGCAGTTACTCTGCCTACAGGGAGCGTGGCAGGAACTGAGCTAGCAGCTTGGTTTTGAGCTTGTGTGCTAGGCTGCGGGTTAGCGATAGGGTTAAACGTTTGAGGGTAAGGAGCACAGGAAACAATGCATCCCGTTAAGATGCTTAGTAAGAAAAAGTATTTCATATTGTTTGGCGGGTGAAGGGGGAAAGTTATGTGAAATTACTAATCTAGTGAATAAATAAATAAAGCATAAATATCGATGTCTAGAATCGAGTAGATAAGAGTAGGGCTGCTTTTTTAATTTTTGAAACAGAATACCGTTTTTGGAATACTTGGAAGTTACCCTTACGCATCTTTTGAAGTAGAGCGTGGTAGATTTTTCTCATCGCTTCAGCTGACTGTAGTGCCTTGGTGTCCTGTGGCTGGATGTAGCTGGTTGCTTCAGTATATAGCTTTTCCGCTCTGTCGGCTTGGAAGTGCATCATAGCGGTAAAGCGTTCGTCGTAGATGCGGTTGACCAGATCTTCTTCACTATAGTTAAAGCGGTGAAGGTCTTCTAGCGGTAGGTAGATTCGTTTTCCATTATCTAGGTCTTCGCCTACGTCTCGTATTATATTAGTGAGCTGGAGGGCGTGCCCGAGAGTAATGGCGTATTGATGTGAGTCAGGGTGAGTGCAGCCAAAGATGTGTGTCGATATAACTCCTACGCAGCTCGCCACACGGTAGGTATACTTACTTAAATCATCCCATGAGTGAAATCTCTGAGGGTCTAGGTCAGAGCTACAGCCGTCGATAAGTTCTAGAAATGGCTGGGCTGATATGTTGTAGCGATCAATAAGTAAGCTGACTTCTCGCTGAAGTGTATCAGGCTTAATAAATCCTGACTTGATACCTTCATACCAGGCTTTTAATGCCTTTTTACTTTCTTCTCTAGATATGTTTAAATCATCAGCTAAGTCATCAATTACGCGGCAAAAGGCGTAAAACGTCACCATGTCTTTTTTTTGCTCTTTCGGTAGACATCCGAAGGCGAAAGCTAGATTAGACTGAGCTTTTTGGGTGATTTCTTCAGCTGACGGCATCGTAGGTAGAGTAGGGACAGTTGGTGCCGGTAGTGGTGAAGTCGGTTTGGGTAACTATTTAATAAATCCCCAGTGACCACTCATAAATGGCCATAGAGAAAACGCTGCTGGGCCTATGAGATTAAACTCTTTGACGGTGCCCCATTCCCTAGAGTCAGATGAGTTAAAGCTATTATCACCTAAAGCGATGTATTCGTTCATACCAGGGATATTTGATTTTCTAGCTTTAAATGCTGGTGCGTTCTTTGTGAATCTAGACATAGCACCGTAGCTTCTGTAGCCATCTTTATCACTCATTACTTTTTGGAAACCCGGCTCTTTAGCTAGTTCGCCATTGATGTATAGCTTACCTTTTGCTGCTGCGCTGTATGGGGTATGCTCTAGTTTTCTGAGTGTAAGCTCATCTCCTGGTATACCAGCTAAACGTTTGATATAATGAGAGCCAGCTATGGAGCCTCGATCTTTTGCGTTTTGGTGAATTTTTTTAATATCGCGAGTATCGAAGACGAAGACTTCGCCGCGTTTAGGCTGTCTGAAGTGGTATGAAAATTTATCGACCAAGATCAGGTCACCTGTATCGATGTAACCTCTGGCTAATACAGTACCTGCCTTGATCTCAGAACCAGGTTGACCGAGAGAGTATCTAGAAAGGTGCGAGGGGAGCTGGTTTTCACTAGCAAAGAAGCTTAGAGAATGAAGCGATGTAGCAGGTCCAGGAAAGCTAAGTTTAGAGCCGTCTTCGAAGTGGATATAAGTACGGGTGAAGAAGTTTAATACCTGTTTCTCTTCAATGTATTCACCTCTTCTTAAGCGTTTGGTTTCTTTTAGAACGAGGTCAACGTAGCTTCTGCCATGAGTTGCACGTTGAGCTAATTTTACGGCGGCGTTGGGGAATTTAGTTTCAGGAGCTACCTGTGTTCCTACGATCCCGTTGAGAGTAGGGTGCATAGAGCCGGTAGGAATGCGGAACGGCTGAATAATATAAGCTCTTATGCCTAGAGCAACTACGATGGCGACAAAGATGACTTCGAGATTCTCCTCGATCCAGCCTTGAGTTGGCTGCTTGCGTTCTAGAGCATTTTCACAGGTGGCTTGAAGTTGCTTGGACGCTTCGTTAGTGGCGTCTTTGCTCTTCGACTTAACGGCTTTACGTAGATCAAGGATACGTGAGTCTATTTCTGAAATTTTATCTGATTTTAGAAGGTCACGTTTATAGTTGAGAAACTTTTTGGCAGCTTTCTCTAGTAGCTTGGCCTCCTTTTTCCATTTGGGTGTGAACATGTTGATTGGTAATAGCAGCCATGAAGGCAGTTGCTTCAAGGCAAAAGTTGAAACTTTTTTAAAGTTTTTGCTTTCTATTGAGAATCATTCTCAATAATGTTCGCACGCACCCAGTTGGGTGAGCTTTTATTTTATTAGCTTTTTATAAATTACTTTTCTGGAACTCAATTTTTGTCGTAACGACTTATGATAGTCAAACCACTACACTTTACTTATCTATTACTAGGTTCATTGCTTTTACCAGCGCATGCTCAGACTAGTGAGGCATCTGAAAAAGCAGATGCTACACGTGAATATATCAAACAATGGGTAGAAACTGAAAGGATCATTTCTGAGGAATCGATCAATTGGAAATCTGACCAGGAGCACATGCAAACTCTGCTAAATGTTTATCAAAAAGAACTGAGCTTGTTAAATGAAGAGCTAGAAAAGGCAGGCAGTTCATCAGAGAACGTTGATCAGAAAAGAGAGGAGTTAACTAATGAGGTGAAGGCGTATCAAGTTGCTCAGAGTGAGCTAGCTCAATCCCTTGTGGATATGGTGCCGCGCTTAAAGCGTGTTATAGGGTGTTTTCCCCCAGTGTTAAGCGAGAAAGTAGCTGAGAATGTGGCGATTCTTGATAGTGCTGAGACACCAAGGCAGAGGCTTCAGTCACTGACTTCTATTCTCTCTGAAGCGGAGAGGTTTAACCGGAACATCACGGTGATTGAAGAGGTGCGTAAGCTAGCTTCTGGTAAAGAACAGCTCGTGAATGTTATGTATCTGGGACTATGCCGAGCATATTATGCGACAGCATCAGGATCTAGTTCGGGTGTAGGAACGCCATCTTTAGCTGGTTGGCAGTGGCAGGAAGATGAATCAATCGCTACTCCATTGAATAGAGCAATTGCTACATACAGAAATGAAAAGACTGCGGAGCTGGTAAAGCTACCCATTCAGATTTTTCAGCCAGTAGAAGGGGGAGCTAAGTAATGAAAAAGATAACATGGTTAGCTCTTATTGCTAGTGGTGCAGTTTCAGTAGTATCAGCACAAATTAATGAAGCTGTTAAAAAAGATCTAATATCAGCGCAGGCTCGCTTAACCCAACAGCGAGAAGATGTATCTTCAAGTAAGCTGAAATTGGCCAGTGAGTTTGAAGAGACGAGGACTTTATTACTAAAGCAAAGACGCCTTTCACGTATTGCACGGATGGAGGAGTCTGATCGCCGAGCTCTGCTCAGTGGCTTAGAGGTGAAAAAACAAACTTATAAACAAGACTATGACTACCTGAATGGTTTAGTTCGTGATTATGGTCTGAAGTTTGAAACATTTCTTATGCCTGGTGAGAGTCAGAAGTATGAAGAACCGTTAAGCTTATTACGTCAGAAAACGGGTAGTAAAGCTGAGCAGATGAAGGCTCGGTTAGCTGTTTTAGACGCGGGACTTACTCGATTAGAAAAAATGATCGGTGGAGATATCGTAGCTGGTCAGGCCGCTAGTGCATCAGGAGAATTAAGCCAAGGTTCATTCGTTATTGCAGGACCGGTGCAATGGTTTGTTGCTGATCAATCAGGCGTTTCAGGTGCTGTGTTACGTGAGAAGGGTTCTGAGTTTGCCAGAGTGCTTGCAGGGAATAATACAGGTTTAGATAAGTTGGTAGCAGGTGAGGTGGCTAAGGTGTCTATTGATGTCTCAGGAGGTAAGGCCTTAGCATTAGCTGATCTAGAGAGTGACCGCTTGAACCTTTTCAAAAAAGGTGGTTTTTGGATATGGCCTATTTTGAGTATAGCTATGTTCTCAGCTATCGCTGGCATAATCAAATTTAGTCAGATCGCTAAAGTGAAAACACCCGCAGCGAACTGGGTGACAGAGATTTTAGCAAGCTTGAGAACTGGCAAAGTTCAGGATGCAGAGGCGATGGTAGACGCAGCATCTCATCCAGCTGCAGATGTAATGAAGCAGTGCTTACAGTATATTAAAGCTGGACCAGATGTTATGGAGGAAGTTTTATATGAACAGCTCATAGGTGTTCAGAATAAGCTGCAGAGCTGGCTTCCTATGGTAGCTATCACAGCTGCAACGGCTCCTTTGTTAGGCTTGTTGGGAACAGTATCCGGCATGATCCGCACATTTAATGTTATTACAGTCAGTGGAACTGGTGATGCTAAACCTTTAGCGGGAGGTATTTCAGAGGCTCTTATTACGACCTTGTTTGGTTTAGTCGTGGCGATTCCAGCATTGATTATTCACGCCTTATTATCACGCCGTTGTCAGGGAATAGCTCAGACGACAGAAAAGCTAGGTCTTACATTGGTGAACGGTCTTCGTGCTAAAAGTGTGGAAGATAAGCTGAAGTCATAACTTAGGTATGTTTAGTGAATTACAGAATGTGCTTAGCCAGGGTGGTTTTATCCTATGGGCTCTCTTGGCTTTAGGTATTCTTCTGTATTCGATGCTGTTTGTATCATGGCAGGCTTTACTTAAGGTGAAGTCTGAAAATAAGGACCAAAAGTTTATCGCTAATGATCGGCGTGAGATCGTAAGGGAATTCGCTGTAATGGAGCTGGATCAGTTGGCTTGGGTCGAACGAAGAATTCCTATGATTACGGTTCTAGTTGGAGCTGCGCCTTTGGCTGGGCTTTTGGGCACAGTCTCGGGGATGCTTAGCACTTTTTCAGGTTTAGCAAGTCGTAGCACGGCTCAGCCAATTGATAAAATCTCTGTCGGTATTTCAGAGGCTCTGGTGACGACCCAGGCTGGACTGCTGATCGCTATTCCAGCTGCTTTTTTACTAGCTTTTTTAAAAAATAAAACACAGTCAGCACACTCTGAACTTCAGCAGTGCTTACATCATGCACTTATCGATCACCACACGGCTTCGACGTCACAACAATAAATTATGAGAAGGTTTCGACATTTTTCTGGGCAGCAAGGAGACTCATCAGAGATTAATATATCACCACTGATCGATGTGGTATTTATCCTATTGATTTTCTTTATCGTTACGACTGTTTTTGTAGAAGAAACAGGTGTAGAGGTTAACAAACCTAAGGCAGCGTCTTCTCAGGATTTAGAAAAAAATGCCATCCTCATCGCGGTCACAGCGCAAGGCGAGGTTTATCAAGGTGGACGCAGTATCGGTGTGGAAGGTGTGGGTAGTGTAGTCGCCGCTTTATTAGAAGCTGATGATAGCTTACCTGTCATCATTCAAGGTGATGCTGATGCAAGAAATGAGCTCACTGTAAAGGCTCTGGATGCAGCTAAACTCGCAGGTGCCAAAACCGTATTCTTAGCAACGAATAAATAATCTATGCATATTAGATCTATCATTCTAGGTATAGCCGTCACCGCAGTGTTACTGTGTGTGCTAGTGCTTACCCGTGTGATGGTTACGGATGCAGAGGTGAAGGAGTTCGAGATTAGAGAAGTTGAGATAGCATCACTACCAGAACCACCTGAGCCAGAAAGTCTAGAGCAGACTGAGCCAGAGGAGTCTGCACCACCACCGCCTCAGTTGAGTGTGCCGGATTTGTCAGTTAGTCTGGATATTAGCCAGGTGGCATTACCTACTACGAACTCGGCAGTAGACCCTAAGTTAACGATTGATAGTTTCGAGCTTGATATAGCACCTTCGCCATTACCGGTGGTCCCTGTAGCTCGAGTTAAGAAATCCGCCCCGAAGGTTGTTAAAAAAGCGTCACGGACGAAGACTACCGTTAAGCGGAGCAAACCTAGTAAGAGTAAACCCAAACCACCAAAGCAGCCCAAAGCTGTTGCTGTGAAGTCATCTTATTCACTGAATGAGTTAGACAGTAATCCACGGCATTTGAGGAGTCCCTCTATTCGCTTTCCTAGTAAGTTACGTGGGGTTAGTAGCGGAAGGGTTGTGGCAAGAATCGTTATTTTACCATCAGGTAAAACGAAGCTTGTTTCTATTTTATCATCATCACACTCTGCACTCACTCCATTGGCTAAAAAAATAGCGAATGGTTCACGCTTCTCAGTCCCTCGTTATAAGGGGAAAGCGGTAAAGGTGATCAGAGATTGGCCTATTGTTATTAAAAAATGAAATACTTTATCTTATCAGCAGCTTGTAGTTTCGTAAGTATATCTCTGTTCAGTGATAGTGCTTCTGCTGCAGAGCCTTTACCTTTATCTAAAGCTTACTGGAAAGACGCCGCGTTTATAAAATCCTTTAATGGATCATACCGTATTAATGCGCGGATTGAGCCCCAAGTTTCTACAGAAGAGCGTGGTGTATTATTGTCTATTCAGTCTCTCATGGTTTCTGGTGAGAGGAAATCGGCTTTAAAGAAAATAGAAGGAAATAAGCTTATCAAGACCTCCGCTGCATTTATGTTTAACGCAGGTAATATTCACTTCGAGCTAGGTGACATGGAGGCAGCAGAGAAACAGTACCAGTCAGCGATTAAGATATTCCCTAGTTTCCGTCGAGCGTATCGTAACTTAGGTTTTGTTTATGCTAATTTAGGTGATTGGGAGAAGGCTTTACCTGCGCTTGAGGAGGCTCTTCGTCTAGGTGACCAGGACGGTTCCACGTATGGGCAGCTAGCCTATGGCAGGCTTCACCAGGAGCAGTATGCCTCAGCTCTCCAGAGTTACCGTTTAGCACAAGTTACACAGCCAGATAATGTGGACTGGAAAGCTGGTGTCGCTCAGTGTTTACAATATTTAGATCGAGACGAAGAAGCGTTAGCTCTACTCGATGAAGTGATCAGAGTAAGGCCGACTGAAGTATCATACTACTTACTTCAGTCATCGATCCAGCTAAGCTTAGGTCGAAATGATGAGGCTCTTGTGAATCTGGAGTATGTTAGGCGACTAGGTGATGATAAGCTAGATGCGGAAAACCATCTATTACTCGCACAGTTACATATTCAGTCTGGGAACCTTACTCTCGCAGAGCCGCTACTCAAAAAAGCAGTCACGCTGGAGAAAAAAGCTCTTTATACGAGTTCGCTAAATACACTGAGTTTCGTTATTGATCAGCGTTATTGGGAATTAGGGAAGAGCTTTTTTGCAGCGATTAATGAATCATATACAGGAACTCAAAACCCTAAGCTGGACGCTAAGAAAAGCCGTCTGCATGCAGTGATGAAGATAGAGTCTGGCGAAGATTTAGAGGGAGGTGTTAGTATTCTTGAGTCACTGGTTAAAAAAGACCCACTCGATGCTCAGTCATTGGTCCTCTTAGGGCGTCAGCGTATGATTGCGAACAAGCCACATGTGGCAGAAATGTTATTTCGCCAAGCGGCACATATTCCTGAACATGAATACGAGTCACGAGTCGAGCTCTCTCAACTCTGTGTAGCTATGAAACGGTATCCTGATGCCGTAAAAGAACTGAAACTAGCTCTAAAGCTTCAGAATAGCTCTCAGCTTCGTGAGTATAAAGAGGCGATCGAAAAGCTTGCAGAATCAGCGCTTTAAAGGGAATCAGTGTAAACGCTTAAGGCCTTTTTAATCAGCTTGCTCTATCTGCTCCTAGTCACTAGCCTGCGCTCAGCCCTTTTAGAGGCAAGAGTTTAAGTATGGAAATTTGGAAAGCAGTTATCGTAGGCGTAGTGCAGGGACTAGCTGAGTTTTTGCCAGTATCGTCCTCTGGGCATATCGTGCTTACTCAGTATTTATTAGGTATCAGAGAAGTAGGTGGAGAGCATCAGCCTGACTTAGCGTTTGAGATCATTCTGCATTTAGGGACTTTAGTCAGTGTTTTATTGTTCTTTAGAAAAAGCCTATGGGCCCTGTTTCAGTCGTTATATACGAAAGATATGGTCGAGGAGCGTAAGATGATCCTTTGGCTAGGAATTGCCACGTTACCAGCTGTGGTAGCAGCCCTCTTATTTAAAGACTTTTTTGATGCCGTGCCAGGGAAACCTGTCGTTGTATCCGCGTTACTTATTCTTACAGGTTTCGTTTTGTTTGTTCCTCGGGTTCTGAAAGGGCGTGCTCAGAGTGTGGGGTTAAAAAGTTCTGTTGTTATGGGCATTGGTCAGGCCTTTGCTATTCTACCGGGTATTTCCCGCTCAGGATCAACGATCGCCGCAGGATTAGTCAGTGGAGTGAAAGCTGAGAAGGCGGCAGAGTTTTCGTTTTTAATGTCAATACCAGCAATCGCAGGTGGCTTTGTTTTAACGATGAAGGATAAGCTAGATGAGACAGGCTCGCTTTCAGCTGCGTTTTCTTCATGTTTTAACTCTGCCTATATAGCAGGAGCTATCGCAGCCGCAATTGTTGGCTTGTTAGCTATTTACTTAGTAATGGGCGCTGTGAAAAAAGGGAAGTTAGAGTACTTTTCCTACTACTGTTTCATCGCAGGTATTACAGGGATTATTTATTTTTCACTGCAATCATAAGTTAATAAAGTCATGGCACGTAGAGGAAAAAAAAGTGTATTTAGCACAGTTGTTAGTTTGATCGTTGTCGCAGCGATCGCCTGGATGAAATATAAGGAAACGAACGAACAAAACGTTCGCGAAGGTTCTGTGAGGGATGACAGTGTGGTGGTTAGTCAGCCTAATGATGAAGCGATAACAGGCTCTCTATCCTCGGTAAGCCTTTCCTCTAGTAAGTTTGAGGTTTTAGAGGACTGTAAACTAGTAGATCATCGTGGTAATGATGGTGATAGTTTTCATGTGATGACCTCTAAGGGGGATCAAGAATTTCGTTTGTACTATGTAGACGCTCCAGAAAGTGCCGCACGTAAATACCGTGATGGGAATACTAACTACAAGCGTATCGCAGAGCAGGGAGCGGCTATGGGAGGGATCGACCAAAAAGAAACGACTCAAGTAGGAGTAGAGGCTAAGTTGTTTGTTAAAGATTTATTAAAAGGCAAAAGATTCCGAGTTGCTACCGTCTGGGAGAGCGTTTATAACTCAGGCCGTAATTATGCATACATACTTGTTTCTTATGAAGGGAAAGAATGCTATCTACACGAGCTTTTGGTGGCCCGTGGTCTAGGTAGAATACATACCAAAGGGTATCTTTTACCGGATAATACATCTGTTTCGCGTCAAAAAAAGAAACTCTATCAGCTAGAAAAAAATGCTAAACAGCAGGGCTATGGCGCATGGGGACTCTAGGTCTCTACTTTAATCATTTAATTTTTATATAATCACTATGTTAGCAAAACGAATTATCCCATGTCTTGATGTTACTGATGGACGCGTTGTCAAAGGCACAAACTTTGTTGATCTCCGTGATGCTGGAGACCCCGTCGAATGTGCCATTGCTTACAATGAGCAGCAGGCGGATGAGCTAGTTTTTCTCGATATTACGGCTTCTTCAGATGAGCGTAATACGATGGTGGATGTGGTTCGTCGCACTGCGGAAAAGTGCTTTATACCACTGACTGTAGGTGGGGGAATACGCTCTGTAGATGATATGCGTGAGATGCTTCTAGCTGGTGCTGATAAAGTAGGTATTAATACTGCCGCTGTAGTTCGTCCTGAGCTAATCAATGAGGGTGCTAAGGCCTTTGGTAAGCAGTGTATCGTGGTAGCGATCGATGCCAAAAAAGAGGGAGAAGGTAAGTGGGGTGTTTACACTCACGGTGGCAGGAAACCTGTAGGTATGGATGCCGTAGAGTGGGCAAAAGAAGTTTGTGAACGTGGCGCTGGAGAAATACTGCTTACCAGTATGGACTCAGATGGCACGAAGGCCGGTTATGATATTGAGCTGACACGCGCTGTTAGTGAAGCCGTGAGTATTCCTGTGATCGCGTCAGGCGGTGCTGGTAATTTACAGCACATGGTCGATGTTCTTAAGGATGGCAAGGCTGACGCCGTTCTAGCCGCTAGTATCTTCCACTTTGGTGAACATACGGTGGAGGAAGCAAAGGAGCTCTTTTCTGACGAGGGGATACCTGTCAGAAAGTAGTCAGTGAAGGTTGCCTCCCTAGCTGGTCGTCTGCATGACCTGCATCGCTTTTAAGATCTCGGGGATAGAGCTAGGGCGATTCTCAGGTTTTGTTTCGATCATTAGCTCTACAATGGTGGCGACTGATTGAGGCCACTCGGGGGCGAGTTCTAAGATGGGAGTGTATTTACCCTGAATATGGGATGACATGACATCTACTGCTGATTTTCCGTCAAAGGCCAATTTGCCAGTTAGTATACGGTAAAAAACACAACCTAGAGAGTAGATGTCAGAACGGTGGTCGGGAGACTCTTTATTGATCTGTTCTGGACTCATATAGTAAATAGATCCTTTAAGGCCTCGTTTGCCGACATCTCTATCGAAGTGGTTAGATGATTGCGTCCTAGCAGATCCGAAATCAACAAGTTTCACCAACATATTACCATTTTTGTCCGTAGACATCATGATATTAGATGGTTTGATGTCTAAGTGGTATACACCGTGAGAATGGATTTCAGTTAATGCGCTAAGTGACTGAAACGCAAAAGATAGAAAGTGTGGGGCTTTAAATTGGCGACCAGGTAAAAAGAGTTCTAAATCGGCTCCGTTAAGGAGCTCCATGACGATGAATTTATCATCACCACTTAGTCCCGCATCAATGGTAGATACGACATTACTATGTGTTACTGTGGAAAGAGCGACTAGTTCATCGACACACTCTGTATTAGTTTCTTCTACAGTTAGATGACTGTGAAACACCTTAAGGGCTACTTCCTCTTGGGTTTCAACGCAGATAGCTTTGAATACGGTAGCTGTGCCACCCTCGCCAATAGGCTCAATGACTTCATAGCTATTTTGAGATGATTGATAGAGGGTTTTCAAGGTTTTTGATTTTTATAAGGTGACTGCTAGCAGCTGAGACAGTAACTAATAGTAAATAGGGCACAATATATTTTTATATTATTTAACGATAATAGTTAAATCACTTGTTTGGTTAGCTTGGTTAGCTGTTGCTTTTTAAGATTCACTATAAACCCTGACAACTCTTGGAGTGATACCAGTTAATACAGCCCAGGGTATGGTAGCTGCGAGGGCTGAGATCTCGCTGACTAGGATGTTTTCACCAAATAACTCTACCTTATCTCCTTCACAGCATTCTGGTAGAGATGATACATCGACCATAATTTGGTCCATGGTGACTCTTCCTAGAAGCGGGCAGCGCTCCCCTCGGATAAGAACATGGGTTTGCTCTGCTGGTAGAGCTCTAGGGTAGCCGTCACCATAGCCGACACCTATGGTAGCGACTTTAGTTTCTTGTTTAAGAATGGTGTCACGACCGTATGAAACGCCATGACCAGCGGGGAGAGTTCTGACAAGGGTGACCCGTGATTTAAGGCTAAGTACAGGTTTGAGTTGGTCTTGGTAGCTCTGAATCGGTGCAATACCATAAAGCATAAGACCTGGACGGAAGAGATTGGTGTGAGTGCTTTTATAGGCTAATAGTCCAGCACTGTTTGCTAGGTGGTAGTATCGAAAAGGCTGCTCTCCAAGCTTCTCAATAATAGATGAAAATTGGCTAAACTGCTCGTTCGTGAAAGCCTCATCCTCGTCAGCGGAGGGCAGGTGGGAGCCTATACCTTCGATCTCGATATATGAGAGTTTTTGTATGCTTTGTATATGTTCTAAAACGTTTTCTGGTAAAAAACCACCACGTCCCATTCCAGTATCGACTGCAATATGAACTTTCAGCGGAGTTTCTAGCTGATGTTTCTCAGCAAGTTGGTGAAAATGTTGAGCCTCTTCTAGGTTGGAAATACAAGGAGTCCATTGGTTAATAACGACCTCTTCTCGTTCAAATGTGCAAGTAGCTCCAAGTAAATAAATCCGTGTTTGAATCCCTGCATTTACTAGCCTTCGAGCTTCGATGACGCTGGCGACTCCAAAAAATACGGGAGGAGATGGTGTTTCTATATTCTCTAGGTATTTGGAAATTTGTTCCATCCCATGTCCGTAGGCACCTGCTTTGAGAATAGCCATGACGTCACCTTGATGGCATTGCTGGGCAGCACGATAGTTATGCAGTAAGTTTTCAAGCTTAACTTCTGCCCATGTTCTTGGTGGA
Source organism: uncultured Verrucomicrobiales bacterium (assembly GCA_964397975.1). Lineage (GTDB taxonomy): Bacteria > Verrucomicrobiota > Verrucomicrobiia > Verrucomicrobiales > Akkermansiaceae > Oceaniferula. The sequence goes on along the minus strand of CAYNLE010000003.1, from coordinate 11,963 downwards.
GATATAGAGGTTGGTGAGATCGTATTAGACACGGAGTGACTTTAGTTCTCATTCTGAAAAGTCCCAATAGTAAAATGAAAAGATGTTTTGAAGACCGATGGTGGGTATTCCTAAAAGCCTATGGGCTTGCATGCTTGTGAATGTGAGATTAAATGGAGTGGAGATCATGTTTGATACAAAAAAATTAACAGAGGAGCAGGTAGGCGAAATTAAAGGCTGGGCTGCTGCTGGGGCACAGCTTTCAGAGATCCAGAAGAGAATGGAGGACGAGATGAAGCTAAACCTTACCTATATGGATACGCGTTTTTTGATTCTTGATCTTGAAATTACATTAAGAGATTTAGAAGAAGAAGCTCGCGCGAAAGTGGCTGAAGAGGAGAGTAAAGAGGGGGCTGAAGCATCTGATTTAAACGAACCTGAGGAGTTAACTATTGAAGATCCAGAGGTTCTTCCTGCAGATAATACTTCAGCTAATGTATCTGTTTCCATTAATAAGGTTTCGAATCCTGGCTTTATAGCTAGTGGGCGAGTAACATTTTCGGATGGTAATACTGGAATGTGGTATGTTGATGGCCAAGGTTTAGGAATTCAGCCTGATGTGCTGGATTATCAACCTTCACGCCCCGATATAGAAGCCTTTCAGAAGGAGCTTGAGAGAGTGATGGAAGGTCAGTAAAGTTCATTTATTTTAACAACGTCATGAACCAGTTCAGAATATTAAAGCTCATAGCAGCGGTGTCTCTTATGATATCAGTGACTCTATCTGCGGGCACCCAGACAGAGGCGAGTTTGATAAAAAAGATTTATGAAAATGATCTGAATTTATGGAATGCAGAGCTTAGGTTAGCTAAAGATGACGTATCTCGTGAGCAAGTTTTAGAGAGAAAGCCAAACCCACAGGAGCCATCTAATAAATTGAAAAAAATTCTGACTCGTGACTTACAGCATGAGTGGACACTCGAATACACAGCATGGGTAATTAATCATGATGATGCATTAAAAGCATCAGCTCAGCGTGCATTACTAAAGGCAGTAGAAACACACCATATACGTAGCTCTGCGCTAGGACCATTTTGTATAGCGATGACAAAACTGAATGATCGAGGCGAAGCGAAGGTTGTTGGCAAATCTCTGCGTTCAAGGGGTATTGAATTATTAGAGAGGGTGATTAAGGAGAATCCTCATACAGAAGTTCAAGGGCAAGCACACTTAGCATTATCTATGATGCTGGCGTCTATAGGTGATGATAAGCTGATTTTAACTCAGCGCATTAAGCATATACGTGAGGCTATTGTAAAAAGTGATAAAGTCAAAGTAGGCGATGTGACTGTATCTGATTTAGCGAAAGATGAGCTATACCAGATCAACTATTTAACAACAGGGCGCACTGCTCCTGAGTTAGCTGGCACAGATGCTTCAGGTTTATCTGTTAAACTTTCTGACTATAGAGGAAAGGTCGTTATGATTGTTTTCTGGTCTGGTAAAAGCCCTTATGCTGAACAGACGGTTAAGATTTTAAACGATACCAAGAGGAAGAGAGAAAATAAGCCTTTTGTTATACTGGGAGTAAATAGTGACTCATACAGCTCTCTACGTAGAATGGAAGCTAGTGGTAATATTACGTGGAAGAATATTTCAGACTCGCGTCAAACTTTGGCAAAACAATATTTCATCAGAACACAACCATACTGCATGGTGGTAGATCAGCAGGGTATTATTAGATATAGAGGGATAGTAGGTTCATTCGCCACTGCTATTGCGGATGGACTATTTAATGTTAGCTCTAAATAGGTTTATTTATGATTTCAAGGCAGGCTAGTGTATTGGCCTTGGCGGCCTTGCTTCTCGCTGCCTGTTCTTTTCTTTTGCTGATGAGGAGAGGGGCGAGTTCTGACCAATCATTAGTCATCCACTGTGCTGCGGGCTTACATAAGCCGGTGAGTCAGTTAGTCGCTGAGTTTGAGCGACTCCATGACGTTACGGTTACTTTGAATGTAGCAGGCTCAGGTGTTTTAGAGTCTCAGCTTCAGTTGGCTGGAGGTGATGTCTATATTCCAGCCGATTCGATCTATATTGATCGGGCTAGAGAGAAGGGTTTGGTGGCTAAGTCGGTTGATTTAGCTTGGTTACATGCTGTGTTAGTGACACAGAAAAGTAACCCCAAAAATTTATACCGTATAGAAGACCTTTACCGAGAGGGGGTTCGACTTAGTATGGCAGATGAAAGTGCAGCGATAGGTTCTTTTGTTAGGGGGCAGTTGAGTGAGGTGTCTCAATGGGAAGAATTGTCAAAATCGATAGTTGTCATGAAGCCTACTGTTAACCAGGTCGTTGAGGATGTAGCCATCGGAGCTGTTGATGCTACGATCGCCTGGGATGCTGTTGCTCGTCAGTATGATCAGGTGGCTGTTGTTGAGCTTGATCATTTCATGAGACAGCCGCGTACTGTGTCAGCTGCTGTGCTTTCTATGAGTGAATCATCTCTAGCTGATGAGTTTGTTCATTATTTAGCAAATGAAAATGAAGCTCTAGAGGTGTGGCGTAATACAGGTTACCAGCTGGTTAAAACTTTAAAGGAGGTGGTAGATGAGTGAAAAATTTCAACCAAAGGGTGATAGGTTATTTTTCACCTCTACCTTTCTAACTTTATTTTTATATGCACTGTTTATAGCGGCTTTAGTTTTTGCAAATATTCAGGAAGTCCGTTGGTCTGAGTTTCTGCAGACATGGGGGCGGCGCGAGATCAGGTCCGCACTTTATTTGACTCTATTAACCAGCGCTGTGAGCTCCTTTTTCGCGACATTGGTAGCTCTTCCTATAGCTTATGCGTTGTCACGTCTGAGGTTTTGGGGGCGCTCCTTGGTAAATGCTATTTATGATATTCCTATTGTCCTACCTCCTATTGTAGTCGGGTTGAGTCTGCTTATACTGTTTAATAAGGTGAAGTTATTTGGCGCAGTCAGTTTGGAAAATTGGCTGAATGATTACGGTATTGAAGTGACGTTCTCTGTGGTTGCCATCATTCTAGCTCAGTTTACCGTTATTACGGCTTTTTCTATCAGGATGATCAAAGGTTCTTTTGATCAGATTGACTCACGCGCAGAAGATGTGGCTCTTACTTTAGGCTGTAATCGCTGGGGTGCGTTTTGGAGAGTTGCTTTGCCTCAGGCTCAGTCAGGTGTTGTTGCTGCGACTGTGATGTCCTGGGCTAAGGCTGTAGGAGAGTTTGGTCCTATCTTAATTTTTGCTGGCGCTACACGTGGCAAAACGGAAGTTTTATCAACCTCTGTATTCTTGGAACTTAATACTGGAAATATTGCTGGAGCAGCATCTGTATCACTTGTTGTGATTGCGATGTCTCTCATTGTAATATCAGTGGTTAGAATGATAACAAAAAGCGAAGGGGCTCATTTATAATGTCATTAGAGGTAAGCGGGCTAACGGTTCAACATCACGAGTTTAAACTTCAGGGGGTAAGCTTTCATATTTCTAAAGGTGGCGTGTTATCCATGATGGGGCGTAGTGGTATTGGTAAGACGACTCTTGTCGAAGCGTTGTGTGGTCTTCGGAGAAGTAGCACTGGTTATATTAAGTTAGATGGGCGAGATGTTCAGGAGTTAAGACCGAGTGAACGAGGCATCGGTCTGGTTCCACAAGATGGAGCCCTATTTGCTCATATGACTGTGCAGCAGCACCTTGAATTTGCTCCACGTATTCATGGCTGGGCAAGAGGGCGGCAAAGCGATCGGGTCGAGGAAATAGCGAGTTTGTTAGGTTTGAGTTCTCTACTCAATAGGTTGCCGGCTGAATTATCAGGTGGTGAACAGAAGAGGGTAGCTATTGGCAGAGCCATCACAGTATCACCTGTGTTACTTTGTTTAGACGAAGCCTTTTCTGGTTTAGACGATCACAGTGTTGATCAGATTGTGGCGAGTTTAATTCCAATACTGAAGCAAGAGGCTATCACGACGCTTCATATTACTCATAGCCGTAAAGAAGCCGAACTACTGGGTGGTGAAACCTTGCTTATAGAAAGCCTGATATCCTAGAGCAGTAAGTTTAAATCTCTAGACGCTTCAGGATAGAAGCTTTGAGAGGGTCGCTAGCTGTTAAGTGAGCTATGGCGATAGCGATAGCGTCAGCGGCATCGTGAGGGGGCGTTTCAGCTAAACCAAGTAGAGCTCTAACCATAAAAGCGACTTGTTCTTTATTAGCGGAGCCATTTCCTGTGACGACTTGTTTTATTTTTTTAGGTGAATACTCATAAATCTTCATTCCAGCATGAGATGCCGCTATGAGTGTCGCTGCTCGTGCAGCTCCCATACTAATGGCCGTGCGGTGTGACTGAACGTAAATGATTCCTTCTACCGCTACTTCATCAGGCTCCCACTTTTTAATGATGTTTAGGATTCCTGTATTGATGGCAGCGAGAGCAGCCGATTGTGGGATTTTCTTAGGGATGGAAATCACCCCGAAGTCGCAGACAGTTTGTTTTAGATGATCACCTTCTAATATAGCATAACCAGTGTTTCTGATCGCTGGGTCAATGGCGAGAACCTTCATGTGTGAAAGCTAAATTTGGAAACAGTTTTTTATCGGCGCCTTTTAGGTGATGGTCTACGTGCACGACGTACAGGCTTAGCTGGAGAGTCGTCTAGAAGGGCTGTGTAGGTGTATTGAAATCCATCTAATTTACGACGATCGATCTTTTTATCGACGAAGTTTTCAACAGATTTTGCATAGTCAAGTTCATCAGCTGTAAGGATGGTAAATGCATCACCTTCAGATTCAGCACGACCTGTTCTGCCAATACGGTGAACATAATCCTCTGCGTTCTCAGGAACTCGGTAATTAATGACGTGAGTGACACTTGAGATATCGATACCTCTTGCCGCTACGTCAGTAGCCACCATAATAGTGTAGCTGCCGTCTTTAAAACCAGATAAGGCCTTGAGTCGGTCAGACTGCTTTACATCTGAGTGCATGGCGGTGACTTCCGCATGTCCAGATTGCTTAATCATTCCCATAACCGCATCAGCTTCTTTACGTGTGCGAGTAAAGATCATGAGTGAGTCGAACTTTGTACCTTTCAGTAGTGCGAGTAGAAGATCGTCTCGCTGATCCATTGATACTGGGTAAAACGCGTGACTGATCGTGTCGGCAACTGCACGGCGAGCTATTTCTACTGATGATGGATCAGTAAGGCACCACTGAGCGAAGCTTTTGATAGCAGGGGGCATGGTAGCAGAAAAGAAAAGTGTCTGGCGCTTGCTTGTTTCTGTATTCCACGGGCAAATATTCACAATTTTTCTGACGATAGGGAGGAATCCCATGTCTAGCATGCGGTCCACTTCATCTAGGATCAATACTTTGATTTCTCCGAAACGCATAGTTCCACGGTAGAAGTGATCCACTAACCTACCAGGTGTAGCGACGACGATGTCTGCTTGTTTAAGCTGTTCTTCTTGTTGACCGTAACCGACTCCACCATAGAGGAGAGCTACTTTACAGCCAGTGTGCTTACCATAGTGTTCGAACTGCTCGGCGACTTGGTGCGCTAGCTCACGAGTAGGTTCCAAAACGAGAATTTGAGGTTTTCCAATCGCTTTTATCTGAGAAATAGAAGGTAAAGCAAAGGCCGCGGTCTTACCTGTTCCAGTCTGAGAAGCTCCAATGAGGTCTTTCCCTTCTAAAATAATAGGGATAGCTTGCTCCTGAATAGGGGTAGGTGTTTCGTAGCCTGATTCTGAAATTGCTTTCAAAACAGGGTCAGATAGTCCGAGATCGGTAAATGCCATAACGCCTGATTAGTGATATTACATACGTCTGTAAAGGTTATTACCACGGTGAAGCTGATAGGTTACGCTTATTATCTGAAAGAATGATGTTTTAGCTATCTAGGGGGCAAGTTTACAAATAAACGAAAAGAAATATTTATACGATATAAAGACATCAGATATTCTGTTTAAGCAGAGAGTTAGTCGTAGCGATATATTAGTTTGGTTTGGGCATAATCATGAATTCATATAATATATAGCTTGAAATAAATATCTTATTATTGTCAATTGCCCCTTCAGACGTTTGTGTATCTAAACTCTACTGAAACTAAATATCTCATCTAATGCCTTCAGTTAATCCATGTAAGTTTTCCCTTCGCTTAGCGTTGGTGGCATTCTTATGCTTGGCTTTACTGAATGTTTTTAAAGTGTCGCCATGGTGTGATGGCTGCCAAGGTTATACCCAGCTAATCAGTCTGGGCACTGAAATCCATTGTGACGGTTGTGGCACTGTTCATACTGAGTGTCAACCAGACCAAGGCACTCCTGTTTTACCTGGGCCTGAGCAGCTACCACTGCCACTTAATGGTGATACTGACAGTGATTCTTTTGCCATCAGTAAGCCTAGATCCATTGAAAATGTTTTCTTTCTAGGAGGGGCTGATTTATTGGAACCTCAGGCGATCTATCTAGATGTTCTATTTCCGCCCCCGGACTATTCTTTTGTTAGCTAGTTCAGCTCTTATATAGTCCTCCATTTCCCCAACCATAATAAGAACCTCTCTGAGGTCTCATTGTTCGAGTGGGAGTATGATGGTTGATATTAGGTTTGTTACTAGCTTCGTGCCTTCTTTCTATCACATGTGAGAGAAGCATTAATCCTATTAGCCATTTTTGGCTTTTGAACACATTTAAACGAAGGAACTTCTAATTTGGCCATCATATGTGCCATAGAAGTGAATTCAAAAATCTTTTTAATAAAAAACACTTTTAAAATAAAAATATATGAAACTAATTTCTACTACAGCGGCATTCGCCCTCGCACTTAATCTTAACCTATCCGCTGGTGAATTTACCGATAGTGATGTAAATGATCACAGTAATCATGATCACTCTCAGCATGCAGAAGATTACCTAGGGTTTAA
>CAYNLE010000003.1:0-4941 GCA_964397975.1 uncultured Verrucomicrobiales bacterium | reverse complement strand
ATGATCACAGTAATCATGATCACTCTCAGCATGCAGAAGATTACCTAGGGTTTAACCTTACTCGTGGATGGCTTGATCCAGTAGCTGCCCACGACCATTCTTCTGGAGGTCATGACGGTAGAGCAAAACTTATTCACCCACTGACAATCGAAGCTGCTTTCAACGATAGTGACCTCTTTGTCAGCTACGCTTTCAATAGCTTCGACGATGCTGATGAACATGAAATCGAAATAGAACTCGAGCTCGCGATTACTCGTAGGTTTGGTGTTGTGTTAGAGACAGGTTACGCATTCGAAACAGAAGGCGGCTCTACAGAAAATGGCTTTGGTGATCTAGAGATTGCGGGTCGTTTCGTGCTAGCTGAATACAAAAACTTCATCCTTACCGCTGGCCTTGGATTAGGTATACCAACTGGTGAGGGCGAATTTTCTGAAGATCAGCTGACCGTCGAGCCAAGTCTCCTTGCTTGGACTAACCTCGGAAACGGCTTCAGCCTTAACACAGTGATTGGTGCAGAGTTCAAGACCAGAAGTAACGAATCTGAGATATTTTTGAACGCTGCAATCGTTAAAGATTTAGGTGGAGCTTTTGCTGCCACTCTAGAATCACGTAACGCTGTAGCATTACGTGGTGATGAGCGTGGCGATATTGAGTCCGAAGCTACTGTGGGTCTTGTTTACCAGGCCACTAGCAACGTAGCTATTCGTGGTGGCTGGAGTTTTCCTGTTGAAAATGACGAGTTTAGCAACGGCGCTGTCCTTAGTCTGAACTACTCATTCTAAGTCACTCCTTAACATCTTAATACACATACTAGAGCACGGCCTAATGGTCGTGCTCTTTTTTATTCCCAACAAAAAATGTTATAATTATTAGTGTTACCATTGATTTCCTTCATTAGATAGTACAAACGTAAGGCCTAACGCCTCCTGAGGAGGTGAAACCACCTACTAAGCATCTTGAAATTACGTTGGATAATATGGGTCAGTCTATCAATAGTGCTGACGGCTTTATACTATTGGTATGGCCAAGTAGCCTATGAATTTTTTCGTGGTGGAGAGAGCCGTGCAGCGATAGGGGTAGCTGCTGGTATTCTAGGGCTGGGGATGGTTTTTAGTTTCCCTGATCTAAAAGGTAAGAACGCAGTCTTTGCTGTTTTCATTATCTCAATGGCTGTAAGGTTAGCTGTCATCCCCTCAGCTCCCTCTGATGATGTAAACAGGTATTTATGGGAGGGGAAGCTATACTCCCAAGGCATCAGTCCATATACGGAGGCTGCAGAACATGAGATCTATAAGGAGCACCGTGATTCGTATTGGGAAGAGATGAATCATAGGGATAAAATAACAGCTTATCCTCCGCTGGCGCTTCATTTTTTTAGCTTTATCAATAGCTTTTCTTATTCTCCAGTAGTCTACAAAATAGTATTTATGTTAGCTGATCTCTTATTGATTGGTGTCATTCTGGTTCTTCTTCATCACTACAGAAGACCTCTCCACTGGGCTTTGTTTTATGCACTGAGTCCTATATCTATTCTAGCATTTACCGCAGAAGCACATTTTGATGTGATTATGGTGCTGTTCTTAGTATTTGCAGTTCTAGCATATTCTAAGAAATGGTTTGTCCTTTGTGGCGCGGCCATGGGGCTGGCAGTAGCCACTAAGATTATGGTTGTCATAGCAGCGCCTTTAATCGTGTTAAAAACAGGTCCAAAAGGTATCATTGCTGCTGCCATCGTGTGCTCGGCGCCCTTTCTTATCCATTTTGATGATAGTCTACAGATGCTAGAAGGTTTGATCAGCTTTGGATCAAAAAATAATTTCAACGGGGCGTTTAATCAATTCTTTGAAGAAGTCATCGGGACTACTGATAAGCGAGCGAGCAAGATATGTATCATACTCTTTGCCTTCTCATGGAGTATTGGATTTTGGTTGAGCCTAAAAGACAAACTCTGGATGGGCTTATGCTTCTGTCTTGGTGGACTTATCCTCTTCGCTCCTATTGTTCATTTTTGGTATTTCACGTGGTTTTTACCATTTGTGGCGATCAGACCATCCCTATCTTGGATTAGCTTCTCTATCACTGCTCCGCTCTATTTCTTGGTCCACTCTACATACTTAAGCACAGGTCACTGGGAACTGCCGGTATGGGCTAGGTGGCTATTCTGGCTTCCTTTTATCATTATTTTCATCTTTCAGCTGCCTAAGCAAATACGCCTTCTCTATCATTTAATGATCGATAAGAAGTCACCACCACGCACGCTAGATAATCTGAGCTGGTCAGTGGTCATTCCTACGATTCGAGTCGATCAAAATATCAAAGACCTTATCAAAGATCTGGAAAGCCAATCAATCACACCAGACGAAATTGTTATCGTTTCCACGAGTGAAAATAGAGAATCTATTCCAGAGTCATCGTATTTTACGATTAAGGAAGTTCATTCAGAAATAGGCCGAGGGCTACAGATCAAAACCGGTGTAGAGCATGCCTCAGCAGAATGGTGCCTGGTTCTCCATGGGGACAACCTCCTTGCGCCCCATACTTTCAGGTTACTAAATGATGCACTGATTAATAACTTAGAGGTATTAGGTGGCTCTCTTGGTCAGCGATTTAATCGCTCAGCCCCGGGGTTACTGCTCATTGAGAGTATGAATGAGTTCAGAGCTGCCTTACTGCGGACCAGCTTTGGAGATCAAAACCAATTTTTCCACAGACAAACGGCCATTAATAAAGAAATACTCACTGATCAGCCTCTCATGGAAGATGTAGAGATGAGTGACCGGCTTAGCCAACAAGGTGAAATTCTCCACCTTGCACATGAAAGCACTGTATCGGCCTCTAAATGGAAAAAGCAAAATTTCTGGAAACGCTTTTTTACCATCGTTGGGTTTTACTTTAAATACCGCCTACTTTTCTTTTCTCGTGAAAAGCGAAGCCAGTTAAGCAAAGATTTCTACACGATATATTATCCACAAAAACAGGCTAAATAGAGGTAAGTTATCGATGCGCTCTCTTTTAACGGAGAGCGGGATATCATATTTAAGAGCTGTTTCAGCGAAACCGAGCCCTACCTTTCGGTAGTCATCAAATGAAAATGTTCGCAGTTGATTTAAATTTATATTAGAACTGTTGGAAGAAGAGGGAGTAGCTTCTTGAAGAAGGGGCGATAAAATACTAAGCACACGGAATAATGGTAGAGGTAAATATACAATACGAAGGAGGGCTACGCTGTAATAATAACCATGCGCCTTCAGCCTGTTCAGTCATCACAGATGCTCCTGTAGATAATAATGGTAAAGGTGCATCTTTTTCTCCGACAGATCTAGTAGCTACAGCATTAGGTAGCTGTATGGCGACAATCATGGGGATTGTGGCAGAAAGGGAGGGCGTTGATTTAAAAGGTATGAACATTAAAGTTCAGAAAATAATGTCAAAAGACCTCCCAAGAAGAATTTCAGAGCTTTCTGTAGAGATAGCAGTACCTATTAGTAAAGAGCATGAACACCGTGAGCTGCTTGAGCAGGCAGCACACCATTGCCCAGTTCTTCAGAGTATACATCCAGATATAAAAGTAGATGTAGAGTGGGTCTGGAGTATTTAAATAAGCGAAGTTTCTCTCACTAGCTAAAACACACAGATTAAGATGAGCTTAGACGTATCAACTCCTGCATTACTTTTCCCAGCAGTTAGCTTACTGTTTTTATCCTATACAAACAGATTTCTGCATCTGTCTGCGCTTATTAGGAAGCTACATACTGACTGGGTTAATGATCACGATAACTTAGCCCTAGATCAGATATCGAACCTCAGAAAGAGGCTAGTCCTTATACGCTGGATGCAGTTTTTAGGGGCTGTGTGCCTCTTTTGCTGTGTCAGCTCGATGTTGTCAGTGATCTTTGGGGTGGAAAAGCTAGGGCTTGTTATTTTTGCCATTGCTTTAGTGTTTATGGCTACATCTCTACTAGGCCTCATCATAGAGGTGTGGATCTCCGGTGGAGCACTTAAGATAATGCTAGGTAATCTCGAGGAGAGCGTTGATTTTAGTAAATGATAAAGTCAAAAACCAGTCATGGACTAAGCCGGTGGCTATTCGTGCTTAGCGTTTAGCTTTTTCTTCAGATTAGCTTCATCCTCAGCATCCTTAAGCGTTCTATCTGTAAGCTTTTTATTTCTACCTACAGACTCTTCCTCTTGCTGTAGCGGCTTGCCTGACAGCCCCATGTATAAGATGAGACCAATTATAGGAATGAGGAGGGTAATTGTCCAAATGACTCGATCACTGCTCTCATAGTTAGTTCTTTTGAGATGACCAACAAATACACAGAGCCAGACAATCAGATATATAGTTACAAAAAAAAGAGCCGAGCCAGAAGCTTCTATAGTAAGCGTGTATGGTTCTTTATTCATAGTGTCGAAGATCTATTTATCAGAAAAACGAATGATTAAAAAGTATTGGTCGTTCTGTTTACCAACTCCGAGCATTGTTTTACCCGGTTTTTTGGGATCCTCCTTTTGCTTCCAGATGTGTGAAATGACGATTTTTCCCTCAGATAGTAATTCTTTGCCCGGATAAGCCAGCGCACTTTCAGCGGTGCCGTAGCTATTACTTAGTAGTTTGACAGCGTCATTCCATGCTGTTTGTAGTTCTACTTGATATGCTTTTTCATCAGATAGTTGTTGGGAGCGCAGACTAACACTCAGAAGCTCACCAGACCCAGACCATTTGAAATAAAGAGTGAAGTCGAGGCCTGCTAGTTTATGCTTACACTGATATGAATCATCTAGGCCAATATTACCAAAAATATTGTCATTCGCTTTAGGCCTTACTAGGGCACTACTATTTAGTTTTTCTTTAACAGTAGCTTTATTGTCACCAGCTTGCAGATCTCCATAGAGACCCGCACAGGCGTATGAGATAGAGGCTAAAGTAAGAGATATGGTAGA
>CAYNLE010000002.1:97054-119039 GCA_964397975.1 uncultured Verrucomicrobiales bacterium | reverse complement strand
AAACTGTGTTAGCTGGTAGTTCTTAGGCATATCAGGGTAGAAATAGTTCTTTCTATCCCATTTTGAAACCTCTGGAGTCTTACAGTTAATCATCATACCAGCTAGAATAGTCTGCTCGATAGCATGTTTATTAAGCACAGGTAGGGCACCCGGTAGTCCTAAGCAGACAGGGCATACATTGCTGTTTGGCTCCTCGCCAAAGCTAGTAGCACATGAGCAGAACATTTTACTGTTCGACTTGATTTGACAGTGAACTTCGAGTCCGATGGTAACAATATAATCTGAAATAGGCATATGAGCAGAGCGCTGGCTAATTCATCTTGCGCGCGAAAAGACATAAGCTTAAGATTGAGCTTATATCAACGCTTCATTCAGTTACATTTTCATATAAATGAGTTTGTATCCTCAAATAACTGTGTAATTATATATAGTGACACGCACGATCCTCTTAAGGACATATAATTATGATCTATAAAAAATTTATTATCCCCGCTCTTTTCCTCACACTTCTTTCTCCATTACAAGCAGATCAAGCAGCAGGTAAGGCTGCCTACGTTACCTGTTCAGCTTGTCATAAAGCTGATGGCTTAGGTCTAGCCGTAGGAGATAAGAAAATGGCTCCATCGCTAGCTAATTCAAAGGTTGTCAACGGTGACCCCTCAGTATTAGCGCTCACCGTTTTAAAAGGAATCAAAAAGGAGGGCACAGAATACATCGGAATGATGGCTCCACTAGAAGCTCTCTACAAAGATGACCAGAAACTAGCTGACCTGCTCACTTATGTCAGATCATCATTTGGTAACTCGTCTTCAGCAGTCAGCCCAGCTGAGGTAGCTAAGTTCCGCACACAGTGGGCTAAGGAAAAAGGTCCAGTCAGCAGAGCTCGCATTAAAGAATTGAGTAAATAATAGTAGTTGAAAGAACTGGTTTTTATCAGGATTCTTACGTTTGAGATAAAAAACGTAAAATCTTGAGTAAACAATCTTGTAAACTAGTTGATGTGGGATTATTCCCATATCAACTGAGCGTCTGCGCTGTAATTGGTAGATAGACAACAAGGCAAGATACCTTGGTAGCTCTAGATGATTGATAATATTCTATGAATTTCGATTTTACACTTCCGGACAACGCACCTTTTTCCGATGAGCAAAAAGAGTGGCTCAAGACCTATTACACTGAAAAAATGGCAGCATCTCAACCTGCTGCTGGTCAGAAGATTTCTATTTTATGGGGGTCACAGACAGGTAATTCAGAGTCATTAGCTAAGAAAACAGCTAAAGCTATGGCAAAAGCCGGCTTTACTCCTGAGGTCTATGATATGGCTGAGTATAAAAAAGAGCAGCTCTCGCAGGAGCAGCTACTCCTTATTATTACTAGTACATATGGCGACGGTGATCCACCTGATAATGCCATGGACCTTCACGCATGGCTACTCAGTGATGCAGCACCACAGCTAGAGGGTTTACAGTATTCTGTTCTCGCACTTGGTGACACAGATTACCCTGACTTCTGTAAGGTAGGTATTGAGTTTGATGAGCGTCTAGCTGAGCTAGGGGCTAAGCAGATTACACCTCGTATTGACTGTGATGTAGACTTTGATGACGAGTATGAAGCATGGCGCGGCGGTATCATGGCAGCTCTAGGAACTCAGTCAGCTACTTCACAGGATGAAGAAGACGATGCTGAGCAGGGCTACAGTAAGAAGAACCCATTCCCATCAGCTATTTTAGTAAACAAGAACCTGAACGGTGAAGGTTCTGCAAAAGAGACCTATCACATAGAAATGTCTCTTGAAGGGTCAGAGCTAGAGTATCAGACCGGTGACGCACTCGGTGTATACCCTGTAAATCCAGAAGTAGTAGTAGATGAAATCATCAAGGCTCTACCTTTTAACACCAAAGAAGAAGTCCCTCTCTCAAACGGTAAAGACGGTTCACTAAGAGACGCTTTACTATATCACTACGATATTCGCAAGCTGACCAAAGGCCTCGTGACAGACTGGCAGAGCCGTAGCGGTTCGCCAATGCTTCGCTCGGTCTGCCAAACCGACGATAAAGGAGTCATGGACGACTTTATCTGGGGCAGGGAACTAATCGACCTCGTAGTAGATTACCCTGCAGACTTCGATGATGGAGAAGAGTTTGTATCTGTTCTTAAGAAACTTCAACCACGTCTTTACTCCATAGCATCTAGCCCTAAGGCTCACCCAGGGGAAGTTCACCTCACCGTAGGTGCTGTTCGCTATCACAGCCACCACCGTTCACGTGGTGGAGTATGCTCTACATTCCTATCAGACAGAACAGAGGGCGTCTTACCAGGCGTATTTGTTCATCAGAATAACGCTTTCCGCCTCCCTGAAGACACGGCTCTAGATGTTATCATGGTCGGCCCAGGAACAGGTATTGCACCATTCAGAGCATTCCTTGAAGAACGTATCGCTACAGAAGCAAAAGGACGTAACTGGTTATTCTTCGGAGATCAGCACGAGTCATCTGACTACCTATACAAGGACGAACTAGAGAAAATGTCCGCCGACGGTCACCTAGCTCATATGGACACAGCGTTCTCACGTGATCAGGCAGAGAAAATCTACGTCCAGACACGTATGAAAGAGAAATCTGCAGAGATCTGGTCTTGGCTACAAGCCGGCGCACACTTCTACGTCTGTGGTGATGCCTCACGCATGGCCAAAGATGTTGATAAAGCACTTCACGAAATTGCCCAAGAGCAAGGAGGTCTGAGCAAAGCCGCAGCAGAGGAATATATTAAAGACCTCCGCTCGAAGAAACGCTACGCAAGAGACGTCTACTAAAAACAGACACTCACCACTATAATTTACAGCCTATGCGGGGAAATGTCCGCATAGGCTTTTTTATTTATAGATGCTTTCTATTTTTACATAAGGGCGCCACTGGTAACCTACTTTCGAAAAAAACAGGCTTCAAGTTTTCCCAAACCAAAGTGGGTAGGGGACGTTGAGTGGTGACTACAAACCTGAGATGATTTTGCAGTGTCGTTTCATGTGTGATGTGTTAAAAATAATGACATGAAATCTCTTGTCGCTTTATGGCTTTGTTTGAGCTGTTTACTTACTTCAGTTATAGCTGATGACGCTGCTCTTGATAAAAAGGTATTTGGTAAGTCGGAGGAAGAGAGTTTCTCTGGGAAGGTAGTTGTTATTAAGGTGGGTGAGAAAGACCTGATGAACGGTCATGCATTTAAGTTCTGGCGTAGGGTGATCAAGCGCCTGAACGATGAGAATGCTAAGGCGGTTGTTTTCGATCTAGATACGCCTGGAGGTTTAGCTTTTGATACAGCTGAGCTTATTATGGTGGATATGCAGAAGATAGAGGTGCCATCCTATTCCTTTGTAAACCAGAAGGCTCTTAGTGCTGGGGCGTTAGTGGCTTCAGGAACAGATTCTATCTACATGCATCCTGTTTCAGCGATAGGTGCAGCGGCCATAGTGAATGGTAATGGAGCTGAGATGCCTGATGTTATGAGGGCAAAGATAGAGTCGGCATTTAATGCCTTTGTTAGGGCTGTGGCTAAGAGCAAGGGGCGGAATGCTGATGTGATACGCTCTATGATGATTACGGATGAGTATTATGAGTTTGGTGATATTGAGGTGGAAGAAGGAGAGCTTCTTACTTTAACAGCAGATGAAGCGGTTGCTGAGTTCGATGGGGCTCCATTACTAGCAAAAGGCATAGTCAGTAGTATCGATGAACTTTTAAAGCTAGAAGGCCTGGATGGCGTAGAGGTCGTAGAGGCTAAGTTAACTGGTATGGAGAAGTTTGCTTATTTAGTTTCTGCATATTCAGGCTTGCTGATTATGGTTGGTTTAGCTGGTGCCTATTTAGAGATGAAGGCGCCAGGTTTTGGCATAGGAGGAGGGATATCGTTATTAGCCTTTATCATATTTTTCTTTGGCAACTACGCAGCGGGTAATATGGCAGGTTATGGTTTGATGCTTTTGTTTGTTTTAGGTGTCATATTGGTTATTTTAGAAATAACTATCATACCTGGGACTATGGTTGCAGGATTGATCGGTGCGTTACTGATCATAGGAACCTTATTCTTTGCTATGGTGGATCAGTTTGCCTTTGATGATAATAGCATACTTGGTTGGGACTCAGTTCAAGCGTGGGACTTTATTAGAAAGCCTGCTCTGAACTTAGCTATCGCCTTGATGGGTTCAATCGTTGCGTTCTTGTTGATGATGAAGTTTTTACCAAGTGTGCCTTTGTTCAACAGTCTAGTGATGAAAAAGGAGTTAGTCACAGGTGACGGGATGGAGCATAATAGCTCATCGAGTGATCACTCAGGCGACGAGCATGTAGGGATGAAGGGGCTCACAACGACAGCGCTACGTCCTGCTGGAAAAGCTGATATCAATGGAGAGTCAATCGATGTTACTGCTATACAGGGCTTTATCGATGAGGGGAAAAAAATCGTTGTCGTTTCAGAAGACGGGGTGAGGATCTTAGTAGAAGAGATAACGTAATACTAGGGGGATATTAGTAGTAGCGGGTATCCTTTTTAAAAGTCTCTTAGTCTTTTCTTCTAAGGGCTAACTTTGCTAATGAGTGAGCTTTACTGGTAATAGTGGTTACCTCATCTGATGTAAGACCTTCTTTACTCGCCATGATTTCTTTGATGGCGATGATACACTGTCGAATCTCTTTTAAGTCAGAATGCGCGAGGACTCTTGGTTCGAGGCTATTAATGGATTTTTCATAGTAGTTAGCTATGTCAGGTCTGAGTAAGGCTTGTGCTCGTTCGGGAGAATACTTTTTCTCGACTGAGTATGAGCTGACTTCAAGTGCTCGAATCCAGCCACCTAGAGAAATGAGATGAGCTAGATCGATGTCGCGAAGGTGAATGAGGTCAGTTTCCACATCTCGCTGAGTAGCTGTCAGCTCGTCTTTTAGAGCGTCGATATCATTATTGTTTGCGCTATCTAGTAGACTGGCTGCGTGTCTATTGACTCGGTCACCAGCTCCGAGCGCTCGACCGTAGCGGGTTAGTTCTGTTGCTAGCTCTTCTACTTTTCGCATTTGTCCAGACTGGGCCGCCATTAGACCATCTGCTATGAGGAAACCAATCTCAAGAGCGAGGTCAGTTCTGTTGAGCGGCATGCGTTTTGATTTTTTATGAAGCCGCTCATTGGCTGGTAGTGGAGTGAGTTTATCTAAATCATCAAAAATCCGTTTGATCGAAGGTGCTGTAAATTGATTTACCCCAAGCTGCTCACGAATATGTGGGTCATCGATCAAGTCATCAGGAACAGCAGGTATAGACCTCGGAGTTACCATATCAATTTCATCAGCAAGGGAAAGTGATGTTGTGAGTAATGCTGAACCGAGAAATGCAGCATGTATGAAGCTTCGTGATATGATTTTCATATAAATAAACTATCTACAGCTATTGATTTAAATCAATGGGTAATAATAGAAGTTTGAACTTTATAATATCTTGGCTTATTTCACCTGCATGAGCCTACTTTTAGGAGTAAATATTGATCATATAGCGACACTGCGTCAGGCACGCTATTCAGACATGCTGGAGTTACCAAATGCGGAGCCGAGTCCGCTGGTAGCTGCTGAAGATGCTTTAGCTGGTGGTGCTGACTCCATTACTATTCACGTTCGTGGTGACCGTCGCCATATGCAGGAGCAGGACGCTTTTGAGATTCGTGAGAAGATTAAGTTACCTCTTAACTTTGAAATGGGAAATACCCCAGAGATGGTGGAGATGGCACTTAAGCTAAAGCCTGACTTCGTTTGTCTCGTTCCTGAAACGAGGGAAGAGGTGACGACAGAAGGGGGGCTGGATGTGGACGGGCTTTATGAGTCACTAGAAGGCACAGTGGGTTCACTTCAGTCTGCTGGGATAAAGGTAAGTATGTTTATTGATCCGGATGAGAATCAAGTGGAAGCGTCAGCTAAGATAGGTGCTGAGATGATCGAGCTGCATACTGGATGTTTTGCTAATAATTTCGATGAGGCTCGTCAGCCAGAAATACAGAGGTTAATTAAGTCGGCTGAATATGGTAAGGAGTTAGGTCTTCAGGTGAACGCTGGACATGGTATTAATCTAGAAAACTTACCAGAGCTTTTAGCGGTGCCTCATCTTACCGAGTTAAACATAGGGCATACTTTGATTGCTCGTTCAGTTCGTATTGGTCTGCAGGCAGCTGTAGAGGAAATGCGTGATGCGATGAAAGACTACCGTTTAGCTTAATGAATATTTTTGGTATAGGCATCGATGTCGTAGAAGTTGAGCGAATTGCTTCATCGATGGATGAGTTTGGAGAACGTTTTGTGGTGAAAATTTTCACTGAAAATGAACGTGCGTATTGTGATTCTCAGAAACGTCCAGCGATCCATTATGCTGCTCGTTTCGCTGCGAAGGAGGCAGTGGCCAAGGCTTTTGGAACTGGGATTGGTAAAAATATAGCCTGGTTAGACATGGAGGTGTCTCGTAAAGAAAGTGGAGAACCTGAGGTTACTCTTAGTGGAGACGCTCAGGTTTTTGCTGAACAGAATAAGCTGACTCAGATCAAAGTTAGCCTGACCCATGCTGAGCACTATGCTGCCGCTAATGCTATCGTATTAGCTGAGTAGCAGAGCTTATGGTGAAGCTTATGATAAGCCGAGTATAATATTGGCGACTGAGAAGTAGATCACCATGCCTGATATATCGACCAGGGTGGTAATCGCTGGCGCCGCTACAACAGCAGGGTCGAGTTTGATAGCGCGGGCACCGAGAGGTAAGAGAGCACCTGTGAGCGTAGATGTTAGTATCTGAGCTGCTAGGGCTATAGATACCGAGAGTGAGAAATTGAATAAGGTAACTCCTGCGGGTAGGTCTGGGCTAAATATAGGTAGTATTAGAGCGGTGATGACAGCTATACAGACACCGAGTGATAAGCCTAGGAAGATACCTAGAATGGATTCTTTTATTACAACCTTGGCGGTAGAGCCTGACTCTATTTCTCCTAGTGACATAGCACGGATGACCATAGCGGCAGCTTGACCTCCTGTGTTACCTCCAGCGGAGACTACCATCGGCAGGTAGAGGGCGAGTAAGTAGATGTTACTAAGGATGGATTCATAACGTAGCATTACGTAACCTGAGGATATCGCTAGTAGAGCTAGAATGAGTAACCACGGGAAGCGACGCTTAAAGTGTGTGGATATAGCTGTATTGAGATAAGTCTCTTCAGACTGCTCACCGGCAATACCTGACATTTTCTCGATGTCTTCCGTAGACTCCTCCTTAATAATCTCTAACACATCATCGTGGGTGATGACACCAAGTAGCTGATCATACTCATCTACTACGGGTAAGAGCGTCATGTCATATTTAGCGAAAATTTGAGCAGCATCCTCTTGGTCGGCTGTCGCTAGTATTTTGATGTCGATATCCTCCATGATATCACTGACAGACTTAGTAGGCTCATTGAATGCTAGGGCACGAAGCTTAGTTTTCCCTTTGAGTTTTCCCTGTTCATCGACGACATAGATTCGAGCTAGAGACTCAGAGGAGTCCTTATACTGGCTGAGGCTATCCAGAGCGCTGCGGAGGTTCATGTCCTCGGTCAGTTTAGCTGCATGAGTCGTCATACGGCCACCAGCAGACTGCTCATCATAGCGCATGAGGCTTCGGGTAACCTCCTGTTCATCAGGTTGGAGAAGTGAGAGATATCTCTCACGAGCTTGTGCGCTGACATCCTGAAGGATGTCAGCTCGGTCATCATCAAGCAGTTTACCGAGCATGTATTTCTGAGCATACTCCCCAAAGCGTTCGATCGTCTCTTCAATGAGAGTATTGGGTAGTTCTGCTAGGATTTCAGAAAACTTTTCTAGATCGATATTCGCTGTAAAAAATGACCTAGAGTCATCATTCAGATTTTCAAACACCGTTGCTAAGTCAGCGTAGTGGATGAGCTCAGCAGATTGCTTGAATGTATTATCGTCCCTATGTTCGATCGCATTTTCGAGAGCATCAATTTCTAGTGTTCTGCTTTCCTCGTCCATGATGACTTTATTTAGACCCCAATTCGTGAAAACAAAATGCCAAAACGTAAAAATGTCTACTTTTTGATAAGAGCCATCATTAATGGCGGTATCTTATAGGGGAGTGATTATTTCATTCTTGCAGAATTTAGATCTTTCCGCTGATGTCTCGTGTATGGAATTTAACAACGTAACTGCACAGGCTAAGGCGAATGTTTACTTCGACGGGAAAGTCGTTTCTCACGGCATCGTTCTAGAAGATGGCACGACTAAAACATTCGGCCTGATTTACCCAGGTAGCTATCATTTTGGCACAGAAGCAGCTGAGCGCATGGAGATTACAGATGGTGCTTGTTCTGTAAATATTGATGAGACAGAGACAGATACTGCTTATGCAGCAGGTGAGCACTTTGATGTAGCTGCTAATTCAGGTTTTACAATCGTAGTGAAGGAGGGGATTTGCCAGTACGTTTGTTCTTACCTCGAATCGTAAGAATTTTTAGAATAGCTCTTTGATTTATAAATACTCGGTATTTCTGATATCGAGTATTTTTATGATATTGGCAAAGGGGTCTTTAAAGAAGATGACGGATTGTCGCCCGATGAGTTTGACCTCCATCAACCTTCCTCGAGGATCAGGTTGGCTGAAGTCACCCGTGGTCGTTGGGCTGGCGCTTAAGCGCCCTAAGAAATGGTGAATCTGCTCTACTGTTTCAGGATTACCTAGCTTACGTAAGTGATCTCGAACATGAGAATGGATAAAGATAGTAGGTCTAGACATATTACTTACCTTTTGGATTGTCTTGCCATGTGCTCCAGTTTTCAGCTTCAGCATCGTCGATCCGCTTATGCAGTGTGGGCATGACGAGCTTATTTCGTTTTAGTCGTTCCATCAGTAGCATGCCTGCTAGATAATCTTGATCTTTCTCAGAGAGGCTACGTAACTTTTCTGCAATTTCTAGTATAGCTGAATTTTCCATAATGGCGTGACGGTAATAGTGAAGGCTGTGAGGGGATAAAGACTCAACAAGGCGGATGTAAAAGCATATTTTATGAAAATACGGCTAAAGAAGTAGTCAATTTTCAATTTCGGCTTTCAATATGACGAATCTGAGCTAGATCAGCTCTATGACTGACATGGAACAGCGTGATTTAGGTGACCAACCACTCGACCAGATGGTATCTGCTTGGGGGCTAGAAAACCATGATTTGGTAGAAGTGTCTACTGAGCAGTTAACGCATAAGCAGGTGCAAAAGGCCCGTAAAGGTCGCCGCTTGACTCTGAAAATGATGCAAAAGGTGACGCGCGCATTTAATGTGGCGATCTGGTATAAGCTAAATAAAGAGCAGAAAGAGCAATACTACGAGTATATGCACCGTGATTTATTTAATTACGCTAAGGGCTATGACAAGGATTGGGTTGATCCGAATGTTGAGATCCAGACTGAGCTAGCTGCGTAGCTCGTTTTTTGAGAGGGGCTTACTCAGAGCTAGGCGCTATGATGTAGCTGCTAGTGTCGATGAGTAAGACGATCTCGCCCTTTGCTTTGTGGTCTTTGAAATACTCCCATAGATCGTTTGCGATCCCTCTGTGGTAGGTTTCGAATTTTTTACTCAGTTCTCTAGCTACGCAAACGAAAAGATCTGCTTGAATGTCTTTTAAGATTTCAAGTGTAGACTGAATCCTATGAGGGGACTCGAAAAACATGGCTGTTTTCCCATCGCTCTGACCGTTCTGGATAGCGGCTTCTATAGCTTTGCGGCGTTTACCTTTTTTAACAGGTAAGAATCCATCAAAGCTAAAAGCGTGGCAGGGAAACCCTGAGCCAGCGAGAGCTGTAATGACAGCTGACGGACCGGGCAAAACAGTGTAGTCGACATTTTCCTCGATACACTTCTGCACCAGACGGTAGCCTGGGTCTGAGATGAGTGGGGTGCCAGCATCTGAGATAACAGCTATTTTTAGATTTTCTTTTGCCTTCGTGATAAGCTCAGGGATTCTCTGCGCTTCATTATGGTCGTGTAAGGAGATAAGAGGTCGCTCTATATCGTAATGCTTGAGTAGGGGGCGAGAGTGACGGGTGTCTTCACATGCGATGAAGTCGGCCTCCCGTAATACCTCTAAAGCTCTGAGCGTGATATCGGAACGATTTCCGATAGGAGTGGGAACAAATGAAATCACGGTGGTGAAATAGATTAATAGCCGTCAGCTAACCGGAGAACCATTGCTTCAGAAGCCTTTCTCAGCGCGTCAGGTAGACCGTTGGTGCGAGCGATAGATATGTTTTGGTCTGCGATGAATTTTGTCTTCCCTTTAGACCTACCTTTTTCCAATACTTTTGCTGGGTTGTTGGCATCGACTAGTTTCCAGTTGATCGTAATGGTGATACTTAGTTCTTCAGCTCTTTGGCTGTCTAATCTAGATGCGCTTACTTGGCTATAGCCGACATCAGCAACATCGGCGATGAGAACGGCATCAGCTCTTTCTGCAGAGGCAATCCGGTAGGTGCCATCTCTGGTAATAGCGTCTATTGCACTATTGGTAGCATAAGCTTCGGCTCGGAATAAAAGTGTTTTATTTGTGAAGAGGGGGATGTGAATACTCTTAATATTGACCAAGTGCTCAGGCTGAGACCCGCCTAGCTGATATCCTGCACAGGATGAAAAGAGAATAGAGAGTATGAATAGATACTTGATCATAGAAATGAGGGTTAGCCACCTAGCTCGGTGACGCGCTGTTTGGCTAGATTATGGAGAGATCCTTTTGGAGTTTGTCTGAGAACTTCCTGATAATAGAAGAGTGCTGATTTTGTTTTTCCTTTTTTACGGTAAAACTCTGCTGTGTCATAGCTCCTCTGAACATCCTGTCCTCCTAGCACCGCTAGACGTTGTTTAGCATCAGACGCTCGTTTGTGTGATGGATATGCCGAGATGAGGTCTTGATATATTCTTCTAGCACGGTTGACATGTGCTTTGTTTTGGTTTCCTTGTTCGGCTTGTTTGACTAAGAGTTCACCTGTTAGGAAAAGTGCTTCCGGAGCTTCAGCACTGTGTGGATAGTCAATGCCGACGGTTTTATAGGCTGACATAGCAGCACTTATATTGGAACTTTGCTGTGAGACTTTTCCGATAGCGAGCTGTGCACGTGAGGCACTAGGTGCTGCTGGTGCATTATTTCTGACTTTCGTCAGCATGTTGATGGTTTTGTTCGGGCTGATTTTTGTTTTGAGACCGAGAAAGTTATTTTTAATAATACCATCAGCCACTGAGTGAGCAATTTGCTCTTGGCGTTTGATAGCTGACCCATAGTATTTACTACTTGGGTAGCTTGAGATTAGAACTTGGTATACTTCGAACGCTTCGACGAGGTCACCTTTTTGGTCAAGTAGCCTAGCTTGCCCGTGCTGTGCTTCAGCAGCAGCAGCAGAGTGGGGGAACTTCTTTTTAACCTTGTGGTAAGTGCCCAAAGCTCGTTTGGTTTTACCTGCTTTAGCGTAGTTTTGAGCTTCTGCGATGAGTATGTCAGCCTCAGAGCCGCTTGTCGCGATCGGTGCTCCCGAAGATGGAGAAATGGTGTTTGAGCCAGATTTACAAGAGCTGAGAACAGCTAGGCTTGCTAATAGAGCTCCTGATGCGATGGATACTCGTAGTATATGGTTGGGAAACATAATCATAAGGTCTTAGTGAACGTGTTCTGAGTCTAGTTGTGCTCTAGACGTTTGCCAAGTAGAAGTCCGTTAAAAAATGGTAACTGTGTCATATACTAAGATATCAGCCTTTTTAGTAAATAGCAGGAGAAGGTATCTAGAAATATCTGGACTGCGAAGTAGGGTGATATTACTATGCAGTTATGGTGAAGTCTAAGTGGATATTTTTGTTGTTAGTGGTCTTATTAGGCAGTTTATCGAGCTGTATTAAATACACAAATGATGCCGCCGTGGTTCCTAGCTCTATCTCACCACGTGAAAAAGCCATTGCAGAACGTTTATTTATACTGATTAACAATGATAGAAAAAGTCAGGGTCTAAAGCGTGTAGACGGACACTCTGGAGTGATTAAACTAGCTCAGGATCACAGTAATAGCCTAGCAAGAAAGCCTTCAGGCTTGGGCAATCATGCTGGTTCCATTAATCGAGCTCGGTATTCGGCGAGACGTTACGGTATAGAAAATCAAGATGAACTCATCTACGCAGTGACTTCTGGAGAGAGCGACCCAGCAGCAGCGACTTTACGAGCATGGAAACTGAGCCCTTCTTATAGAAGAAAACTGGACCAAGCATGGTCTGTAGTAGGTATAGGTGTTAAATACAGTAGAGATGGCACAGCTTATGTCACCATGTGTATGGGGGCAGAACCTAAAAATATAGATATAAGTAAAAGGAACTATTAACGAACAGTTCGTTATATGCCTGATTTAAAATATGAACTGCTTGCCAAGCAGAATGGTTACAATGTGGTGGCGGGGATCGATGAAGCAGGGAGGGGACCTTTAGCCGGTCCCGTTTCAGCTGCAGCCGTGATTTTACCGCCAGGTTTTTCACATGACACATTAACAGACTCGAAGAAGCTAACCGAGAAACGACGAGAGGCTTTATACGAGGAATTAACACAAAACCCAGAAATATACTGGGCGCAAAGTTATGTGGATGTAGATGAGATAGATGAGATTAATATCTTAAAGGCTACGCATTTAGCTATGGCTCGAGCAGCTCAAGCTTTAGCCCTAGAGGTTGACCATTGCCTGATAGACGGTTTAGCTGTTCCTCATTTTCCTATTTCTTCTGAAGGTATAGTAAAAGGAGATAGTAAAAGCTTATCGATCGCGGCTGCCAGTATTATAGCAAAAGTGTCGCGTGATAGGCTGATGGTAGATTATGCTGAGAAATATCCAGAATATGGTTTTGAGCGGCATAAGGGGTATGGGACTAAAGTTCACAAAGAGGCGTTACTTACTCATGGTCCTTGTCCTATTCATCGTATGAGTTTTGCTCCAGTAGTTGAAGCAGCAGCTAGTGTAGGTATAGCTTAAGTCGTTCTTAAGAAGAACCTTTTGCTATTTCTCGTGAACGTTCAGTAGCAGCATGCATACCTGCGGCGACAGCTTGTTCAAAGTTGTGACTGCTTAATGCAGCTAAGCCGGCGAGGGTAGTGCCTCCAGGAGAGGTGACTTGGTTAATCAAATCCCTAGGTGTTTCTCCTGTTGTTTGAATCATTTTTGCAGCGCCTACTACCGTTTGTGAAGCAAGTGCGAGTGCTGTTTCATAAGAAAGCCCTTCTTTTACGCCTTGAGCGGCTAGTGAATCGATAAAATTATAGACATACGCTGGGCCACTTCCGGATAACCCAGTAACGGCATCTAGTTGGAATTCTTCTACAATATGCACATCTCCGACAGCCTCGAAGAGAGTTTTAGCGGCATTTATATTGGTCGGTGTTACACATTTTCCAGCAGCCATACCTGCAGCTCCAAAACCGATCAGTGATGGTGTGTTTGGCATGACTCTAATGATCCGGGTTCCTTCATTGCAGATTGCTTCCATCGTATTTAGTGAAATACCTGCAGCTATAGATATAATAAGGGTTTCGGGGTTAACTGAGTTTTTTATTTCAGATAAAATGGGAGCGACTTGAGCCGGTTTACAGCCTAAGAGAATGACGGTTGAGTGTTTTGCTAGTTCGGCATTATTTTTAGTTATATTAGCACTTGTATTTTTCGATAGAACTTGTGCAGATTCCGCCGTCCGGCTGTGTAGCAATATATTTGATGCAGATATTACATTTGCTTCAATAGCTCCCTTTATCAGAGCACTACCCATCCGACCACAACCAATAAGACCAATACGCATATAAATTACTTATGTTAAATTTATTCAAGAGTAACGATATTATTAATAATATTTATTTTTTGAGATGAAATTTAATTAAGCGAACGCCCTATTATATCTTATAATAAATAGAAATATAATAATGACACTAACAAAAACAGTAGTTGGACCTGAAGATGAGCCAACTAAGAAAACAACAAGAGTCCGGCTATTAGAAGTAGCCTGTGAATTAATTGCAGAAGAAGGGTTTGAGAACATCTCTGTTCGATCAATCACAGATACTGCAAAAGCTAATGTTGCAGCAGTTAATTACCACTTTGGTAGTAAGGAGAAGCTCTTTCAAGAGATCCAGATGCTTTATATATTACCTATTAATATTGAAAGGTTACGGAGGTTAGAAGCTTTGCAAGCAAACGGTAATACACCGGAATTAAGTGATGTTATCGAGGCTTTTATGAGACCTCTTGTATCAATAATTCGCCGCAGTCAAATAGACGAGCAGTTATTCCTGAAGCTTATTGGTCGTTGTATGATGAATAACAAGACGGGCGGTGACTGTTACAGTTCTGTTGCGGAGGTTCAAAAAGCAGTTATGGCTTACACCGAGGCATTAGCTAATATTTTACCTGATTTTTCAGTAGAAAACATTTTATGGCGTTTACACTATTCTTACGGTGTGATGATGCATACTTTATCACATAGTGATACTTTAGAAAAGCTTACGATGGGTAAGTGCGGTAGTCTTGATATCGAAGACCACTTACAAGGAATGATTGACTTCTGTGTTGCTGGCTTTCAAGCTCCGGTGACTAAAGGGGCCGAATAATGCATGTTAAACTAGCAGCTACTATTGTTATTATTACACTCTGTAGCTGTGTTTCACATCCTCCTGATCAGGCAATAGGAGATGTTTTGAATTTATCTCCAAGTAACTGGTCAGCTACAAAGGCTGGCCAGTCTGGTGTTGATTCAGCATGGGTTAAACGATTCGGTGATACTCAGCTTAACCAATTAGTAGCTGAGGCTCTAATCTCTAACCAAGATATCAAAATCGCCTCAGAGCGTGTTTACCGTGCATCTCAGGCTGCGGGTGTGTCAGATGCTTTGTCAAAACCACAAGTTGATCTGTCTCTTTCATCAAATCGAAACAAATTAAACTTTATAGGTTTTCCGTTTGGTGGTTCTACAATTTCAGAGACTAATGGAGTTAGTCTAGGTGTCTCGTGGGAGCCTGACCTCTGGGGACGTTATCGTGCTGGGAAATCTGCAGCTATAGCAGAATGGCAAGCTGGTGGTGCAGAATACCGAGCCGCACGAGCTTCATTAGCAGCTCAGGTATGTAAGGCTTGGTTTGCGTTAGCTGAAGCTAGAGAGCAGCTGACGTTAGCACAGGAAGCGTTATCAATTCGAAAAAAAACAGAGGGTTCTGTGCAAGAGCGTTTCGAGCGTGATTTGCGTGCGGAAGGTGGCTCAGCTTCTCAGCTGAGATTAGCCCAGACTGATGTCGCGACTACAAAGTCAGATCTCTCTGCTCGGGAAGGGAACTTAGAGTCTGCTCGTAGGCGATTAGAGTTACTACTAGGGCGTTACCCTTCAGCTCGTATTGTGGGGAAGGCCTCGTTACCCAGAGCTCCGTCGAGACCGCCTAGTGGCGTGCCGTCTGGTTTATTGTTACGTAGACCTGATATAATAGCTGCGGAAAGGCGTTACGCGGCGAGTTCGAAAAGTATTAAAGAAGCTCAGTTAGCTGTATTTCCTAGTTTTACGATCACAGGTAGTGGGGGAACCACCACTGAGTCATTGTCTAATATTTTAAATAGTGACTTTGGTGTATGGGCTATAGGAGGCGATATTGTTGCGCCTATATTAACAGGGGGACGAATTAGAAATGAGATTCGTGTGCGTAAGTCGAGTCAAAGAGAAGCTCTAGCGACACTTCATAAAACGGTTATTAATGCCTTTGGTGAAGTTGAAGAAGCTCTTGCAGTAGAGCGTTTATTAACAAAGCGTGAAGGTGAAATAAAAGAGGCCCTGGACCTAGCTAGAGAAGCTTCTACTGCAGCGGAAGAAGAGTTTCGTAGGGGTAGTGGTGATCTTTTAACACTTTTTTCAGCGCAAACACGCAGTATTCAGCTAGACTCTCAATACACTAGTTTAAAACACTTACGGTTAACTAACCGGGTAGATCTTCACTTAGCCTTAGGTGGAGGGTTTAAACTCAACCGATGATCATCAGGATGGAAAAAGTCTTACAAAAAGGAAGCGCTATAGTAAATCTACTGTTTGCTATTATTATATTAGCCGCTGGTGTGCTTGGTTGGTTTTATCTAAAGAATAATGGGCCTCAGGCAGATAAAAAAGCGCCTGAAAAAATAGTCCCAGTAGTGAGAGTGATCAAGGTGAAGGCTGAGACAGAGCAATTATATATAGAAACTCAAGGTCGTGTAACTCCCGGAAGGCAAACACAAGCAGCCTCAGAAATAATGGGGCGTGTTACCAGCGTATCACCTAAGTTTAAAGTAGGAGGTTCTTTTGATGAAGGTGAAATTATGTTGGAAATTGACGGTTCAGATTATGTTGCGGTTTTAGCGACATGTGAGGCGAACTTAGCTGACGCTCATCTAGCTCTAGCTACAGAGCAAGCTAGAGCAGATCAATCGGCGAGTGACTGGAAAAAACTTGGTCGAGGTGTCGCATCTGATCTGGTGCTCAGAAAGCCTCAGATTGCCAGTGCCAAAGCTCAGATAGTGGCAGCTGAAGCGGCAGTTGATAAAGCGATTCGAGATCTAGATAGGACAAAGCTAAGGGCTCCGTATCTATGTCGTATAGAAGCTACATACACGGATTTAGGGTCATATGTAACACCGGGTGCGCGCTTGGCAGATCTATACTCGTCAGATTCTTTAGATGTTAGGGTGCCGCTTACATTAGAAGATTTTGCGTATTTAAATGAAGAATCCATTGTTGGTTCTGAAGTATTGATATCTGCTACGGTAGGAAACGTAAATCAAGAGTGGTCAGGGAAGGTTACTAGAAGTGAAGAGCTTGTTGATAGTAGCACCATGACAGTTTATCTCGTTGTAGGAATAGAGGCTAATGAAGAGTTTCCTCACCATTCGTTACCTCTTTCAGGTTTATTTGTTCAGGCTAAAATTAAAGGAAAGGAAGTAGAGAGTCTAGTGACGATTCCACGAAGCTCTCTGCGGTCTGATAATACAGTCCTGGTGCTTAATGCTGATGATAAGTTAGAGGTCGTTTCGGTAAGTGTATTTCGAACTCAGGCTAAAACGGTGCTTATCTCATCAGGTCTTTCAGACGGGATAAAGGTGATTACTAGCCCTATAGAAACCGCTATACTAGGTATGCAGCTGAGAGAAGAGCTAGAGCCTGTATCAGAGTGATAGGCGGATGAAGACGGAGAGAAACGAGGATGAAAAATATAATCAAATGGTTTAGTGAAAATCATGTGTCAGCAAACTTTGTGATGCTGCTCGTGTTGATTGCCGGTTTTTCCGCTTGGTTTAATATTAAAAAAGAGGTTTTTCCAAATATCTCTCTCGATGCTGTTCTTATACAAGTCCCTTTCCCGAATGCTACTCCTGATGAAGTAGAGAGCGGGATATTATTACCGCTAGAAGATGCTGTTTCAGATGTAGATGGTATTAAGCGTATAACTTCCACCGCTACGGAGTCGATGGGTGCATTAACGGCGGAGGTGGAAAACGGCTATGATGTGCGTGAAGTCATGAGTGACCTCAAGACACAAGTCGACGCCATAAGTAATTTCCCAGAAAATGCAGAGAAGCCAATACTAGAAGAGGCGAAGATAGATATTCAGGTTATGAGCATCGCTGTTTCAGCAGATGTAGATGAGAAAACTCTTAGACAGTTTGGTGAAAAAGTGCGTGACGGTCTGCTGGACTATAAGCCAAAGGAGCCTGAAAAAAGTATTCAAGGGGTAAAAGAGGGCATGCTACGCATATTACGTGGAACTCCTAAGATTACTAAAGCTAGACTTTCAGCAGTGAGACCATATGAGATCTCAATAGAGGTTTCAGAGCAAACATTACGTAGTCATCAGTTATCTCTTCTGCAAGTTGCTAATGCTGTTAGTCAGACATCTTTAGACCTTCCAGGAGGATCTATACGAACGAGTGCAGGCGAAATTATTATCAGAGCAAAAGGTAAGAGGTATACGGCTCAGGACTTTGAAGACATATTAGTAGCGACGAGACCTGATGGCTCACAGCTATTACTACGTGACGTTGCGAAGGTGGTAGACGGCTTTGAGGATGTGGATATCAATTCACGTTTTGATGGCCGCAATACTGTGTTGGTGAATGTATTCCGCACAGGTGATCAGGATACGCTGCTCATAGCAGAGGGTGTTAAAGATTATATTAACAACGTCGCACCACGGGAATTTCCAGAAGGAGTAAAGTTAGAGGTATGGAATGATACGAGTAAGTTACTGCAGGGCAGATTAAGCTTACTCGTTAGAAACGGGTCTTGGGGTTTGTTTTATGTCTTTATCGTATTAGCGATGTTTCTACGCCCGAGTTTAGCATTTTTAGTAGCTATCGGGATACCTGTTTCATTTGCTGGGGGTATCTGGATGATGCCTTATTTAGGGGTCTCAGTGAATATGATATCACTGTTTGCTTTTATTCTAGTGCTAGGGATTGTTGTTGATGACGCCATTATTGTCGGGGAAAATGTTTATAGTAGGATCCAAACCGGAGAGCATCCTCGTCAGGCGAGTTGGAAGGGGACTCACGAAGTCGGTATGGTGGTCATATTTGGTATTTTGACAACGATGGCGGCTTTTACCCCGATGCTGGGTCTGAGTGGTGTGAGTGGTAAAATATGGCCTAATATTCCCTACATTGTGATCCCTACACTAATGTTTTCTCTACTGCAGTCCAAGCTAGTTTTACCGGCTCATCTAGCATTATTGAGGCCGAAAAGGGATAATGAAAAAGTAGGTCTTATCTCTCGTGTTCAAAGAAAGATAGCTGCTTTGTTAGAACGTTTTGTAACGACGGTGTATCGTCCTGTGTTAATACAGTGTTTACGTTTTCGTTATGTGGTATGGAGTTTGTTTTTAGCGGCTTTATTATTGGTGATAGGTTTAGTAGCTGGGAAGTGGATTCCTTTTGAATTCATGCCTAAGGTTGAGGGTGATGTTGTCACGGCGAAGTTCGAGTTACCAGTAGGGGTTCCATTTACAACCACACAGAGAGATATAGAAAGAATCGAGCAGGCAGCACTACGAGTGGGGGAACGTTATCATGATGTGGACGGTGACTCGGTGCTAGTTCATGTATTAGCGACCTCTGGAACTCAGCCGTTCCTGTTAGGTTTTGGCGGAGGGAGTATTCCTATTGGTAGTAACATTGGTGAAGTTACGGTGGAGCTTTCACCAGCAGCAGACCGTAATATATCAGCAGATGAATTTACCGCTGAGTGGCGTGAGGAAATAGGCACGATAGCTGGGGTAGTGGAGCTAAGCTTTAAGCAGGAAACAGGAGCTGGAGGGAACGCTATCGACATTGAAATATCAGGTCGTGATCTTGATAAATTAAAGCAGGCGGCAAACCACATCACATCTGAGCTTGAAAACTACCCTGGTGTGATTGATATATCAACGGATAGTAGGAAGGGGAAAAACGAGCTCGTCTTTGATGAAATATCAGCAGGTGGTAAAGCAATGGGCTTTAGCCTTCAGTCAGTAGCGAATCAGATTCGTCAGTCGTTTTACGGTGAGGAAGTTCAGCGCATTCAGAGGGGGCGAGATGAAGTGAAGGTCATGGTTCGTTACCCTGTAGAAGAGAGGCGATCTATAGAAAATATAGAAAGTGTTAGGTTGAGGTCAATGGATGGTGTAGAAGTTCCTTTGACTGAAGTTTCTAAGGCCAAGCCGAGCCGAGGCCCTGCATCTATCCACCGTGTAGATAGAAAACGTTCTATTAAAATCAGTGCAGATGTAGATCGCTCTCGAGCCAATGCAAATGAAGTGGTTTCTAGATTCACAGCTGAGACATTAAGCGGTTTATCTGATAAATACGCTGGGGTGTCATGGGATTACCTAGGGGAGCAAAAAGATCAAAAAGACTCACTCTCTGAGATGGGTGTTAAGTTTTTATTAGCGCTGTTACTTATTTATATTTTGATGGCTATACCTCTCAAGTCTTATATTCAGCCCCTTGTGATTATGTCCGTGATACCATTTGGCGTGGTAGGAGCTGTGATAGGCCATATCGTCATGGGGATGGAGCTTAGTATTATGTCGATGTGTGGCATCATTGCTCTTTCAGGTGTTGTAGTAAACGATAGTCTTGTATTGGTAGAATATGTGAATCGCCACCGAAAAGATGGAGAGGATATAATAGTAGCTATTCGCAATGCTGGAGTGAAACGCTTTAGACCGATCATTCTGACATCGCTTACTACTTTTGCTGGTCTTATGCCCATGCTGGTAGAAACTGATATGCAGGCACGTTTTCTCATACCTATGGCAGTATCACTCGGTTTCGGTATTCTATTTGCCACAGCGATCACTCTGATACTGGTGCCATCAGTTTATATGATGATGGAAGACGCAAAAAAGCTACTACGCTTTGGAAAAACGCAGTAGCTTAAGTTACTATAAAATAAGGAGTTACTTTTAGAAGTCGAGTAGCTCAACATCAAAGATAAGTGTGGCACTCGGTGGGATGACAGGTGGATATCCCTGTGCTCCGTATGCGATCTCTGGTGGGAGGATAAGAGTGCGTTTTTCGCCTTTAGTCATATCGGCGAAAGCCTCGTCCCATCCTTTAATAACCATACCAGCACCTACGTTAAAGATGAATGGCTGATTACGGTCTACAGAGCTGTCGAACTTAGTTCCATCTAGTAGGTAGCCTGAGTAATGCGCTGTTACAGACTGTCTGACTTCGGGCTTTTCTGTGCCAGTGCCTTCTTGAGTTACGACATACTTAAGACCTGAGTCAGTAGTAATGGCGTCCGGGTATTTTTCGTTAATAATTGCGTCAGACATAGATAGTAAGGATTATCGTTTACGGGGGCAGGTCATCATAAATTCATTCCCGTCAGGGTCAATACACATAGCGAGGTGCAGTGGGTCTTCCTCTGTGTCGGTAGGTTCTTTAGTGAGGTCGCCGCCCAGTTTTTTTAGTTTTTCAATACCTTCGTGAAGGTCATCGACCTGGAAGCTGAGTCCCGTCCATGTGCGTTTCCCTTCGCCACCACCATGGATTCCAATTGTGGCACCTTGAATGACAACTTCACTCCAGACTTCCATAGCTAGAGTTACTTCGCCATCGAATAGGTCACGATAGAAGTGTAGGCATCGCTCCCAGTCTTTAGCCCAGAGCGCGTATTTTACTTTAAGAACTTTCATAGGAGATAAATGTTAGTTGGCAACGATGTTTACGAGCTTACCTGGGACGACAATGATTTTACGCACTGTTTTCCCTTCTGTGTGCTGAATAACATTGGCGTCCTGCTGGGCGAGTTTTTCGATTTCCTCTTTAGCAGCATCTTTAGCCACTGTGATGCGGCCTCGGAGTTTTCCATTTACCTGAACTACAATTTCGACCTCATCTTCCACGAGGTAATCTTCATTATACTCAGGCCACTTACGGTCTGATAGAATGTAGTCAAACTTACACTTTGAGCTAGGGTAGTTAGCTACAAGTTGTTCGTGAATTTCTTCAGTAATATGCGGGGCAAATGGGTTTAAACACTTAAGAAGGTCTCTTAGTAAGATAGCAGGGATCTGCTCGGCTTTTCCAAGAGCATTCGTGCAGATCATCATCTGAGAAATAGCTGTGTTGAAGGATAGTTTTTCAATATCTTCAGTCACTTTTTTGATCGTTTCGTGAACTACTTTTAAGAGTGCTTTATCCGTAGGCTCATCATCAGTGAGTTTACTAGATAGTACCCATTCAGCTTCTTGGTTTTGTTCAAAGGCAAGGCGCCAAACTTTAGCTAAGAATCTAGAAACACCCTCGACCCCTTTCATTTGCCACGGTTTTACCTGCTCAAGAGGACCCATAAACATTTCGTAAAGACGAAGAGCATCAGCACCGTATTCATTCACGACATCGTCAGGGTTGACGACGTTGCCGA
>CAYNLE010000002.1:43953-96954 GCA_964397975.1 uncultured Verrucomicrobiales bacterium | reverse complement strand
AGAGCATCAGCACCGTATTCATTCACGACATCGTCAGGGTTGACGACGTTGCCGATAGATTTAGACATTTTAGCACCATCTTCACCTAGGATTAAACCTTGGTTCACAAGCTTTTGGAACGGTTCGTTTGTTGTGACATGACCTAGGTCATTAAGGACCTTATGCCAGAAACGAGCGTATAGTAAGTGTAAGACGGCGTGTTCTGTTCCTCCTACATAGAGGTCGACCATTCCTGACGCGGCATTATCAGTATTTGACCCAGCCCAGTATTCTTCGGCTGCTTCTGAAATGAATCGGTCAGTGTTGTTAGGATCGCAGTAACGCATGTAATACCAGCATGACCCAGCCCACTGAGGCATGGTATTAGTTTCACGCTTAGCAGTTTCTGAGTAGTTAATCCAATCAGTAGCTTTTGCTAATGGTCCTTCAGGAGACCCTGTTGGTTTAAAGTCATCCATCTCTGGCTGTAGTACTGGCAGCTCTGATTCTGGAACAGCTTTATGCTGACCGTCTTCCCAAAGAATAGGGAAGGGCTCACCCCAGTAACGCTGACGAGAGAATAGCCAATCACGTAACTTAAAGTTAACCTTAGCAGAGCCTTTTTTGTTATCGATTAACCAACCGATCATAGCTCGCTTAGCGTCCTTAGTTTTCATTCCATCTAAGAAGCCTGAGTTAATAGTTTTGCCGTTACCAGTGTATCCCTGCCACTCAGATTTATCTGATGGTGCTACGACTTGAAGAATAGGTAAGTCGAATTTTTGAGCAAACTCGAAGTCTCTTTCATCATGACCTGGCACAGCCATAATAGCACCAGTGCCATAGCCCATCATGACATAGTCAGCTATCCATACAGGGATTTGCTCACCGTTGACAGGGTTCGTAGCAGTAGCTCCAGTGAAGATGCCTGATTTATCTTTATTAAGATCGCCTCTTTCTAAGTCAGATTTAGAGGCGCATGTTTTAATGTATGCTTCTACGTTTGCTTTTTGTTCATCCGTTGTGATTTCAGAAACAAGTGGGTGCTCAGGAGCTAGGACCATATAGGTGGCTCCAAACAATGTATCAGGTCTTGTTGTAAAAACATTGATTGAATTACCTGAGATGTCGAATTCTACCTCGGCACCTGTTGATTTTCCGATCCAGTTTTTCTGGAGCATTTTAATCGACTCAGGCCAGTCTAATGGCTCGAGCTCGTCGATAAGCCTTTGTGCGTAGCTTGTGATACGAAGCATCCACTGACGAAGCGGGCGACGCTCTACAGTGTGCCCTTTAGCTTTCCACTCTTCGACTTCTTCATTAGCGAGCACAGTTCCAAGATCTGGTGACCAGTTAACTGGAGCTTCATGGATGAAGGCCAAACGGACGTCATCGATCTGTTCAGGTGTCCATCCTTTCTCCTCGAGCTCACTTACTGGTGCAGCTTTCTTAGTTTCTTCATTAAAATATGAATTATAAAGCTGTAGGAAGATCCACTGGGTCCAGCGAACGTATTCTGGATCAGTTGTGTTGATTTCACGTTTCCAGTCATAGCCGAAACCAAGAGACTTCAACTGACGGCGGAAGTTATCTACATTAGTCTCAGTCGTGATTCTAGGATGCTGTCCTGTTTTGATAGCATACTGCTCCGCTGGTAAACCGAAGGCGTCCCATCCCATCGGGTGAAGAACATTGTAGCGATTCATCCGTTTGAATCGGCCTAGGATATCGGTTGCAGTATATCCCTCTGGGTGCCCGACATGAAGTCCAGCTCCAGACGGATAGGGGAACATATCTAGAATGAAATACTTAGGTCGTGAGGCATCAAAATCAGCATCACCTGGATTAGGCGTGTGGAAGGTATCGTTTTTATCCCAGTATTGCTGCCATTTTGGTTCAAATTCAGCAAAGGGAAAGGGTTTACGTTGGTCAGACATGATTCGTTTGAAATATGAGGGGAGTAAAATAGGATGCTATTTGTGAGTTTAGGGCAGTAATAGTTCTTCTTTTAGACTTTCACGCTGCTCTATTTTTTCAGAAGCCTTCTCTATAGTTGTTTTCAGAGCGTCTCCACCATAAAGCAGAATAACAGCAAAATAGATGATAATTAATAATACATAAAAAAAGCTAATAATCTTTCCTGGGATATCGAGCTTTTTGGTGATGGCGTATCCTTTAGGGAAGGCTAGGCACCGAAGTGTGATATATATATTTATAAATGGAACCAGTGTTAACAAAGCTGCCCAAGGATTCATGCCTGTGTTTTTTAGGCGAAGTCCATAAGGCCATAACATGAAGGCTGTAAAACCGATGCCGAGAAGTAAGGCCGCTATCTGAGCGTTACCTATCACAGTCGCTAATATAGGGGTTCCGGTAACAGCAATAAATATTAAGAGAAAACCTAGAACTAGGATACTAAATACAAAAGCAAACCGTCCTATCCCGCCTGGCTCATAGTCGATGCTGTATAGTGAACCAGGATCCGTTGGGGTAGCATATGGGTTACTAGCCTTTTTAGCTATATAGTCATCAACCGGAGGAGGGGATGATTTAGTTTCTTTGGGTTTTAGGTCGTCTATTTGAGCAACAGTTTGCCAGTCAGCCATTCCATCCTTCCAGACCATAGAGCCTCCAGAAAGGCTGTCGTTACTGATTAACTCCTTGAGCTCGGCCGTGGAGGCAGGCCCTTGCTGTTTTCCCTTTTTATCAGTGTAGTGCCATTGTGCGTCGCTCATGTATGTAAATTATTATGCTTAGGCAAATAACTTACAAGGATACTTTGGCTTTAAAAAAAGGATCTAAATTTAGACGACTCTTCATTGATCTATGCTCTCGTTGAGTAAATGCAATCTTGATGATGCATTACTTTATTGACCGCTAGCAGCCCCACGAGCAGCACCATTACCAATTTCGTCTATTTTAGAGTCTAATTGTCTACGTCTGCTTGAAATATCGCCTTCTTTATGGTTGATACTTTCGGCTTTTTCTTGAGCTGTTTCAAAAAACTTAGAGATGTCAGGAACTTTGAAGTTATATGATTTTCCGTTTGTAAAGGCATGAGCAACAGGAATGATAATAGAGAGGAAGAAGATAAAAACGATGAGCTTACCAGGGAAGTCTAGTGTTTTCGTTTTACTGTATTTTTTAGGGTAGGCTATACACCTTAGGTGAATATATATATTAATGAGCGGAACGAAGGCAAATATAGATGCTAAGCGGCTCATTCCTGTGCTTTTTAATCTAGCAGCATGGAGCCATAGATAGAGTGCGAGTATGAGAGCTACTGATATGGCAGCTAGTATAAGGGTGTTGGTGTCAGGAGCACTGAATTTTTCTTGGAGAGCTGAAGCATCTGATTCAGTGAGAGCTATAATATCCTTGCCCCATATGAAGTAAGCTGTGGCTGCAGGTAAAACTAAAATGATGATAATACCTATCAAGTAGAAGATACGTCCGATACCTTTATACTCATCCATATTGACGTTAGTAGAGGTATGAGTGGAGTGGTCATATTTAGACTCGCTATCTTTTTTCGTATAGAGGTTTTTGGGCTCTTCTTCGATTTTCTTTTTAAGAACTTCAACATCGGAAATAGGGAGCCAGTTAGGCATACCTTCTTTCCAAACCATAGAGTTCTTTGAAATTGTGCTGTCTGCACATAATTTCTTTAGTTCTCTTGAACTTATAGGGCCTTGTTGTTTGCCAAGCTTGTCCGTATAGTGCCATTTAGAGCTGCTCATAGTATATTGTTTTAGTTTTTGATACTCAGATTATAGTGGTAGTTTAAAACCTGATAGGAATATGTTTAAACAAAAAAACGGAGGCGTCGAGCCTCCGTTTTGAATATTTTGTAATCGCTAAGCCCTTATTAGAAGTGGATTGCGTGTCCGTCTGCGTCTAGGGTAGCTTCATGTATAGCTTCAGCTAGAGTCGGGTGAGCGTGGATAGTGGAGTGGATTTCCTGATTTGTTAGCTCCATTTCGAGAGCTAGACCCATTTCGGCGATGAGCTCAGTAGCATTATCACCTATGATGTGCGCTCCTAAGAGTTCACCGTGCTCTTTACCAAATAGAAGTTTAACAAAACCTTCTGCATCACCAGATGCCTGAGCTTTACCAATTGCTGCATAAGGGAATTTACCGACTTTGTATTCGACTCCTTCTTCCTTAAGCGCTCGTTCTGTTTTTCCAACAGATGCAACTTGTGGGTGCGCGTATGTGCAGCCTGGGAAATTACCGACTTTACGTGGAGTATGACCTTCTACGAAGAGGCCTTCTACACACTGGATGGCTTCGAAGCTAGCCGTGTGAGCAAGCCATGGAGGGCCTGAGATATCACCTACAGCATAGACATTAGGGATCGATGTTTCATAGCGATCACCGATCTTGATAAATCCGCGGTCAAGTTCAGGCTCGAGTCCAGCTGGAAGAACTGGGGTTACACCGATGGCTACTAGGCAAACATCAGCGGTAATTGTTTCCTTACCTTTCGGTCCTTCGACATCGATAGAAACGGAGTTGCCGTTGTCTTTGAAGTTTACACATTTTGTATCAGTAAGGCTACGAACGCCTTGTTTAGTAAATGATTTTTGAAGCTCTTGGCCGATCTCTGTGTCTTCCACAGGAAGTAGATTAGGCTGCATTTCGATGATGGTTACCTTTGTGCCAAATGAGTTGTAAACATAGGCAAACTCAACGCCAATAGCGCCAGCACCGATGATGACCATTTCTTTAGGTTGCTCAGGGAGAACCATAGCTTCCTTTGAGCTGATAACAGATTTACCATTGAAGGGGAGCGGCGGAAGCTCACGGCTTTTACAGCCAGTCGCAATCATGATGTTTTTAGCTTCAAGGATGGATTGCTTACCGTCGGTAGCTGTAACCGTAACGTGTGAGCTGTCTGTTACAGCACCCATTCCACGAATGTAGTCGATTTTATTTTTCTTAAATAAATATTCGATACCACCAGCGAGGCGGTCAGATACCTGGCGTGAACGACCTACAACCTTTGACCAGTCATAGCTGAGGTTGTCGAATGAAATACCAAAAGTTGAAGCTTTCTTAGTAAGCGTCTGATAGAGCTCAGCGTTTTTTAGCAGAGCTTTAGTGGGGATGCACCCCCAGTTCAGACAGGTTCCGCCTGCACGGTCAGCTTCTATAACTGCTACTTTCTTTCCGAGCTGGGCTCCGCGGATAGCTCCGACGTATCCAGCAGGGCCACCACCGATGACTATGAGGTCGTACATATATATTATTAGTTAGATAGGTTTTGAAAATGAATATGAAAGCTAGTGAACGAGATGATCGGTTAGCTTTGTGAAATACGATCTAAGTTGTGCATTACATCGTGAAATTGTCAATAATCAGTGCGTAGTTATGACGTGTTCTTATTGAAAGTTTTAACGATGGTATGGCTCGCCTCGGTCGATCGTGGCAATACGGTAAATCTGCTCGAGTAAAACTACAAGCGCGAGTTCATGTTGTAGGGTAAGGGGGGAGAGCGCCCAGATCATGTCGGCCTGTTCTCTTAATTCTTGAGTGTGTCCATCAGATGCACCTATCAGATAGGTAGCTCGCTTTACACCACGCATGTTCCAGTCTTGCATACGTTTAGATAGCTGAGCTGTATTTAGGCTTTCACCTCGCTCATCCATCACGATACGTAAGCTACCTTTGCTAGCTTGATGAAGTCTCTTGGAGACATCGGCACTGCTACCGTCTTTGATGTGCTTTAGCTCGTATTTTCCGTAGCGCTGGAGACGCTTCAGATATTCCGCAACTCCTGTTTTTGCATAACCTAGTGCTGGTTTTCCAGCGGCGAGGATGAGCTGTTTCACAGGAGTTTAATGCGGATTGTTTAAATGTGAGGGATTAGACGATTCTCTGTAGTAGCCATGGCA
The DNA here is from genome assembly GCA_964397975.1 of uncultured Verrucomicrobiales bacterium. Lineage (GTDB taxonomy): Bacteria > Verrucomicrobiota > Verrucomicrobiia > Verrucomicrobiales > Akkermansiaceae > Oceaniferula. Next base: position 91,076 of record CAYNLE010000002.1, on the reverse strand, counting down.
GTAGCTCGCTGATGGCGATACGCTCCTGCTCCATACTATCGCGATGGCGGATAGTAACCGTATCGGTGAGCTCTTCGCCGTTAGGTCCTTCTTCACCAAGTGTTTCGAAGTCGATAGCAACACAGAATGGAGTTCCAACTTCGTCCTGACGACGGTAGCGACGTCCAATAGCTGCAGCTTCATCGTAAAATACATTCATGTGTGGCTGAAGAAGGTTCTTAACTTCTTTTGCCTTGGCGACTAGTTCTGGCTTGTTTTTGAGAAGTGGTAAAATAGCTACCTTGATAGGTGCCATGCATGGTTTAAAGCGCATGACGGTGCGTTCGTCTTTTTTGCCGCCTTCCTTGGTGAGGTCTTCTACATCATAGGCTTCACAGAGGACTGCGAGGATAGAACGGTCACAACCAGCTGATGGTTCCACGACGTGTGGGATGTATCTTTCTTTAGTTTCAGTATCAAAGTATTCGAGAGATTTACCAGAGTGCTCCTGGTGTTTCCCGAGGTCGTAAGAGCCGCGGTAAGCTACTCCTTCAAGCTCTTGAATACCGAACGGGAATTCATATTCAATATCGTAAGTTTTAGCAGAATAGTGAGCACGTTCGCCATCGGGCACATCTAGAACGTGAAGTTTCTCACGTGGCACACCGATCTCTTCATAGAAAGAGAGGCGTGTTTCTAGCCATTCCTCAGTGAGACGAAGACCATCATCAGGGTGGCAGAAGTATTCGATCTCCATTTGCTCAAATTCACGTGAGCGGAAGGTGTAGTTACGAGGGTTAATCTCGTTACGGAATGCTTTTCCAATCTGTGCGATGCCGAAAGGAATCTTCTGTCGTGAAGAATCGAGCACGTTTTTGTGCTGCACAAAGATCGTCTGTGCCGTTTCTGGACGGAGGTAAGCGACCGCATTAGGATCGTTATCATCAGATGATGCTCCCATCTTTGTTTGGAACATGAGATTGAACTCACGTGCCTCTGTGAGGAGTGAACCATTTTCTGGATTGTAGGAAATAGTGTCTACTTCCTCAGAGGTTGTTTCACCTTGGAGCTCTAGTTTCTTAGGCGCAATCTGCTTGTCGGTGAGAAACTGAGAGTAATAAAGCTTCGCTGTTTTACGTGCTTTGTTCTCATCAGAATTAGCATCTGTGAGGAGAACTGAGTAAGGCTTCTCGATAGAAAATCCAGATTCAGCATGGCTAGCACCTGTGTAGTGATAAGCTGTGCCTGACTGCTCATCGATCTGGTCTGCGCGGAGGCGAGCATTACTGAGTAGGCAGTCGCACATAGGATCAGAGAATCCACCAACGTGTCCAGAAGCTTTAAGCACTGCGTTGTGAGTAAGTATAGATCCGTCCATACCTACAATTTCATCACGCTCCTGCACGTTCTTACGCCACCAGTAGTCCTTGAGGTTTTTCTTAAGTTCTACACCTAGTGGACCGTAGTCCCAGCACCCGTTGAGTCCTCCGTAGATTTCTCCTGATTGAAAAATGAAGCCTTTGCTTTTACAAAGGGAGACGATTTTTTCCATTTTTTCGGGGTCGGTATTTGCGCGTTCAGCCATGATTATTAAAGTGTATTACTGCGGAGAAAAAAGCAGCTCGTAAGCTAATTAGCAAGGCTTGAGAGTATAGAATCAGATATAATGAGTGATCGAAGCTCTCATAGTGTGAAATAAGACTGTGAAAATGGCTGTGTTTTTACAGCAATGTGTCTAATTTTCAGCCATGCCATCACGCGGTCGTCATCAGAGTAGCTCGAAGGAGTGTTTGCGTGTTATGGCGAAAATTGAGCAGATGGAAGGGGTCCGCGGTGTTATCATCGGCAGATCTTATGGTGGTAAGTCACTCGGGCGAGATGGTAGAACGGGTAAGGTAAGAGTTCAGCGGGTCGTCAGTGGAGGGCTTAAAGCGATCACTCAGTCGTCTAAAGGATTACAGGAATTATTCATTCGCACAGATGACGGCTATGAAGATGCAGTTCAGAAATCGATTGATCTATTATAAAAGATCTACTTCAGGAGATAAAATGGATTGTATCGTTGTAATGGTAGAGTAGGACTATGTGTAGAATCCTATGGAGAAGTCTCTGACCGTAACACGCCTCGTAAGGCGAATGAGAAATTTACTTGAAATCGAGATTGGTGAAGTCTGGGTGGAAGGGGAAATTAGCAACCTACGTAAGCAGGCTAGTGGACATAGTTATTTTACGCTGAAAGATGAAGGGGCGCAGATTTCCTGTGTGTTATTTCGTGGCTCAGCAAGCCGAGCAAAGGCGATACCGCAAGATGGTATGCAGGCGCGTATTTTTGCTGAGGTATCTCTCTATGAAACACGCGGGCAGTTACAGCTTATTGTGAAGCAGGTGGAGGATGCTGGTTTAGGTGACCTTCAGGCTCGTTTTGAAGCATTGAAGAAAAAGCTTAATACTGAGGGGCTATTTGACCCTGCTCATAAGCTAGCATTGCCAGATTTCCCAAAAACAGTAGGTATAGTTACTTCTGGAACAGGGGCAGCGCTACAAGACATGCTTAATGTACTATCACGTAGAGCTCCATGGATTCAGCCCATACTCTATCCTGTCACCGTGCAGGGAGCTGGTGCTGAGCTCTCTATTGCTAGAGCCATTAATGAACTGAGTAATGCTAAAAATAAAGATCTACCTGAGGTGGATGTTATCATTGTTGGTAGAGGTGGTGGTTCACTGGAGGATCTATGGAACTTTAATGAAGAGGTAGTCGTAAGAGCTATATTTGATTGTAAAATACCTATCGTTTCTGCTGTCGGTCATGAGATAGACTTTACCATATCCGACTTTGCTGCTGATATGCGCGCACCCACTCCTAGTGCTGCGGCTGAGCTTGTGGTGCCAGATGGAGAGGAGTTAAGAGCCCGAGTAAAAAGTCTATCAGCAACGATGAGTCGAACTCTAGAAGGCCGACTGCGTCATGACTTATCTATTCTTAACTCAGCACGTAGAGCGCTTATGCCACGTGACGCTGAGCGTGCACTTAGAGACCCTATTCAGGAGCTTGATAGATGCCGGGACGGTTTAAGAGGTGCGGTAAAAAGCTATTGGTCAGATAAGAAGTCTGAAGTTAACGAGCTTAAACGGCTACATGAGTCGAATAAACCTAGTGATGTGATGGATCGTCGTGCTGAAAAAGTAGCACGGATTAAGCTTCAGTTAGAGAAGACTGCACAGGCGTCATTATCTCAGTTAAATAATCAGCTGGCTGGTTTGAATTCATTGATCCGAACTCTAGGTCCCCAATCAACCTTTAACCGTGGGTTCTCATTAACGACTGACGAGAATGGTAAGATTATTAAGAATGCTGCTGAGCTCAGTGATGGTGATCTTATTCAGACGAGATTAGCTGAGGGTAAGCTGCTCAGTGAGGTGAAGAAAAAACGTTTAACTAGTTAAGCTGACGCTGCTGATGCTAGTTGCTCACTTGTAATACCCCGTATTTCTAAAGCTCGAGAAATAGTCGACTCGATTAAGTTGTTAGGGCAGGAAGCACCCGCTGTGACGCCTATAACAATAGGTTTGTTTTCTAGTAAAAAACTGGGGTAGTCACTAGATATTTCTGTCTTATGATCAAGGTCGTAGTGAACGATGCTTTCGAGAGAGTCCATACACTTCGAGTTTCTAATGAAAAAGGTAGGTGTTGTTTCCTGACCTATTTCCGCGAGGTGAGTTGTGTTTGAGCTATTGTAGCCACCCACTACCAGTAGGATGTCCATAGGCGCCTGCTTCTTTGTATCGAGCATCGTGAATAGCGCATTTTGGCGCTCTTGAGTAGCACCGCAGATGGTATCAAAAACATGGTAGTTCTCTGTGTTGCCGTCGCGCTTTTCTACAGCGTCACGGATTAGCTCCTGAAGGTTTTCTGTTTCACTCTGTAGCATGGTTGTCTGATTAGCTATTCCTACGCGCTCGAGGTGAATGTCAGGGTCAAATCCGTCAGAGCATGTCTTACCGAATCTCTCCATGAAGCTATCGCGGTCACCATTCCCGGTGATGTAGTCGCAGACCGTATTAGCATCATCAATAGTTAGAATGACGAGGTATTGGCCATTTTTAGCTGTGCCGAGAGCTCTTGAGGCAGTTGCTCTAGTTTCCTCATGTCCAGCTTTGCCGTGAATGATAGAAGTGACATTGTTTTTTGCGTAATCTCTAACACGTCTCCAGACTTTCATCACATCGCCACAGGTGGTATCGATCACGTGGCAGCCTATTTCCGCTAGCTTATCCATGAAGTGGGTCGGAGCACCGAAGGCGGGCACAATGATGACGTCGTCTTCATTGACCAAGTCATACTCTTCGCTGATTTCTACCCAAGGTAAGGAAACGATGTTCATGTCTCGTAGCTGCTTGTTAACATCTGGATTATGGATGATTTCTCCAATTAGAAAAATACGCTCGTTAACAAAAACTTTTCTAGAAGCATAGGCGAGATCGATCGCTCTTTCTACACCGTAGCAGAATCCAAACTGCTTCGCGAGGCGAATGGTAGTATTACCAATTGTTAACTCACCGCCGCGGTCACGTATTTTTTCTACAATGGATGAGCGGTAGTGGTTTTCTACCTCAGCCTGAACCAGTGCCATGACATCGGGACGACGTACGTTGACACGTTTTCTCTTGGCGAGTTTAAGCTTTTCGCCTGTGTCATTGCTAGGAGATTTTGGAGCTTCGCTCATGAAGTGGATTGTGGCTTGAGATGGTGGAAATGTCAAAATTAGACCGCAGTTCGTGATTTTATTTTAAATGGAAGTTGCAGTAAAAATAATAAAAAGCCAGCCAATGCCATATACCCGAGAATATACCAAGGCCACGGTCCCATGACATCGAGTAAACTCGCTTCGGCTGGTTTATTCATCAGGTATCCGAAGTTTGTTTTTAAAATGATATTAGCTCCAGTGACTGCTACGGCATAGATGAGAAGCCACTTGAAAGCTCGTAGTGCAGCTCCAGAGCTGGGACGCCAGCCCAGACCGAGCGGTAATACAAGGCCGGTGATGACGATGGCGCCATGTAGTAGAAAAAAGGAGAGGAAAGGGGCTTCTGGGAAATCATACTGGAGATTAGGCGTAAGTAGTCCCTGCAGCGTGCCGGCGAGTCCCCAGAAGTAAGCAAGCTCGCAGAGTAGGTTTTTACGTGTAATTAGAGCAAAGCCACAGATGAATCCAGCAATGTCGCATAGGTGAAACGGGTAAATAGCATCCAGTGTATAAGGCCCTCCTACCGTTCTCCATGCTAGCTGATTCAGAGGGTAAGCCGCGAAACATGCGAACACGAGGAGTGAGATGCTTACGGTTTTACATACCGATACTACTGATTTTTGCTTTTGCGTGGCTTGAGCTTTCCTACAAATCAAAATGAGCCCCCCAGCAATGAAGCAAATAAGAGCCAAGGCACTAATATGCCCTAAGCCGTAAATTTCAAAGGAGGCAGTCACATTGCGTGTTTAATATCGGGGCGTCTTATTGCCAATGATTGATTTACCGATGAGTGATTTGTTTTTGAATTTGGGTTGATACCTTAGCCTTACTGGGGTTGTATTCGTTGGTATTTATGGGGAATAAAATTCAGAGCACAATGATTCGGGCTTCAGCAGGAAGTGGTAAGACCTGGCAGCTATCGAACCGGTTTTTAGCGCTTATGGCGCTGGGTGTACAGCCAGAAAAGATCATAGCTCTGACGTTTACTAAGAAAGCTGCAGCAGAGTTTATCGGTCGTATTATGACACGTCTGGCAGAGGCAGCCTCCTCGCCAGAAGGGGCGAGGAGTTTATCTGACGAACTTGTGAAAATAATCAAAGGCACTGGTTCAACACCCGCTTTACTCACGGGGTCATCTTCTGAATTGCCTTTGATGGATTTATTGTTTTTTCAGAAAAAGTTAGAAGGCCTGATCGGTTCACTCGATAAACTAGCGCTTTCTACTCTGGATAGTTACTTTGTCAGAATCGTCAGGAATTTCTACTTAGAGTTAGGGCTTAGCGGGTTTGATTTGATGGCATCTGAGGCTGTATCGACGGAGAAAATGGGGGTGCTTACATCCTTGTTTGCTAGTTCAGGTATGAGTCAGACGGATAAGCAGAGCTTTATTCAGTCATTTAAGTTCGCTACATTTGGAGAGGAAGAGAATCGCCTCAGTGATACGTTAGAGAACTTTGTTACAGATCATCAGAACCGATGGTTAGCAGCACCTGATAAATCTAAGTGGGGAGGGCTGTTACCTTATCCCGATGGTGGAAGTCCATATGCAGCAGTTCTAGCAGCGAAGTTAGATCTAAAAGAGGCGGCAGCACATGTGCGTGAATTAATAGGTGAGCCTGTGTCACCACATGTAACTTATATGAAGGGCTGGGTGAAGGCCTGCGATATCCTCAGCGAACATAAGCCTGGTGATAAAGCCACTTTAAATGCGCAGTTAAAAAGAGCTTTGCCGATCTGGCAAAATTATGCCAATGGAGGAATTGTCGACATAGAAGGGAATAGTAAAGGTTTTGAAATGGCCCTACCTCTCGGGCAGGCAATTACTCGTATGCTGGCAGTATACATCGTTCATGAGCTACAGGTTTTCCAGGTTCAGACAGCGGGTATCCACTCTGTTATAGAAGCTTATGAGCAGATTTATCATAAAACTGTGAGGGGACGGGGTAAGTTATGTTTTGCAGATTTAACGATGTTACTATCAGGCGACGGAGCGATGAAGCTCTGGAGTGATGATCAGCGTGACTTGATCGATTACCGCTTGGACTCCACTTATGAGCACTGGATGTTAGATGAGTTTCAGGATACGAACCAGTCCCAGTGGAAGGCGATTGGTAAGCTTGTCGATGAGATCATGCAGGACTCCAGCGGCGAACGTTCAGTTTTTGTAGTAGGTGATACTAAGCAGAGCATATACAGCTGGCGTGGTGGAGATCCACAGCTATTTGATGATGTTGAAGAGCATTACAGTGATTTACTCGCACAGTGGCAGATGGATCAGTCTTACCGTTCCTCTATCCATGTGTTAAACTTTGTTAATGAGGTGTGTGATTTATCCGCCGGAAAATGGACCGGTGTATTTCCTGTCAGCGCTATAGATAGATGGCATTTTCATCCACATATAGCAGCTGTAGATAAGCCGGGTCATACGATGGTGTTAGAAACTGATGTTGATGTTAAAGATGCAAAGTCAGAAGAGAAAAAAGAGGCTCGCTACACTGTGATGAAGGAACTTTTAGAAGAAGTAGATCCTCTGTCCCAGCAAATGACCTGTGCTGTATTAGTAAATAAAAATAGTGAGGTGGCTGATGTGATGGAGTTTCTCCGTAAGGAACTACCAGAGATGCCCGTGATATCAGATTCTGAAACAAAGGTGGCTGACGGTCCCATTGGTGCTGTCTTTTTAGATTTATTCAGATGGCTAGCTAACCCTCTGCACGAGTTTGGAAAAGTTCATGTGGAGATGACGCCTCTGCACCGCGTCCTTGTCAGCCTTACAGAAACAGAAAACACTGAGCAACAATGGTTATGGCTCACTAGCGAACTCTCTACTTATGGAATCACCGCTTTAGTCGATACTCTAGTGACCTCTTTAAGTAAGTTAGAGGGTGATAATATATCAGACTATGGTCAGTCGCGTTTACAGGAGATAACGGCAGCAGCTGAGGATTTTTCAACGCAGGGTGGTAGTATTTCTGACTGGGTAAGGGTTTTGGAAAACCGTTCGGTGCGTGAAACAACACGGGATTCGATGATTCAGGTAATGACCATTCATAAATGTAAAGGCCTAGGATTCGATATTGTTTTACTGCCTGAACTGGAGGGTTCGAAGGGCTTTACTGACTCGGCACGCTTGAAGGTTTTAGAAGAGAAAGGGGAGCTAGGAGCTATTAACTATATTATTAAAAAGCCAAATAAAGAACTCTGCAGCGCAGACCCCGCACTTCAGCAGATACTTCATCAGTGGGAGGCGGATCAGTGTTATGAAAGCTTCTGTAAACTCTACGTCGCGATCACACGTGCGGTGCATGCCACCTACTGCATTCTAGACCCTGTGAATGACGATACGTGGAGGTGTAAGCAGCGCTTTAGTGACTGGATACGCGAAGCCACAGCATCAAATGGGGAGAGAGATATTAAGTTAGGCTCATCTAACTACCGAGTGCTGTATGAAAGTGGTGAGTGGGTTAAAAGAGACAAGGCTCCAGATGATATAGAGAATATTCAGAGTGAGCTAGCTCTAGATGAAGCTAAACTTCAGCCAGCGAGTTCAAGAATGGGGCGGATGATAGCGAGCTCTGGCAAAGAGTATCAGCCTGGTGATATTTTCAACTCAGTGAGCCATCAGGGCATGGAGTTTGGTAATCAAGTTCACCAGCTTTTCGAAGGGGTAACTTGGGTAGATGAGCTAGAGGGCTTAGTCGACAGTTCGGCAGCGAGAGTAGTATCAGATTGTTTATCCCAAGAGGGTATTCGAGCTCACTTTACACAGCCGACCTTAAGTGACGGTGAGGGCTTCCAACTTCTCAGAGAGCAACCTTTCGAGACTCAGCAGAAAGGCTGTTGGATCAGCGGGGTCATCGACCGAGCTGTAATAACACTCCGTGAGGGTAAACCGGTCAGTGTTGAAATTATTGATTTTAAAACTGACTCAGCAGATGGTCTTACTGAGCAACTACTCAAGGACAAATACACCGAACAACTTAGTGTATACAGAACTGCTATCTCTCAGATCACAGGCCTTAACCAAGAAGCCATCAAATGCTACTTGCTCTCCACAAGTATGAAAAAAATGATAGAGGTGTAAAGTTTGCTGTGCTGGCATCACCGTTATCTCGAGTTTTTCAGATTACGATCTCTACTCAGCCTTAACAAACAATAACAATAGATGAAATTTGAAATAAATGAACGGCTACAGCCAATTCCCAACAACAGAGATCAAGCTCGATACTTGGTATAGCTTATCACTCAGAACGAATACTAATGGAGGAAACGGTAGCTTCGAAGTAGCAGTCGCCCAAGATGTAAATAATGGCAATAGAGTAATCTGGACTAATACCACCGTAGGTGGTGGAGATTCTGAGTCTTATTACAAGCTTGGAGCGTATAGACTCACGGGCGGGGAAGGGCTGGTTTTAATTTTGTTCGAACAAATTAGGTTCTTTGAGGGCAGGAGCATTGATCGTAAAGTTTATAGCTAGTCCATTAGCTAACATCTGACTCTCCTAATACCCGCTTTTAAACCCTTAAAAATCGTTTTTAAAGCTATCTTAAATCATTTTTTACTCTTCTCCTCTTGACTGTCAGGCTCTGTCCTCATACACCCCTCCCGTCTTTAGCGTATTGATGAAGGCACATTTACTAAAAAGCGCCCGTAGCTCAGCTGGATAGAGCTCCGGATTTCTAATCCGGCGGTCACAGGTTCGAATCCTGTCGGGCGTATTTTTGGTCAAAAAGTTAATAGGTATATAAATGCTGCGAGCATAAGTATCCATATGGATGAAATCTGCACGATCACATAGGATCGAGCCCCAGCTGACTCAGAAGGGTCATCTTTATGTTTTCCGAATATTTTACGGAAATTGGAAAAGATCCAGTATCCTAACCAACACCATAGGATAATGAAAATAACGACAATAGTTTTGGCGATTATCATAAGGTAAAAGATTGATGCTATTATTCATGTATATTGGCTAAATAACTGAGCTAATATTACGCGTCGGCAACTTAGCTCTTCTTAAGCTTTTAGCTACTTTAAATATTAATTGTTCTCTACCGAATCATTTTCATGAGAGCATTATTCAATAAGTTCTCTCAAACTAATTCAGGAGTCCTGATTTGTTATGTGTTCTTTATCTATTGCCTATTTAATTAAAAGTTACCTCAGTAAAGTGAGGGTTATTAACTTTAACCTCTAATTTAGATATATTATTCAAATCAACTAACGTTTCCAAACCGTTAATATTTAACAAAAGGCGTTCATTAGATTTTGTATCAAGAGCAATTCCATCTATAATCTCTCCCGTTTTCATAGTTAGCCTAACCAGATAACGGTATAAACAAACTATTTCTATATAATCATATTCACTACAGCTAATCATGAGCTTATATTTTGCATAAACCTTAATTATTGCATCTAGAGGATACTTAGAAATCCTTTTATCTTTTTGCTAGAAGGGGGCTTGAGCTGAAGAAGTTTAGTCGTTTTGTTGATTCCTCTGTTCTTCTTCGATTCTCTCAGCAAGCCATTGCTTCATCATAGACTGGTAGTTAAGGTAGCGTGAGCGGGCTAGACGTTTGATGCGTGATAGCATTCGTGGGTCAAAGCGGAGCGTGATGGTAGTAGATTCACGGCCATCAGGCTTATGAATAGAGCTGGTCATCAGCGCCGTATCTAACTGGTGTTCATTCCAGAAGGTCGCTTCTTCTACATCATTTTCAAATGCTGGTATTTGATCCCAGGAGGTGATTGTTTTCATGCTGATATAGATAGTTTATGGTTTACTGGAAATCTCCATAGCTACGCTGATAGAAACGTTTTTCTAGAGGTGTCATTTCACGAGCAGAAATGACACGGGTGGACTTGCCATCAGTCCAGAAAGCAAGAAAGAGGTGACGGTCTTGGATCGTTCTTCCTAAGAGGTAGTAGCGGGTAGCGCCATCAGCTCTATCGACATCTGGTAGAAGCCGAATAGCAAAGGGGTCCTCAAAAATTTCTTCGAGCTCACCTGGGGTGATGCTTTTGAGGTCGATTGCTGAGTCTGATAAGTCGAGTTCCATGGAGTAACAATTTGTTAAAGAATACTTAAACACATTGTAAAATACAATGCACTTAAATTTTACCCCATATGGAATTTAAACCGCTATTGTCTGTTCTCTATTAGGACCGTTGCCCACATAGGTAACAGGTGCTCCAGCTAATTCACCTAAACGAGTGAGGTAGGTGCGAGCATTTTCTGGAAGTTCATCCCAGCTACGTGCTTGTGTGGTGTCAGACTGCCAGCCAGCTAGTTCTTCATAAACTGGTGTAGCTTTATCCCATGCCGCCCTATTGGCAGGTGGGAAGTCATGACGTTCGCCGTCGATCTCGTATGCTACACATACTTTGATGCTTTCGCGCTCGTCGAGGCCGTCGAGAATAGTAACAGCTAGATCAGTGACTCCGTTTACCATACATGCGTAACGAATGAGAACCATGTCGAGCCAGCCGCAGCGGCGTGCGCGACCTGTAGTAGCACCAAACTCCATACCACGGGCGTGGAAATACTCAGAGATTTCATCGTTTTCAGTGATGAATGGTCCTGATCCTACACGGGTGGTGTAAGCCTTGCAGACACCTACTACACGCTGGATAGCTGTTGGTGGTAGGCCTGAGCCTGTGCATGCTCCACCTGAGGTTGTGTTAGATGATGTGACGAAGGGGTAAGTGCCGAAGTCAACATCAAGAAATGAGCCTTGAGCACCTTCGAAGAGGATAGTCTTGTCATCTTTCCATGCTTTGTGAAGCACAGGGATAGTATTGGTGACGTGTGGTCTGAGGCGTTCAACGGCTTCAGAGATTTCATTCCAGACTTGATCTACGGTGAATGTAGGTAGGTCATGGCGGCTAAGTGTTACGTTAGCGTCTGCGAGGCGGATTTCGATTAACTCACGTGCTGTCGCTTCGTCGAGTAGGTCAGCGAGGCGTAGTCCGTTACGGTTTGCTTTATCAGAATAAGTGGGGCCGATACCACGCTTAGTGGTGCCGATTTTATTTTTACCAAGAGCTGCTTCACGCGCTGCATCTAACTCACGGTGGTATGGTAATACGATGTGAGCACGATCAGAGATGAGGAGTTTTTCAGCAGGAACAGGAATGCCAGCTTCTTCTAGAGAGGCTATTTCCTTACATAACCCTACTGGATCCATGACTACGCCGTTACCGATAACACATGTTTTCCCTTCCCAGAGAATACCAGAGGGGATGAGGTGGAGGACGTATTTGATACCTTTAGCAATGACGGTGTGTCCTGCATTGTTACCGCCCTGACCACGTGCTACTACGTCAGCAGTTTCGGTGAGGTAGTCGACAATTTTTCCTTTTCCTTCGTCACCCCATTGGAGGCCACAGATGATGGTATTCACTTTGATATAGTAGAGTTTGGTTAGTTGATAAGATTCAGTGGGTGAATTTTTTTATCAGCTTGAGGGGTGAGTAATATAATTAACGAGAAGCTTCGATGAGTTCAGCAAACTCTTCAAAGAAGTATGTCGCATCGTTTGGTCCAGGTGCTGCTTCAGGGTGGTATTGAACAGAGAATGCTGGAATCTTTTTATGGCGGAAGCCTTCTACCGTGTCGTCGTTCAAGTTCATGTGAGTGATCTCGATGTCTTCAGGTAGAGAGTCTGGGTCAGTAGCGAAGCCGTGATTTTGCGCAGTGATCGATATCTTACCTGTGCGGAGGTCCTTTACAGGGTGGTTTCCTCCACGGTGACCAAACTTGAGTTTATAAGTCTTACCGCCAAATGCGTGGGTGAGAATTTGGTGTCCGAGACAGATTCCAAACAGCGGAGTTTGTCCTAGAAGTTTTTTAACCTCTGTGTGGATGTAGTCGAGAGCAGCTGGGTCACCAGGGCCGTTTGATAAGAATACACCGTCTGGCTTCATAGCAAGAACCTCTTCAGCGCTAGTGCGTGAGTTAACAAGGGTGATGTTAAATCCAGCCTGACGGAGGTGACGGAGGATGTCATATTTAATACCAAAGTCGTAGGCGACGATGTTATATTTGACTTCGGGAAGTTCTTTGTAGTTCGTTTTTTGATTTGCAGACGGGCTGACGAGAACCCACTCGCGTGATTCTCCGTCCCAGACTGTTGTTTCTGGTGTGGATACTTCTTGAACGAAGTCGGAGCCTTCCATCGGTGTTGACTCTTTAGCTGCTTTCACTGCTTCTTCAGCTGTAAGTTCAGTAGAGATACATGAGCGCATAGCACCTGCAGAGCGGATATGCTTAGAGAGGGCACGAGTATCGATATCTTCGATGCCGATGATCTTATGCTCAGCGAAATAGTCTGGAAGACTCTGATGTGAGCGCCAGTTTGATGCGACAGGTGAGAGTTCACCGATAACAAGGCCTCTGACGTGAGGTTGACTGGATTCGGCGTCTTCTGGATTTACACCATAATTTCCTATCAGGGGATAGGTCATAGTGACGATTTGCCCCCGATACGAGGGATCAGTAATAATCTCCTGATAACCAGTCATGGAGGTGTTAAAACAAACCTCTCCAGTAGTAGTTCCAGTGTATCCAAAGGATTCACCTTCAAATGTACGTCCGTCTTCGAGTGCGAGAATAGCTTTCATGAGAACAGTTCGCGCTTAGTTGCTCTGAGCGCGCTGACGCAATCTATGTTTGTGAGTTGAAGTTTCAAGTTTGAAGTTACAAGAATATCATTTGTTTAGCATTAAGCTGCTGAAAATGTATCTTCTAATACTGTATTCCCCAGATTTTGCTTAGTTGATTGATTAGCGGCGAGGTGGTTGAGGCAGTGATATACATTTTCTATATCGGCATTAATCGTAGCTGCAATCTGCTCGGCAGTTTGCGGTTCAGTAGAAATAGCGGTTTTCACCTTTCCTAACAGCTCGAGAAACTGGCCTGCTGCTTTCTTGCCTGCTTCTACACCGGGCTGGTGGTAGGCATTGATATTTACGAGTAGTGCGTAGAATGATACTGCACGCTCAAAGAGGGCGATGAGCATACCGATAGTCTTAGCGTCCACTTCATCAATAGAGAGGGTAATGGACTTTCTGCCACTTTCATAAAGAGCTGAGCGAGTTCCACGGAGGAACCCCTGAAGGTAGTCACCGCTGGTTGTATCTGGGTCTACTTCGATACTGTTACCGGTGCGGCTCTTACGAACTTCGATAAAGGTAGCGAAGAAGTTAGGGACACCATCACGTAGCTGCTGCACGTAGGCGTGCTGGTCAGTAGATCCTTTATTACCATAGACGGCGAGACCCTGGTAGACTGCGTTTCCATCTAAGTCATGTTCTTTTCCTAGGGACTCCATGACTAGCTGCTGGAGGTATTTAGAAAATAGAACGAGTGAGTCCTTGTAAGGTAAGACGACCATGTCCTTTTCACCTTTGCCGTTTCCAGCATGGTGCCAAGCAAGTGCTAGCTGCATGGCTGCATTATCACTCGTGTTCTGTGAACGAGTGCGGTCGTCCATGAGCTTAGCTCCTTCTAAGAATAGATCGATGTCGATCCCCTGAAGTGCTGCTGGAACGAGTCCGACAGTGGACATGACAGAAGTTCTGCCACCTACCCAGTCTTCCATTGGAAAAATTTTGAGGAAGCTGTTTTCCGTTGCGTAGTTATAAAGTTTAGATCCTTCACCTGTGATCGCAACAGTGTGTTTACCAAAGTCGAGGCCAGATGCCTCATAGCAGGCACGTGCTTCTAGCATGCCGTTACGTGTCTCAGCCGTGCCACCTGATTTCGAAACTACAAGTACGAGAGTTTTGCCTAATCCTCCAGATGTAGTTTTGATTTTAGCAATTGTGTTATCACAGCCTGCCGGGTCTGTGTTATCAAAGAAAAATGTTTGTAGTGGGCTATCTGCTCCGAGTGCCTCATAGATGAATTGAGGCCCGAGAGCTGAACCTCCGATACCGATGATGAGTAGATTTTCGAATTTTTCACCACATGGAGCTGCGATACTGCCGTTAATAACTTCCTTAGAAAACGCTTTGAGGTCAGCTAGGGGTTTGACGATTTGCTCTTTGATTTCTTCATTCGGAGCGAGTTCAGAGTTTCTAAGCCAGTAGTGACCTACCATACGGCCTTCGTCTGGATTGCCGATTTCGCCTGCTTCTATCGCTTTTACACCATCAAATGCACGTGTGATTTCAGCTGAGAGAGAGTCATTGTAACCCGCTGGGATATCCATGCGGGATGTGTCGATTGAGAAGCCAAGCTCAGGGTAGCGAGTAAGCGAGTCTTGATAGTTTTTCCAGTTTTGCGGCGCAGACATGACTTGGTATAAAATTGCTTCTATACAAAAGACAAGCGCTTACTGAAAAGATCTGTGACATCATGTCGTGTTTTCAGTGGTTTAACCGGTATGAATTTGTGAATACTAGCTATCTAAAAAGTCGCTTGATATTTTCAATCTCCAACAAAGCTTTTTAAACTTACGTGTAAGCTTGATCTTTAAGAAAAACTTCGAGTAATCACAGATTTTTATAAAATCAGAGTTTCCAAAGCCATCGATGAAGTAGATGTCATAGTCGCCTGATAGTTTCTTGCTGATAAAGATGTTACTAAGTGACGAATCATCAATAAGCGCTCTTTGGTGAAGTAGTTGGTCGTAGATGGACTTGATTTTAACCTGTAGGTTTTTAGGTATGCCATCTGTTT
This sequence comes from uncultured Verrucomicrobiales bacterium, assembly GCA_964397975.1. Classification (GTDB taxonomy): domain Bacteria; phylum Verrucomicrobiota; class Verrucomicrobiia; order Verrucomicrobiales; family Akkermansiaceae; genus Oceaniferula. Next base: position 75,667 of record CAYNLE010000002.1, on the reverse strand, counting down.
CTTTTAAGAATTTAGTGATTTGAGCAGACGGGGAACCATCTTCATTTTTAATCATGGTATAGAGGTAGCCGGTTCCTAAGTCTGTGGGAACAGTGCCTACGTATTTTGATAAAAAGGGGAGTGTGTCTTGATGTTTTTCTAAATACCTAATTTCACGTAGTAGACCTTTCTTCTTTCTGCGCTTATCAAGTCTAGGAAATTTAATGCACAAGCCAGTGTCTTCTGGGTGCAGGTAGGCCAGCTTGGTGCCACCTTTTCCTAGGTAGAGATTTTTTGAAATTTTCAGAACTTTTGAAGTTGCCATAACTTTTTTGTGAAGCGTGGATTCGTATAATAGATCGTTATTTACTGGTCAGTATGAATAACTATTTAGAGGGTCGACCTGTGTGCAACTACTGATATTTTTTAAAGCTTATTTGTTAAAATTTCTTTAATGAGAGGGGGGCCGTTGTAGATAAAGCCAGTATAAAGCTGGATGATTTTGGCACCTGCTTTGAGCTTTTGGTCAGCATCTGCAGCAGTCATAATGCCACCTACTCCAATGATAGGGACTTGCTCACCCAGGTGGCTATAGAACTCCTGAATCACCTCAGTAGAGCGTGACGTCAGCGGAGATCCAGATAAGCCACCAGCTTCATTAGCGTGTTTACATCCAGAAACAGCATCACGAGCAATCGTGGTGTTCGTAGCGATTAGTCCGTCTAAGCCACCTTTTAGGAAAACTTCTGATAAGTCAGCTATATGCTGAGACTCTAGATCTGGTGCGACTTTCAGTGCGATAGGCACATGCTTGCCGGTTTCCTCAGTTAACCGCTCTTGCTCGATCTTTAATGTCTCTAGTAGACGAGCTGTTTCATCTGCAGCCTGTAGGTCACGTAGGCCAGGGGTGTTAGGTGATGAGAGGTTTACCGTGATGTAGTCAGCTACATTCCATGCGCCACGTAAGCAGGCTAGGTAGTCATCTACTGCGTTTTCGTTTGGTGTATCTTTATTTTTTCCAATATTAAAGCCGATGATACCGCCCGTTTTTCTGAAACTCTTTGATTGGGAAACATTGATTACCCCCTGATCAATACCAGGGTTATTAAAGCCCATACGGTTGATGATGGCCTCACGATCGATGATGCGGAAGAGGCGGGGTTGAGGATTACCACTTTGTGGTCGGGGGGTGATAGTCCCTATTTCTACTGAGCCAAAGCCAAGTTTTCCTAGCGCATCAATGCAGTTTCCCTCTTTATCTAGTCCAGCGGCAAGCCCAACACAGTTAGGGAACTTTAGTCCCATACAATTTACTGGTGAGGATGCAGATGTTTTTCCAGCTAAGAGGGGGAGTAAATTCAGTGATTCCAGTCTTCTTAAGTTATTCAGCGAAACGTGGTGAGCGGTTTCAGCGTCTAGTTTGAAGAGTAGGTTACGTGCGATGCGGTATTGGAGGCGGTTCATGCGAGGTGAGCAGCGTGTATACTGCCTCTGATTATTAGTAAAGCGTCTGGCGAGGTTTGTTTTCCTGCTTGCTTGCTTCTAGTTCCTCATCTTTCTGCATAAGTTCGAAATCGCCTTCTTCACAGCAGCGAACAAAACCTTCACCGAAACTTTTAAGTTTATCCCAGCAGTTTCTGATGTCTTCAGCTTCGTCTTGGTTAATCGAGTTATCGAGGGCTGCCTGTGAGATACGGGCTAATAGGCTAGAAAACTGACCGATTATCTCGTTTGTTGCAGGAAGGACTTCGTAGCCTTGTTCACATTGGCTACTAGGGTTTCTTACAAAGTAACCTCCAGCCTGTTCGCAGATCCACTCAAGAATAGGTTCGTGATCGGTTAACTGATAAATCTCTACAATTCTATCGAGTGGATTCCTGCTTCCGGAGCCTCCATCAGACTGCTCTTGAGCCCATTTGTATACGAGAGAAAGTGAGACGCCTAATTCAGCAGCGATGGCTTTTGGGCTAGAGTTATCAAAAGCTGTCTTAAGCACTTCATGCGATTTCATCATTGTGTTATAACGGCAGTCTAGGTGGCTGGCAAGCAGGAGGATTCCTTAAATTGGAAAATATATGGATATTGATGCATTATTTTCTAGTTTTTGTGAATGATTCCGTTGCTAGTATGTCAGTCTATGCGTATCATGACCGCACCAACAGTGGTCAACTAGAGTAACTATCACATTAATAAATAAGGCGAGTGTCATCTAAACCTACAGAAACTTATAAAATCATGCTCTTAGTTGCTTGCGCAATTTTGGTGTGTGTTGGCTTTTACCTTGCTCGCGACTTTTTCATACCAGTCTGTTTGGCATTTTTTCTGGCTGCTGTAAGTTTCCCTATTACGAACTTTCTCAGAGAGCATCGTGTGCCGCGTTTTTTTGCCGTGCTGATTACAGTGTTAGTTGTATTTGCCTTTTTATCAGGGGTTATGGTTTTAGGCTACCTGCTTGTTTCTGATTTAGCTAGGGGGGGAAACATTGAGGTCTATGGAGCCAAGATGTATGCGTTAGCTCTTGATGCTGGTGTGAGGTTAGAGCAATGGGAACAGTTTAAAGGTGCTAAGGCTGAAATTGAAGAGATATTAACACCTGAGACAATTAATGATTTCTTTAAGCAAAATATCTCTTTTGTTTTGAGTAGCACACTTGAGATAATGAAGAACTCCTTCATTATTCTGATATTGCTCGTCTTTATGCTCGCAGAGGCACGTATATTCGGACGCAGGTTTGAGGCTATTGTTGATGCACGAGGCCCTAACTTTCAGCGTATGCTAAGCGCTACACATGATATTCAAAAGTATTTAGGGATAAAAACTCTAATTAGTATTGGTACAGGTGTTCTCGCCGGTTTGCTCTGTATGTCTGCAGATGTTGATTTCCCTCTACTCTGGGGTATTTTAGCCTTTGCTCTTAACTATATTCCTGCAGTGGGGTCGATCATTGCAGGGTTACCTCCAGTGATACTAGCTTTACTCATGCATGATGTGAACCGTGCTCTTGTTGTTGGTGGTGGCTATTTATTGATCAACGGATTTTTAGGGAACTTTATTGAGCCGGCACTACTAGGTCGTCGTTTTGGACTCTCTACAGTTGTGGTCGTTATTTCTGTCCTTTTCTGGGGGTTCTTATGGGGCCCAGTAGGCATGTTACTAGCTGTGCCTCTTACGATGCTCGTAAAAGTAGCTTTAGATAATAGTTATGAGCTACGCTGGTTAGGAGTAGCTATCAGTCAGGGTAAGCGTGATTTGAGCGGGCGTGAGATGGAGAAGCAGATCATTAAAGAGTCCTCTGCACGCACCAATGATGAAACTGATATTGAAGTAGAAAAAATATCAGAGTCAGATAAAGAGGTTGGTGTTGATCACGCAGAAGTAGTCGCTCAGGTCAAAAACCTTTATCAATAGATCTCAGGTCGGAAGTTTGTTAGCCGAAAATACTATCAGCTAGGAAGGTTCTGCTAGTTTGATGATCTCTTGTTCGAGATAGCTTAAGCATTGTGAGGCGAAGTCTTCTACAGTGACCTCTTTTCTTGCTTCGTTTTCGACACATGTCATGGTTACCCCATCGATGCCACAGGGGGTAATGGAGGCAAATCCAGATAGACTTTCCTTCGTGATATTAATGGCAAAACCGTGCATGGCGATCCATTTACGAACACCGACACCTATAGAAGCCAGTTTCCTGTTTTCGACCCAGACTCCGGTCATGCCTTCGCGCCGAGTAGCCTGAACTCCATATAGCTGGCATGTGTTTATGAGAGCTTGTTCCAGACTTCGGATATAAGCATGGAGGTCTTTACCTAGCGGTTTTAAGTCAACAATGGGGTAGCCTGTGAGTTGACCAGGTCCATGGTAAGTAGCTTGTCCACCACGGCTGATCTCTACCACCTCGTGAGGTAAATGAAGTGTATCGTTTCCTAAAGAGCTTTGGTCACGTGTACGACCTATCGTATAAACAGCCTTATGTTCTAGAGCAAAAAAATGATTTGGCTTATCTCCTGAGAGGACAGACTGAAGATAGTTGGTTTGGGTCTCTAGAGCATCGTGATAGTCAATACCTTGCCCAAGCCAAGAGTATTTGAGTTTGGTGTCATTATCACGATTCATATGGGAACTGCTAGTGCTAAGGCGTAGTTCAGACAAGTCTGAATTTAATCTTGGCCTGTTGAAGTTGGCAGAACACAGTTTAGCTTAAAACATTTTAGCACAGTCAGATGTGACTATGCTAAAAGGAGAAGTTAAAGGAATTTAAGCCTGGGTGAGGATTCAAATCACTCTATGCAGGTGGCGCGATGGGTTCACCTAGTTCAAGCACTTTCCTAGAACGTTGACGGAGTTCTTCAAAGCGCTCAGGGTCATCGTTAAGTGACTCGCGGTAAGATGGGACTAGTTTCGCGAGCTTATCTGACCATGCCTTGCTTTTCATATCATCAGGGAAGCACTTTTCGAGAACTTCAAGGATGATGGATACGGATGTAGATGCCCCTGGAGATGCACCAAGTAATGCGGCTAATGAGCCGTCTTCTGCAGCTACTACTTCTGTACCGAACTGAAGACGCCCACCGATTTCAGGGACTTTTTTAATGATCTGAACACGCTGTCCTGCTGTAACGAGATCCCAATCCTCGTCTTTAGCATCAGGGAAAAATTCACGAAGCATGTCACAGCGATCTTGATGTGTGTTCATGACTTCTTGGTATAAATACTCGGTAAGGCTCATGTTGTCCTTACCTACAGCGAGCATAGGGATGATGTTATCAAGTGTGACTGACTTAATTAGATCAAGCATGGACCCCTTCTTGAGAAACTTAGGTGAGAAACCTGCATAAGGCCCGAATAGTAGGGCTACCTTACCTTCGATAACACGAGTATCTAGGTGTGGAACTGACATTGGAGGTGCTCCTACAGCTGCTTTTCCATAAACTTTAGCTTGGTGCTCATCGACTATTTCTTGCTTGTTACATACGAGGAACTGACCACTTACAGGGAATCCGCCAAAGCCTTTGCCTTCAGGGATACCAGACTGCTGGAGGAGATGGAGGCTGCCACCACCTGCTCCGATAAAGACAAACTTACTGTTTACTTTATCAGATCTGAACTCGTCTTCACGGCGAGCTTTGACTGTCCAGCTGCCGTCTTTCTTTTTATCTAAATCACGAACTTCTGTGCTGAGGTTAATCTGCACACCGTCCATCTCAGCGAGACGTGAGATGAGCTTAGAGGTAAGGTTACCGAAGTCGATATCTGTGCCGTTACCTACACGTGTAAGGGCGATGGGCTCATTTTCATCACGGCCTTGTGTTAAGAGCGGTGCCCACTTATTAATCGTCTCATTGTCAGTAGTATACTGCATTTCCTTGAAGAAATGGTGGCTACTCATGGCGTCGTGTCTATTTTTTAGGAAACGAACATTATTTGAGCCTCGAACGAAACTCATGTGAGGAACTCGACGGATGAAGTCTTGGGGTTCGTCGATCAGGCCTTCTTCGATAAGGAAACTCCAGAACTGTTTTGATTCTTCAAATGACTCAAAGATTTTAAGAGCTTTATTGATATCGACGGTTCCGTCTGCTGCCTCAGATGTATAGTTCAGCTCACATAAGGCGGCATGCCCTGTGCCAGCATTGTTCCATGCTTGTGAACTCTCTAATGCTACGTCAGGAAGAGATTCGATGATTTGAATAGTCAGCTCCGGGCGAAGCTGTTTCATCATGATACCGAGAGTTGCGCTCATAATTCCACCGCCAATTAATGTAACATCAGGGTTAGTTAAAAGTGGCTGATTTGAGATGGCGCTGGGTGTGGAAGGTGAAGACATAACTTTAATGCTGATTTGTAGCTGTTTGATCCGACGTGTTCATAAATATAAATACAAGTTTTTGTCAAAGCTTTGTCGGTTATAAAAAGAGAATGTGTTGGTAAATGGTGTTCTTTTAAGGTTTGAACAGAATTCCACATTCAGAACAGGCGCCATAAGGCATTAACTTTTGTACAGCATTAAATTTTAATTAAGAGGAGCTGTCAGCGGTGAGTTGATTTAGTTTTTGACAGGTTGCTTTTTCCTTTTCTTTGCCTTTTTGGGAGTTTTGGCAAGGGGCGTTTTTAGGGCGATATCCGCGTAGGATTGTTTGTTTTTGTCAAGTTCTCTGATGTCGATGAAGGGGTGGCTGACGAGGAAGTTCTCTTCGTCGATGAGGTTAATAAAGTAGTGAGTGCTGCCCTCGGGGATTTTGGCGATGATGGTGTTGTTTTCACCGATAGTGGCGGGGGTGCGGAACCATTCTTCGTAGCGGTCGTGACCGTTTTTACTATAGATGAGATTAGCTCGGGTAAGCTTGGAGCCATTCTCTTTATAGGTGAAGGTGGCTGTGTCGTCAGTAAGTTCTGCCTTGATGACTTCGGGGGCATCTTTAGCATTAACCGCACCTGGGTAGTGAGGGTTTCTGTAAGGGTAACTGGCCTTCATTTCAGTGAGAAGCTCGGTGAGTTTAGCATTCATAGCCGTCACTTTTTCTGGCATTTTCTCGGCGAGGTTTTTTGCTTCTTCTATGTCGACGCGCTTTTGCGTGCCGTCGGCTGAATCGTAGAGCTGGTAGAGTTCTAGTTCCGGCTTGTCGGCGTAGTTACGGACGAGTTTAAAGTCGCCGATGCGGATGGTGCTTTCTTGGGCGCTAGCGTTGGGGAAGTGCCAGACCATGGTGTCGCGTGGCTGCTCACCAGCGGAGCGAATGAGGGTTGCATCAGTGGGGTTTTCTTTGAGGACCTTACTGATATCACAGCCGTCGAGATGTTTGTCTGTGGGTAGTGGCGTGCCTGTGAGGCTGAGGATGGTGGGGTAGAAGTCGAGGCCGTTGACCATGACGTCGCTTTGTTTTCCGGCGGGGATGCCAGCTCCGGTGATGATGAGGGGGACGCGGGTGCCTCCTTCCATGGCCGAAATTTTACCTCTGTGGAGCGGGTAGTTGTCAGTAATAACATTGTTAGGTGTGCCTTCCATGCCGCCGTTGTCGGAGCTGAGGATGATGTAGGTGTTTTCGATGAGCTTGTGACCTGGCCAGCGGGGGTCGTCGGTAGTTTCGAGGTAGCCGATCATACCGCCGATGTAGTGGTCAAGCTGTTCGACCATTGCGCAGTAGAATGGGTTTTTTTGCCCTTCGATTTTCCAGGTTTTTGCGGTGTCGGGAGTTAGTTCAACATTGAGTTTCTTGACGTATTTTTGGAGTAGCTGTTCGCTGTGGGTGTGCCATGGACCGTGGACAAGCCAGGTTGCAAAGTAGAGAAAGAAGGGGTCGTCTTTACTTTGATCAATGAAGGTCATGGCGTCAGAGGTGGTTTGGTCGAAGGGGAAGCCGTCCTTGTCGAGGCGGTAGGGGTGTTCGGGGTCGGCCTCAGCAGTAGGAGCGAAGGTTTTGATACGGTTGACCATACCGCTCTGACAGCCTCGGCTTCCTTCGCTGAAGTCAAAGCCTTGGTCTTTGGGCTGGGGGAAACCGTGGTGCTTCATGGACATGTGCCATTTGCCGCTGTGGCCGGTGGTGTAGCCGTTGCTTTTGAGGGCTTCGGCAATGGTGACCTCCTCGTCAGGCATGCGGGCGGTGTACCAGGGTGAGATGTATTCCCAGCCTTTCAGGTTATGGGCGCGGGGAGGTTTTCCTCCACCGACGTGAGTCATCTGAGCGCGGGCGGGGTGGACACCGCTCATGATGGCACAACGGCTGGGGCCGCAGGTAGGAGCGGGAGAATAGGCTTGCCAGAACATGAGTCCTTTTTGGGCAAGAGCGTCGATGTTAGGGGTCTCCACCGGGGATGGTTCGTCAATGTCATAGCATTTGACATCTTGCCAGCCGAGGTCGTCGGTAAGGATGAGGATAACGTTGGGCTTTTCGGGGCGGTCTTGAGCGAGGAGTGCTGAGGGTAGAATGCTCGCGGCGAGGCTGAGGAGAAGTTTACTTTTTTTAGACATGGTGGAGATAGTTTGGATTGAGTTTTTAAATAGGTCCTAGAGTTTGATTGTTATGAAGAGCGGTTTATCTTGATTGATTTTTTTATTAGGAATGACGTGGTATTCTTCTTCGTTTTGCACAGATAAGGTTTGGTGGGAACAGACGGCAGTGATGTCCGGGATAAGTGAAATAATGCTTCCTTCCCTGTCAGCAACAAATCCGTATTGATCGATCAATGAACCTGAAAACTTCCAGCCAGTAGGGATAGGTGTTTGCTTATCTGTATGGAGTGTTTTTTTAGTAAATGAAATGTAATCAGTGAGTTGAGTCGTGTTTCTTGGCGCCCCATTTGATTGATTTAGCTCTATTTCTATTCGTTGCTCAGGTTTTGCGGAAAGTAGGAGTAAGCAGAGTTGTATATCACTAGGCTTAATTTTTGTTGTGAAGAGTGCTTCATGCACCTTTCCTTGTTCGTTGACGAGGATATATTCCACGATACCTTGATTTATATTAAGTCGGATAGGAAATGTGATCGATTTATCTTTGATGTTAATTTTTATATTAGCATAGGTAAGATTATCATTTTTCTGCTTAGAGATATTTAATAAATGAAGCATTTTTTTCTCTAGCTGCAGCTGAGAGGTATGAAGGCTTTGAGGGGTGGGCTCAGGTGTATATTTTCCGTCCTCGTTAACCCTTTCTGGTTCAGCATCTTTTAGATCAAACTGAGCTGCAGCTATGGGAATAGTTACTAGTGTTAGCAGATGGGACAATGCTGTTTTGGTTTTCATATGAATATATATGCAAAAAACTAGATTCTAGTGAATGAATAGGCGAGCAGGTTTACCGTTCCTAGTTATATCCCACAGTATTTTATCACCGAATTAAGATATGTCTTGAAGTTTTTGAATTCCTCCATAGTCAGACAGGTATGTCATTTCAATCTCTAGACCTTAATAAGCGTGTTTTACAGGCTATTGATGATGCTGGTTACGATAAAATAACGCCAATTCAGTCTAAGGCCATTCCTGCTATTTTAACGGGGGGCGATATGATTGGTATTGCACAGACAGGAACAGGTAAGACCGCCGCTTTTACTCTTCCTTTGATTTCGCAGCTGTGTGCTAAAACAGATGCTGGAGCTGCCCGTGAAACTCGAGTTTTAATCATAGTTCCTACACGTGAGCTCGCCATGCAGATTAACCAGAAGATCAGAACTTACGGTAAGTATACAAACTTAAGAACAGTGATCGTAATAGGTGGTGCAAGTGAAAAGCATCAGGTCGAAAAACTAGATAGTAACGTTGATATTGTTATTGCTACTCCCGGCCGTTTACTTGCGCTTTTACAGGACGGCCATTGTTCGTTTGGTAAATTGACTCATCTGATTCTTGATGAAGCAGATAGGATGTTAGATATGGGCTTTTTCCCTGATATTTATGAAATAACGACGCACCTTCCCAAGCGCCGCCAGAGCTTACTGTTCTCAGCTACATTTCCCCAGCAAGTTGAAAAATTATCTGGAGAGCTACTAAATAAGCCTAAAGTAATCGAGGTAGGGCAGAGAAAAGATCCAGCGGCTACAGTGAAACAGTATATTTATCCTGTAAAACAGCACTTAAAGGCAGAACTATTTATTCATTTACTTGGTGACCATCGCTACTTTTCAGTGATCGCTTTTGTTCGCACACGTGACGGTGCTGATGATCTACATAGAATGTTAAAAGACGCTGATATAAGCTCTGAAGTGATTCATAGTGAAAGAACCCAAAACCATAGATTTAGAGCTCTCAGAGACTTTAAAGCGAGTAAAATACGTGTCTTAGTGGCTACTGATATAGCAGCTCGTGGTCTAGATATTCCTGATGTGACCCATGTTGCGAATATTGATTTTCCTCAGAATAGTGAAGATTACATTCACAGAGTAGGCCGGACAGGGCGTGCTGGCTCAGAAGGCTGTGCTATTACCTTCTTGACATCTAGAGATGAAGAGAAGTTAAAGAAGCTAGAGCGTCATATAGGAAAAACTTTAGCTCAGCGCCGAGAGAAAGGCTTTGACTACAACAAGCTTGAACCTGAAGAAGATGAATCTCAGAGAGAGAAGCGCCGAGTACCTCAGAAAAGTAAAAAGTACAACATGCGTGACCGTATGGGGAACTCTAAAAATACTGGGTCGGGGCGACAGTTTTCTAAAAACAGAAAACCGAAGAAAAGAAGAGATTAATCTCTCTATTTACCCGTAGTCTGCACATTTAATAAAAGTAATTCTAGGAGTTACTATTTTTTTCTAATTCGCTGAGGATGAAATGACTTAATGTCATAGCAGCGGAGGGTCTAGAGTGTGTGGCTAAACTCTGCTTCATAGCTCGCCAGTTAGATGCGTCATCAGCGAGCATGTTTTTTATTTGTTGAGATAGGTGACTAGGCTTATCTGCTAGGGTTCCACCATTGAGTTTGCGTAATAGGGCTAGGTTACCCTCTTCCTGTCCAGGGACGAGATGGTGAATAAGCATCGGACAGGTAGCTGCTAGAGCTTCATGAACTGTTGCTCCTCCAGCTTTAGCTATCGCCAAATGGTGGCTGTTAAAGAGTTCAGGGACTTTTTTCGTCCAGCCTTTAATTTTAACTCTCCCAGGGAAAAGCTGTTTGATTTCCTGTGCTCGGCTATTCAGTTTTTTAACATTCTTTCCTAATACAATAGTAAGTTCTGAGTTGTCTCCCGCTGCATGAAGTAACTCTTTTGAAATCCTACGAACATGAGGTCTCTTCGCTGTAGGGAAGTAGAGCATTCGGAAGGGCTTAAGCTTATCTGTATGATGGATCGGTTTTAAGTCAGCAAAGTGTGGGTGAACAGGGAAGCCCGTTTCGATAATCTTATGTTCAGCTATACCATGGTTAATCATGGACTGGCGAGTATACTTATCAGTGACGATCCAATAATCTGTAGGAGCCTTTCTCCATGCAGCATTGATTTCTATAGAGTCGGTCACCACTGTGATGACCGTAGCCTTGAAGCCCGTTTTTTTATAAATGCGTTCTAGAAAATAAGGGTATAGAGGGTAGGTACTGACGATGACTTTAGGTTTACGCTCTAGAACAATCTTGGAAAGTAACTCCTCGGGCTTCTGCATGAGAGGGAGCTTGGATTTGGAGAAATCCTGCTTTTCTGTGGAATAATAGACTTTTTTCCATATCCATGGTGCATGTGTAGTTATAAATCGGTATAAATGACGTATTTTATCATTTATATAAGGGGAACCAAGTGCACATGGATCTATTAGTTCAGAGCTGATATTAGAGCCTAGAGCCTTGATAGTATTTGAGGCTGCACTATTGTGCCCTTCTCCAAAACCTGCACTGAGGATCATGATGTCTACCGCTTTTTTCAAATCTGCCTTAGACTAAGGCATGTTCAGTTGTTGCGTCCATATGCGATTTAAGATATTTTTATTTTGTGAAAGCACGTGTAGATGAAGCCGAAAAGCCTCAACTAAAGGTAATTGATGATGAAGAATTAGCTTTAGCTGAGGAAGCTTACGTGCTGATGAAGGAAGAGGAAGAGAATTTTAAAAGTAGCCCGTCTAAAGATGCTGATATAGTTGATGTTATTGTTAATGATGGGCCAGTTATTGACTTAGAGGCGACGTGGGGAATTGAAAAAGGGATAAAATCTTTACCGATTGGCTGGCTGATATTAAGCCTCTTAATTATTGGGGGGAGTGTAACTTGGCTGTTTATAAGTGAAAAAGGTAAAGGGGGTGAGGTAGCTCGTCAGTCTTTATTAGGTAACGAGGATACAAGAGCTCTAGCTAAACAAGAGGGGGTGAAATCTGCTGGATTGGTTGATTCGCTTTTTGAAAACCTTTCGGCTTATTTTGCTGCAAAATCTATTTCTGAGAAATTAAAGTTTGTTAGGTATCCCGATAGAGTTAAAGCCTTGATGGAGGAATATTACGGGCGGAATGAAATCAAGACCAAAGAGGTTGTTAGGATATTGTCACAAAGATCATTCTCTCTTGATTTTCGTTTATATAATGCTGTTTTTGTCGAAATGGCCGATGGGTCGAAAGAGTCAGTTCTCGTAGAGTTATTTGATGGTGGCGATATGAAGATCGATTGGGAAGGGCATGTCTGTTATTTACCTGTGCCATGGGATGAATATATTGAAAAAAGGCCAATAGGGAGCTTTCTAATGCGAGTGTATGTTCAGAGAATTGAGTATTATACCTATGATTTTTCAGATGATGAGAAATACACTAGCTATAAGCTTACCGCTCAAGGTTTTGACGGTCATCTTTATGCATATACTCTGAATGATAGTGAAGCTGGCCGAAAAATGAATGACCACATGAATAAGATTGTCAAATCAGGTCAGAAGAAACCGCAACCCTTGCTGTTAGAGGTGAGCTTCCCTATGGAGTCTAGGAGGCCTGATCAAATCGTTATTGATGATTTTGTAGCAACAAGCTGGCTATACAGTAAACCGTTAACAAAAATTGAGGGTGAATAAGAAGTTGTTTATCAAGAGGGTTGGCTAATTTAGTGAATTGTACCTAATACGCTTTCAATAGTTGTGTTTCATCGGTTGTTGCTCTCATATACTATTTAATATATTTTGATTTTGTGAGAGTTCGTGTAGATGAAGCCGAAAAGCCTGAATTAAAGCTCATTGATAATGAAAAAGCAGCTTTAGATGAGGAAGTCTATGTTCTCGAGGAGAAAGATGGTGGAAATGTTAAATGTAGGCCGTCTATAGATATTGATATGGTGGATCTTATCGTTGAAGACGCGTCAGTTACTGAAATAGAGGAGACGTGGGGAATTAGAAAAGAGGTGAAATCCTCACTGATTGGCTGGCTGATATTAAGCCTCTTAATTATTGGGGCAGCTATAATCTGGCTATTTGTAAGTGAAACAGATGAAGACGTTGAGATAGCAGGGTCGTCTTTATTAGGTAATGACGTCATAACAGTTCTAGATAAACAAGAAGAACTGGAGCCTGCTGAGTTAGTTAATTCCCTTTTTGAAAATATTTCAGCTTATTTTGCTGCTGAATCCATTTCTGAAAAGCTTCGTTTTGTTAGGCATCCCGATAGAGTTAAAGCCTTGATGGAGGAATATTATGGGCGAAATGAAATCAAAACTAAAGATCTCGCTAGGTTATTGTCACAAAGCCCAGCAACTCTTGATTATCGTTTATATAATGGTGTTTCTGTCGAAATGGCTGACGGGTCGAAAGATTCGGTTCTTGTAGAGCTACTTGACGGTGGCGATACGAAAATAGATTGGGAAGTGGATGTCTGTTATTTGCCTGTGCCATGGGATGAATACATTGAAAAAAGGCCAGTAGGGAGTTTTCGAATGCGAGTTTATGTTCAGAAAGTTGACTATTATGCCTATGAGTTCTCAGATGATGAGAAATATACTAGTTACCAGCTAACCACTCGGGATTTTGACGGCCACCTTTATGCATATACTCTGAACGACAGTAAAGCCGGTCAAAAAATAAATGCCTACATGAATAAGGTTAAGAAAAAAGGTCAGAAGGGGTTGCAGTCAATGTTGTTAGATGTAAGCTTTCCTAGAGAGTCTACTGGACTTAACCAACTCGTCATTGATGAGCTTGTAGCAGTAAGTTGGGTATACAGTAAACCGTTAACAAAAAAAGAGGGCAAATGAGAGATCCTTTTCCAAGGGGCTGGCTACCGTAGTTAATTATCAGCTAAAGCTTAGCACACACTCATTTTTTTAATTAGAGGAGGAAGTGACGGTTAATTACTTTTTTCTTTTTTGAATGTCATTGCCAGCTAGCGTTTAACACGCTTGGATGTCTCAGCAGATGACTGAACCTGAACCGGCCAAAAAATCAAAAGCTCAAGTATTTGGGGCAAGGCTATTTAGCACCTTATTAATGTGGGCTATTGTCACAGCTGCCTTTGTCAGTGGCAATGCTTGGGTGTTCATGGGGCTAGTGAGTGTTCTTAGTTTTCTGGGTGTTCTGGAGTATTTCCAGATGACAAAAAAGAAGGGAATGCCTTCTCAGCCAAGGTGGGGGATAGGGCTTAGTTTTGTTTACCTTGTTTCAGTATGTAGCTGGCTAGGTATCCATGGTAGAGATGGTATGAGCGAAGTTTTTGCACTAGATATACTATTTATTGTGGTGCTAACGATGGGTGGTTTTCTATTTCAACTACGCCGAGAGGTGCAAGGTCATAAAACGCTCATGGAAATAGCAATGACATTGCTCGGCTTTGTCTATGTAGTGGTTCTTTTTAATTTCCTTCAGCGTTTATTATTTATTCCTGAAAACGGTAATGTGATATCGGGTGCGTGGCTTATTATCTGGTTAGTTATTGTTACTAAGTTCGCTGATATGGGTGCCTACATTACAGGTTCATTAATCGGTAAACATAAAATGATCCCTCATATCAGCCCTGGTAAAACATGGGAGGGGTTTGGTGGAGCGCTCGTATTTTCTTTATTAGGTGGCTGCTTGTTGTTTGCGATGCTACCAGAACATTTAGCGGTTTTAGGGTCGTGGCAGAGTGTTATCATTCTTAGCTTAGTTCTTTCTGTTCTGGCAATACTTGGAGACCTAGCAGAATCTGTGGTGAAAAGAAGTATTGGTATTAAGGATTCGGGGAAAACATTGCCGGGTATCGGTGGTGCTCTGGATTTAATCGATAGTATTTGCTTTACTGCACCAGTCCTCTTTTTTGTTTTGAAGTATTTCTATGTAGCTATTTAGAGCGTGGTATTTGAAAGTTTAAAATGAAGAAGCGTCGAGTAGTTTTATTAGGTTCCACCGGTTCTATCGGTAAGAGCACTCTGAAGGTCGCTAGAGAGCTTCCAGAATGTATGGAGATTGTCGCTTTAGCCGCACATGGAAGTGTTGAGCTGATCGCTGAGCAAGCTAGAGAGACTGGAGCGAAGCATGTCGCCCTCTATGATGAAACTAAAGAGTCTGAGCTAAGGGCTAAACTAGCTAATGATGTTCAAATCCATCTAGGTGCAGAAGGTTTACTAGAGGTGGCTACATTAGTTGATGCTGATATTGTGCTGGTAGCTATTGTAGGGGTGGCTGGTCTGGAGCCCGCTTTAGCAGCCATAGATGCTGGTAAGGATCTTGCTGTGGCAAGTAAGGAAATATTAGTGATGGCTGGCGAGCTTGTGATGAAGCGAGCTCAGCAAAAAGGTACCCAAGTTTTACCAGTAGATAGTGAGCATAATGCGATATTTCAGTGTTTAAAAGGGCACAGCGGTGGTGAGAAAGAGGTGTCTCGACTTATTTTAACAGCCTCAGGTGGGCCGTTTAGGCAAACCCCAGCTGAGGAGCTGGAAGCCGTTACCGTAGAGCAGGCTCTTAAGCATCCGACCTGGGATATGGGGCGTAAGATAACGGTCGATTCATCGACCCTTTTTAATAAGGGCTTAGAGATGATTGAGGCTCGTTGGCTCTTTGGTATCGAGATGGACCGTATTGATGTGATTGTGCACCCTCAGAGCATTGTGCACTCGATGGTGGAATATATCGATGGCAGCGTGTTAGCTCAGCTCAGCCGCACAGATATGTGTTTTCCTATTCAGTATGCCATCACTTATCCTGATAGGGTTGCTGGTGGCCTGAAGCCGCTTGACTTTGCAAGTTTGGCAAAACTAGAGTTTGAAGAGCCTCGCTATGATGATTTTCCAGCTATTCATTTAGCCAAAAAAGCGGGGTCAATAGGAGGAACTCTACCTGCCGTTTATAATGCCGCGAATGAGATAGCCGTGGATGCTTTCTGTGATAAGAAAATAAAATATACCGATATCTGGAAAACGGTAGAGTATGTGATGAACCAGCACGAGGTTCAGCAAGCTTCCGAACTGTGCGTTCTCATAGCTGCAGATGAAAAAGCACGTCAGGTAGCCACTGAGTTTATCAATTTATCGTTTTAGATAGGCTGGCTTAGCTAGAGGGGTCTAGCTACTAGGATACCTGCATGTTTTTTAAACTGATAAAGGTAGTTCGAGATCGTATCGTCGATGACTACTTTTTTATATGTTGTAGATGCGTGCATAAAGCGAGCCTTTCCCTTCGCATCTTTTACGATGATGCCAACGTGTGAGCAGTAGCCTCCATCATACTTGCTAGCAATACCTATGATGTCTCCATCTTTAAGCTGATGCTCGATGGATGCGACCTTGTGTTTTGGGATCATATAAACAGGCATTTCAGTAATTCTTTTTTCATGCTGCGCCATACCTTTACGTAAGTCTGGGTTGTGCTTGAGGTAACGGTAGCTTTTCCAGAGAAGGGTCATTTCACGGCATTTGTTATCCATTTCTACATGTGGAAATTCGCGTGTTAGATCCTGTATGTTTTTGCGCTTTTTGTTATCAGAGTACCACTCAGCTAGGTAGTGAATACGATCGAGGTAGTTTCCATTACACTGTCCGTGGCGGTATCTCGTGTGTTCTATTTCTTTTAATAAATCACTAGGGGCATAATTCGCCTTTGGTGTTTCCAGCATTTTACAAAAGCACATACAGGTTTCGAAAAATGTCCAGCAGTCTAGTCCCTCGAAGTTAACCGAAGGGCTTTCGATGCGGTTATCTATCTCTAGGGTATAGGATTTATAGGGGATTCCTTCGAGTTCTTTTGCTATCTTAACCATGCGCAGTCCCATCGGTAGCTTTGCCCACCGCTCTTTTATCGCTTTTTGGCTTACCTGTTGAAATTTTTGTTTTCCAATAAAGGTCGTGCTTTGAGGGAGGTGTTCAGCAGCACTGAGCGAGAGGGCACTCATGAAAAAGGCTAGCTGGAGTAAGCAGAAAAGACGTATCATATAGAAATAGTTAGCATTTTTTATATGCCTCGCAATCAGAAAAAAGTTGCAAGAGTAAGGAATCACCGTTTTGTTGAGCTTCAACACCCTTATTATTTTATGAGTAAAGAAAATTTAGATATCGTTTGTTATGTGAAGACATTTTGTGGCTGGAGTGAAGGAGTAAGATCTATCATGCGCAAGTATGACCTTTCTTTTGAGGAGAAAGACATCATCAAGAATCCAGCGTTTCGCTGGGAGATGGAGCAGAAAAGTGGTCAGCCACTAAGCCCCTGTGTTATGATTAATGGTGAAATGCTAGCAGATGTCTCAGGTGACGAAGTAGAGGCGTATATGATCAAAAACAGCTTGGTCGAAGCTCTCGATGAAGCTGCCGATGCACCTACTAATAGTAGTTGCCCAGATCATTAGTTCTTAAAGAGCGCCCAGATTAATAACCTTTTATAACCACAAAGCCTACCTTTTTATAAGGTAGGCTTTGTTCGTTTTGAATATTTCTATGGAACTTTAAAATGGTAATTTGGGGAACTTGCCGCCACCGCCGCCTTTTCCTAGTTTATCGAGCATGCTGTTCATATCTCCCATGTCGCCTAGGCCGTCCATTCCTTCCATGCCGCCTAGTTGCTTCATCATGTCTTTCATTTTACCTTTCGAGTTCATCATCTTACGCATCTGTTGGAATTGTTTGAGGAAGCGGTTGACCTCGACGATGGAGTTCCCTGATCCAGCTGCGATACGCTTACGGCGTGAGCCTTTGATGAGCTGAGGGGTGCTGCGCTCTTTAACCGTCATCGATAGCACGATGGCTTCCATACGTTTCATTCGGCCTGAGTCGAGCGCATCGGTTGGAAGTTGCTTTTTGATTTTGCTAAAGCCAGGCATCATTCCTAAGATGCCTTCTAGAGGTCCGAGCTTCTTCATCATATTCATCTGATTAAGAAAATCGTTAAAGTCGAATTTGCCAGATTGCATGCGCTGGACAGCATTCATGGCATCGGCTTCGTTAATGTTCTCAGCAGCAGTTTCTACCATACTAACAACGTCGCCCATGCCGAGGATACGGCTGGCCATACGGTCAGGGTGGAAAATACTTAGCTGTTCCATTTTTTCACCTTCACCGATAAACTTGATCGGTTTTCCGGTAACGGCACGCATGGATAGTGCTGCACCACCGCGGGCATCACCGTCCAGTTTAGTTAGGATGATACCTGTAATTCCGACAGCTTCATTGAAGTGCTTGGCCACTGATACGGCCTGTTGACCAGTTGCTGAATCAGCTACGAGAAGTGTTTCACTAGGGTTAACGAACTTGTGTAGTTCTTTTAGCTCTTGTACGAGGAGCTCATCGATTTCTTGGCGACCTGCTGTGTCAAAGATGAGGACAGTGCCGTTCTGGTCCTCTGCCCACTGAAGTGCTTGTTTAGCTACTTTAACGAGGTTTTTTTCACCAGCTTCAGGTTTGAAAACAGGAACGTTTATTTGATCTCCGATAGTCGCTAGCTGTTCGATAGCGGCAGGACGGTAGAGGTCACAGGCGATGAGTAGTGGGCGGCGACCTTCTTTCTGTAGACGTAGTGCTAACTTACCGGCAGTAGTTGTCTTACCGGCACCATTAAGACCACAGAGCATGATGCGTGCTGGAGGGTTTAGCTCAAGCGTGGCAGTATCTCCACCGAGAAGCTCTGTAAGAGCATCGTTAAATATTTTAACAATCTGCTCACCAGGTTTAACGGACTTATATACGTCCTCTCCCATGGCTTTATCTTTGACTTTAGCCATGAAGTCCTTGGCGACGCTGTATTCGACGTCGGCTTCGAGTAGTGCTAGGCGGACTTCACGGAGTGAGTCACTGATATTTTTTTCAGAGATTTTTCCAACACCTCGTAGATTACGAAATGTTTTGTCGAGACTGTCTGATAGTGAGGAGAACATGGTAGATAATGGAGCTGAGAACTAGTTGCTGTAGCTGGGTGAGGTGAATTTCTTATAGAATGGAATTCTATTTTTCTTTGGAAATGCTTTTGTAGAAGGCTTCACGGTCGACGCGGAATGTCCACGCCATCGGTGCTGCGTATTTTGTAGTGCCACTGTTACGCCATTGGACACTGACTTTGCAAGTGCTAGAACGCAGACGGCGATTTATTTTCCACGAAAAGCTTTTTTTGTCTGGGTCATAGGTAGCAGGAACCTGGCCAAACCCTTGGATACGCATGATTAGGCTGCTGGCATCGATATTTTCAACAGCGGATAAATCAGCTGACACAGTGGGTAGACGGTCAGTGATGACTTCTCCAGGAGCTGGAGTTACTGGATGAGCTGTTGTTTCTATGAGAGCGCCGTCTGTTCCTTTGCTCGTTGCTGTAGCTGGGAATGTGGTGGCGTTTCTGAAAATATAGTCATGGGTGCCGAGGATGATGTAGCGGGGTAGTTTACCATTCGGCAGGTCACGAGTGACTTTGCCAGGGAGAACGGTGAATAGACAGTCGTATCCAGCTTCTTCAGCCACTGGGATCATCTCGTCAGTGACAAAGCCTCCAGGGTAAGCGTATGATGTTACATCGACGTTGAATTTCTCTTTAAGCTTCTCACGTGAGCTAGCCATTTCCATTTTTAGATATTTATTAAATGAGTCGGCACCTTTAGCTTTTTCCTTTTTCACCTTAGATGGGAAGGGGTGAGAAACTGAGTGGCAGCCTATACTACATCCATTTTCCTGCATTTCTTTGATCATTTTAGATGTCAGAGCTAGATCGCCTCCGTCGACATAATTTGTGTAGAGAAATACCGTGAAGGGGTAACCGTATTCTTTTAGAACGGGGTAGGCGTATGTATAAACTGATCTCCATCCATCATCGATAGTGATTACGACTGATTTGTCCTCGATTTCTTTTTCTCCTTTTTTCCAAGCGATGAAGTCCTCCATACTTATCACATTCAGTTTGAGGTCTTTCAGTGCCTGCATCTGTTTGCGGAATGAGTCTGACTTGATAAGCATCTCAGTGGCTTTTTTCTTTTCTGAGAAGTCGTGATAGCCGAGCACGACGACACGTGTGTTGTCTACTTTAGTCTCCGGCTTGTTAGCACCTTCTTTCTTCTTAGGAGCGGTATTTTTTCTAGCGTTGATTTTATTTGTCTCAGCCTCTGTTACTATAAGCATCTCCCGAAGCGATATTTCATCTATGTATGCGTAACTACTGCCCATGCATAGAACGGTTAGCAGTAGGATGATGCCTGGTAGTGAAGTGGGAGAAGTGTTCATTGTGCTGACGTGTTGATACTACTATTTTAGAAAAGGAATAAAAGGTTGGAGTGCTTTATATCCCACTATGAAGTGATTCATTATACGTTTAGTGATTCTGGATAAGCGCCGTCTGAGATGAGCTTCTGGATGTTTTCTACTACGATGGCTTTATCTTCTGGGTAGGTAACGCCGAACCATGAGCTGCTTGTTTGTAAAACTTGGCACTCAGCTTTTTCAGTTTTGATGAGTTCGTCGATTAAGCTTGGTAAATAGCACTCTGATTTAAGTTCGTGCCCACTTTTTGCTAAAAACTCATGCAGCTGATTTTCTAAGTGGGGGAAGATGTCGCTAGAGAATCCCCAGAAGTTCATCGATACGATGGCACCAGCTGCTACGGGGTAATCTTTACCATCAGTGCTGTGCCCGATAATGGAGTGATCCGCCTGGCGTTCGATCTCTGTGATCTCCTCTACGTCTTGTAGTAGCTCGTTTTTAGTGCCGCAGATGCCACGGTTGACGTGACCGTGATCTGATAAAGTATTTTCAATACCGTATCCAACCATGCAGTAGTGAGACAGCTTACCACTGTCTGTGGCTGTGTTTTTAAAATAAGTGGCAATCTGTAGGTAGGCATCGGCTCCGTAGAAGTCATCAGCATTGATCACCGCAAATGCTCCTGAGATAGCGTTTCTGGCTGCCCAGACGGCATGTGATGTTCCCCATGGTTTGGATCGTTCGGCTGGAAGCTCGTGACCGCTTGGTAAATCGCTGAGTTTCTGGAATACATAGTCGACTTTGATTTTGTGAGCGAACTTTGCGCCCACTCCTTCTTTGAACTCCTTAGCGAAGTCCTCACGGATTACAAAAACGACCTGGGTGAAACCCGCGCGGATAGCGTCATAGACGGAGTAGTCGAGCACAGTTTCACCATTTGGCCCCATAGGATCCATTTGTTTTAAGCCGCCATAGCGACTGCCCATGCCTGCTGCGAGAACGAGAAGAGTAAGTTCCATATTGTTTGATCTAAAAATTGATGCGCGTAGCCTGTGTGAAGATAGGGCTTCTGGCAAATGTTTCTTAGTTAATGGTTAGCTAAAATCATAAGCTGTGCGTAAGGTCTGCTGACCTGAGGGCGTTCTTTTATGTTTCCATGCGAAAATGCTGTTGCCAGCTTACGTTTAGGATGTCTTTATTGGTTTGGAAATTAAAGTAGTTTTGAGGAATAAGCACCTTGAGGGTATTACACCACACTCCGACCGCAACAGCTGCTATAAAAATACATATGGATTATAAGATAGAGGATTTAGATCGTAACCATGTGCGTAATGTATTTCGGGCTATGCTGACGTCGCGCATTCTCGAGAATAAGCTAGGGAGTCTTTATAAGGCGGGTAAAATCGTCGGTGGTGTCTACCTCGGTAAAGGGCAGGAGGCTGTCAGTGCATCCCTGGCTGCAGGTTTAGTCCAGGGACAGGATGTTTACGCTCCCTTGATCAGAGATCAGGCAGGTAGAATCGCTTTTGGCGAAGAACTTATAGACTGCACCCGGACTTACTTAGGTTCAGTTGAAGGCCCTATGAAAGGCCGCGATGGTAATATCCACCGTGGTCGCCCAGCTGATGGTATGTTAGCTATGATTTCCCACCTCGGAGCGGCTGTTTCTGCTATCTGCGGTATGCTACTGGCAAAAAGGTTAAAAGGGGGGCTAAACGGTGCTGTAGGAGCGACTTGTGTGGGCGATGGCTGCACCTCTACAGGAGCTTTTCATGAAGGTTTAAATACTGCCGCGGTAGAGAATCTACCTCTTATTCTGACGGTGGCTAATAATCAATACGCTTACTCTACACCGAATAGCCGACAATTTGTCTGTAAAGACTTAGTTGATAAAGCTGTTGGTTATGGAGTTCGTGGTCATCAGGTGGACGGAACAGATATGTTGGCCTGTATTCAAGTGATGCAGGATGCTGTGAAGAGGGCGCGAGCCGGCGAAGGTCCTCAGTTAGTGGTGGCATCTATGCTGCGTCTTACTGGGCACGGCGAGCATGATGATGGTTCATATGTCGATGATGCCTTAAAATCTTCTGAACTAGGGCGAGACAGTATAGACGTTGGTCGTCAGCAGATGATCGAGCATAACTTTGCTGAAGAAGCTGAAATAGCACAGTGGGAGCAAGAAATAGCTGATACCGTGCAGGCAGCAGTAGCTAAGGCTCAGAAAGAAGACGTGCCAGACCCCTATAAGGATGACTGGCAGGCATACTCAAGTTTTACAAATCAAGGCGGATCCATGATCAGTCAATAAAGGATGAGCGAAGTAACATACATTGATGCGATACACGCTGCTCTAAATAAGGCGCTAGCGGATGACCCTAGTGTCTTTCTCTATGGTCAGGATATTGGTAAGTTCGGCGGTGCTTTTAAAGCAACAAAAGGTCTACAGGAAGCATATCCAGGTAGGGTGCTAGACGCTCCTATCAGTGAGGATGCTATGGCTGGCGTCGCCATTGGCGCAGCTATCGAGGGCGCAAGACCTGTTTTGGAGATGCAGTTCGCTGATTTTTCATCGATCGCTTTTAACCAAATCGTCAACCATGCTGCGACACACTACTACCGCACGGGAGTTCCTGTGCCGCTGACTATGAGGCTGCCATCAGGTGGCACTCCAGGGTCTGGTCCATTTCACAGTCAGAGTATGGAGTCACTTTATGCCCACTACCCGGGCTTAGTTGTCGTTACTCCCGCTACAGTAGCGGATGCCTACTCCATGCTTCTCGATTCCATTGCTCTTGATGATCCAGTGATCTACTGTGAGCATAAATTTTTATACCGCTGGTTAAAATCCTGTAGTTACGAAGGTGATCATTTACCTATCGGTAAAGCCCGTATTACTCGTCCTGGTAAACATGCTACTGTGGTCACATACAGTGCCATGGTTCACGAGGCAGTTCGTGCTGCAGAAGTACTACAGAAAGAAGGAGGCTGGGAAATAGAAGTCGTCGATTTAAGGTCAGTTAAGCCAATGGATACAGACACTATTATAGCCTCTGTAGCCCGCACTGGAAGACTGCTTGCTGTGGGTGAAGCTTTCCCATGGGGAGGAGTGACTGCTGAGGTTGTTTCTCGTGTTTGTGCCGATGGCTTTCACTTGCTCGACGCACCTCCAGTGAGGCTAAACGCCCGTGATACCCCGATCCCATACCACCCGAAACTCTGGGCTGCGCACCGTCCTACTCCTGAGTCTATAGCTCACGAGTTAAGGAAGATTTTAAATTACTAATTATTAATTAGTTGAGTGTAATTTTAACGTAAAAAACATCATGCCAAAAGTTCCGATTTTTATGCCCCAACTTGGTGAATCTATAGCTGAAGCTACGATCATTAGTTTTGATATCTCTGTAGGTGATCACGTGATACCTGACCAAGAAGTTATCGAGGTGGAAACAAATAAGGCAACCATGGGCGTCACCTCTATGTGTGCAGGTGAAGTCACCGAAATACTGGCAAAGGAAGGTGTCAGTTATGCCGTAGGTAGTGTCCTTGCTATCCTCGAAGTTACAGTTGAGGAACTCGACAGAACTGGCGAGAAGCCGATTGATGAAAATACTATTTCTAGCGGTGTAACTCCTAGTGAAAATACCGAGCAGAATGGTGAGAACAGTGATGAAGAGAACCTCCACTTTAAATTAGACGGAGAAGGTTATCATGAGCCAGTTCTCGTCGAGCCGAGTGTGAAAGGTCTACCTGTACCGGCGGGTAAGGGGGGCGCTCATTACATTTCTCCTCGTATGCGTGCTCGTATGGCTGAGCTAGGATTACGAGCTGCTGATATATCTGCGATACCTGGTAGTGGTGCCGGCGGTCGTGTGACGGTAGAGGATTTAGAGTCGTTTTTAGAGCACATTTCTACATGGCCACATACTAAGGCTTCACCTATGCGCATGGCTGTAGCTGATGCTATGCGCCGTAGCTGGACGCGACCACTTGCTACAGTAGCTCGTCCTCTAGTTATGGATAAGATATTAGAGCACAGATCTCAGCAAGCAGTGAAGCCTGGGCCGACTCTCTATATTTTACGAGCCCTCGCTCTTGCTCTAAAAGAGAACCCAACTACAGCGGGATACCTCATTGGTGAAAATGTAGTGCACCCTAGAGCGTTCGATATTGGAGTCGCTGTGCAGGTTGATGACGGTGTACTCGTTCCCATCATACGAGATGCGGATTCAAAAACTTTAAGTGAACTGGTGGAGGAATATAACAGGCTCGTTGAACTAGCTCGCTCACGTAAACTCCCTGAGTCAGCTACTAAATATGGTATTGCAACAGTGACGAACTTTGGAACCTTCGGTCTTACCTGGGGAACACCCATCCCATTACCAAATGAGACTCTTATCTTAGGACTTAGCGCAGGTGTCAAACGTCCAGTCTGGAGTGAACAAACAGGAACTTTTATCCCGGTCACAGAAGCCGAAATAGACCTTACTTTCGACCACCGTGTTGTCGATGGTGGTGGGGCAGGTATGCTGCTTAATAGAATTTCAGAACTCTTACAAAACCCTGAGAGCTTGTAATGAGGCCATCGATAGTTGATTGAACGATGGTATATGAGGATGTAAGGTATTTGTAATAAATGAAAATTATCTTATACTTTTCACTTTTAGTATCTTGTGTGTATGGACAAGATTTTTTGAAGTTTGATGGGTAAAGTTTGAATGGCTTTGCCTCAGGGATGCCGAGTAAGTATGCTGAAGAGCAAGCTCACGCCGTGAAGTTGTTGAACTACCTCCAGGACAGAGGTGGTAGTGTAAGTTTAGCGCCTCTTCCAAGCTCTAGAATAGAGTTTTCTATACCTGTAGAGGTTTCTTGACCAATAAGTGGAAGAAGAGAGGAAGATGTCATCGCGCTATTAGAGTGTATATGCTACCCAATAGGATTTCAGAACTCCTACAAAACTCTGAGAACCTGTAGTTCTCGTTTTCAGCCTCCCCTGATTAAAGGTAATTGGCGTCGATGATGTTCCTTGATTACTTTTCCTTGGTGGTATTTTCAATCGTTGACTGTATAAGCTTCGATACCTCACTACCCAACTTTTGATAACCAATTTTATTAAAATGAACATCTCCAGGTTTCGTAAATGTCTCAGTGATCGTCGTTGAATATGTGTGTAAATCATTGATCCGGATTGCGTGCCTTTCCATGATTTCTGCGGCCACCTTATTGTATTTGATTTCATCACCTACCACACGCCCCGCTTCAGCTTCTGGTATCAGCGTCGTGGAAGCCCAAATCAACGTCGCTCCAGTTTCCTTAAGCCGCTTCACGAGCGCTTCTAAATTTTCAGCATAATCTTCAAGAGGAACCGCCTGCGTCCCATTGACCTTATCACGTTTACCCTGAACCTTAGACTTTGGGTGTCGATAACACAAATCATGAAGCCCCCAATTAAAATGAATCACATCCCATTGCTTATCTCCTAACCATTGATCCAGCTTATCCAAACCTTTGTTCGTATCACCACTGTTACCTTGAACCCTCCGAACATTCGCCAGTCCCTTCAAATTTATAACTACAGGTTCAGTATAACCAATGGAAATAGAGTCCCCAATGAGGAGGACATTCGGTAAACCGTCTTCAGCTTTCAGCTTGATCGTTAGCCCATCTAAATCTTCCTTCGGGGTATAAAATTCTGTTTCAGAAGAAATGATTTTTTGAGCACCCAACCAATGCACAAAATCGTCAAACCACTTGGTAGCCTCAGTGCCCTTTTTCCCTAAACCGAATCCATGACCACCTGTCTTATAAAGCTTCATTCTCGACTCTACTCCTTGCTTCATAAGAGCTGCATGCATGACAACAGGATTTTGAAAGTTAACGACCTTATCATCTTTTGCGTGAAAGATGAAAGTAGGGGGCGTTTCCTCATCCACGTTCAATTCACAAGACAAGCCCTTTATCTTATCAGCATTAGGTTTACTAACAAGTGCACGAACACAGGGGTGAGCAATTTTAGGTTGAGTAGATATTACCGAGTATCCTAAACACAGAAAATCGGGGCGCGACGCCACTTTAGAAATCGCATCAGAGCCAAACTGAAGGTCATCATATAATGTAGCGGCAGAAGCAGCCAGATGTCCACCTGCTGAAAATCCCATGATTCCCACTTTACTAGGATCTAACTGATATTCTTCACTGTGATGCCTTACCCACTGAATCGCCCGTAAAGCATCTGAAACTGGAACAGGGTGTTTATAGTTTACACCTTTTGTAGTAGGTAATCTATATTTGAGAATAAAAGCTGTAACCCCTTTTTTATTTAAACGCTCCGCGATAGGGTAACCCGCTAAACCAGTAGCAATAATTCTATACCCTCCACCAGGGCAGATAACTACCGCTGCCCCATTCGGGTTTTTAGGCTTAAACACAGTAAGGCTAGGATTGTGAATATTACTCACCCTTTCAAAAGGCTTAAAAGTTTTTTTCTCAGCAATATTAACATTAATATGATCAGCATCTTGAGGCCAAATATGAACAACCTCTAACTCCTCTTTTCCTGCCTCACCTGAACAAGGTGTAGCAAAGGAGATTATCGCTAGAAGTAGGGTTAAAATTTGAAAACTATAATTCATATCATAAAAAGTTGGAAAGGAGAGGGGGGAGCCAGCTTGAGATGTTATTTTCATGTATAAAAAACGGTAGACGTTGTTTTTTAATAAAACACTATATCAAGTGTAGTGACTTTAGAGGCTGATCCAAGATCATTACACGATACAAACTAATACGGCAAATACAATACTCATTGGCCGTGTGACAGTTGCGATGGCTATATCTTATGTCGGCAGTAGAGACGGCCTATGGCATAGTGAGGGGAGCTCAATGTGATTCGCTGCAATTTACATAAGATTCCGAATTACATGGAGCTACTTAATCATACCGTTGCAGATGAGTATGGAGCTGTTTAAGTGAAGGCAGTCATAGCTAATAAATTTTAAGTGTTAGATAGGAGTGCAAAGATTGAGTGACGGGGGCAGCGGAGGAATTAGAAAATGATTTGCTCACACGAAATTACTGGGTCAGATGAGCCTTAGGTGACTAAGACTATTTACAAAATAACTTGACCTCATTACCGTCACTTCCATATTAAGATTATAATCTTATGATCCATCAAGAATTAGAAACAGCCATCAACGCACAAATAGCGCAAGAATTCACAGCGTCTTATAATTATCTTGGAATGTCTACATACTTTGATGAGCAGAGTTTGAATGGCTTTGCCTCATGGATGCAGAACCAGCATGCTGAAGAGCAAGCTCACGCTATGAAGTTGTTGAACTATCTTCAGGACAGAGGTGGTAGTGTAAGTTTAGCTCCTCTTCCTAGCCCTAGAATCGAGTTTTCTACACCTTTAGAGGTATTCAAAACTTCATTGGAAATGGAGGTCGAGAATACGAACTCTATTAATGCCCTCTATGAATTAGCTCTAAAACTTAATGATCACGCTACGCAAAGTCACCTTCAGTGGTTTCTTGACGAACAAGTGGAAGAAGAGAAAAGCATGGAAGATGTCATCGCGCTACTAGAGCGTATCGGTGACGATACCGCAGGTCTACTCTACCTGGACGATAAACTAGGTCAGCGTAAGGCTGAGGAAGAGTAATAATCAGTAGCCTACTGAGGCTATAGAACAAATTCCAATAAGAGGGACTGGATAGCGGTATAGAAGTGATTACGTATCACGGCCGATCTTATATCCGGTCCCAGTGCGTCGAGGTCTTCATCCGTGATGATCTCTTCCACTGTACTGAGGTGATGTCGCTGCTCTAGGGAGAGACGAGCTTGGTTCACCGTGCCATACCATTTCATAGCATCATCTTTTGTGATCATAACTGAACCTGTATGCTCTTCATCACGAGGGGTAGAAGCGATAGCTCGAGAGACAAAGCTGACCTGCTCATCGAATTGAGTCACGATATCAGGCACTACGAACTCATTCCAGTCATCATTTTTCACCATTTTTGATGAAATTCGGTCATAGAGTGGTGCGCCTGGTAAATTATTAGCATCAGTGCAGATGAACTCTAGAATTGTCCAGTCTGCCAGTGAGCCAGCATCGATTCGTAAGCCTCCTTCTAGTGTTGGTGCTATTGTCATAAATAGAAGAGAGTTTAATCAGCCTTCTCCATGGAGGCATTGAGCTGAAATGAATGAAGTTGTTGGACGTAAAATTCGGCTTTTTCTTTTTCGCCAGACCATACGAGTGAACGACCCTTCTCGTGGACCTGCATCATTAGCGATGTTGCTTTGTCATCAGAATAGCCGAAGACTTTTTTGAAAGCCATCGTGACGTATTGCATTAAGTTCACAGGGTCGTCGTATACGATCACGGTCCATGGACTAGCGAGCTGTATTTTATTTTGCTTCTGTGTTTTAGTGGCCATTCAGTTCGTTAGCGGGTTAAATTTTTTCTTGGTATAGCTGTTCGACACTCGACTTAGATAGAACCACTAATGTGAAGACTCCTAACACGGTCCCGAGTGGCATACTGAGGCAGTTGATAACGGCGACAACATAGGTGAAGGTTTTATTCTTTTGTTGTTTTAAGTAACGCGCAGCGAGCACATTGATGACGATAGATGTGATGATCAGGAGGCCTGTAATGACATATATTAAGATGAGAAATCCTTTCATCAATCCTAGTGCTTGATCAGGAGGTAGAGTGGAGTTCTCTACTGGTAATATTACCGTATCAGAAGGTTCGTCTAAGCTTTCTGAACTCTCTACAGAGAGGCTTTCTGTTTGGTTATTATTGTTCGCTTGGGCTTGAGCTTCAATATCAGGAACAACATTCATTACGAACATCATGATGATGGCGTGAAAGATAATAAACAATAGGCCTAGCCCGCTCAAACCTGCTTTCACATAGTGAAAAACACTTAATAATTTAAGGTTGTGTAAATCCTTCCACCGCATTTGATCGAGATCAGTGTGCTGGTTTTGATTTATATTAATCTGTGGAGGTGGCTGCGACATGTGCTGAGTGTAAAATGTTTCGTATGAGTTGTGGATTATAAAGGGGCTTCTATTTTATAAAATAAAAAACTCCCGTAGCATAGAGCTAGGGGAGCTTTTAAAATGGTTTCTGTTAGCTTTTAGGCTTAAACAGAGGCTACGTTCTTGAGCATGTTTTTCAATGCTGCTGATGAAGCTATAAGAGCCTGACGCTCTTTTGGCCATAGCTCGATCTCTAGGTGCTTCTCTGCGCCTTTTCTACCAACGATGGTAGGGACACTGATACAAACGTCCTTGAGGCCATATGCTGCGCCTGTCTGAAGACTTGATACTGGAAGGAGTTGCTTTTTATCGAGTGCGATAGCGTGAACTGTCTCAGCGATAGTCGCTCCTACTGCCCAGCCTGCACCGCCTTTACGAGAGATAACTTCAGCTCCACTTTTTTGTGTGCGTTCGAAAACACTGCGCTGGAAGTTAACATCACAACCTTCGATTCCGGAAAGAGGAAGACCACCAACAGTAGCTGATGACCACACTGGGAACATTGTATCGCCGTGCTCACCGAGGATGAGTGCCTTCACCTGTGTAGGTGCTAGGTTGAGACCATCTGCAATAAGTGAACGGAAACGTGCGGTATCAAGCATGGTTCCTAGTCCAATAACCTGGCTCTGAGGAAGACCAAGGTAGCTCACTGCGAGGTGAGTTAGGATATCGACTGGGTTTGATACTACGAAGACGGTAGCGTCCTGCTTCATTCCTGCAGTCTTGATGCTCTGAAGAATCTGAGAGAAGAGACCTACGTTACGGTTGATGAGGTCTAGACGGCTCTCATCAGGCTTACGACGGAGTCCCGCAGTGATGATGAAGATGTCAGAATCCTTAGCGCGATCATAGTCGCCAGAATAAATGCGCTGATCGTGAAGTGATGACGCACCGTGAAGGAGGTCAAGAGCTTCGCCGTCTGCGAGGTCTGTGTTGTTATCGAGAATCTGAATTTCAGAAACGATACCTGCACACTGAAGACAGATTGCAGCATTAGAGCCTACGCGGCCACCGCCACCGATGATAGTTACTTTCATGTTAAAATTATTGGTTATTAAGGTTAATAAAAAGAGCGGATTAGAGCTTAGCCATGATCTGGTCAGTGAGTGACTTGATCACATCTTCAGCGGCTGGGTTGAGTGGTGCACCTGAGTTAGCAGGAACTGCACATGCTACTTCGCTGATGGCACCTGGTGTGAATTCTGAGTTATCACAGAGTTCGCACTCTTGAAACTCTTCACGTGGGTCAACCATACCGATAGAGCGGCGGATTTCGAAAATTTCCTTCATCTTATCGGTTGGAATAGGGTTTACCTTACCACCGTTAAGCTGGCTAGCTACCCATACTGTCTGACAAGCTGTTTCCATGTTCTCGAGCTTCCAGTAAGCGTCCTCTACGTCTGAACCCCAAGTCATTACACCGTGGTTAGCAAGAAGGATAGCTGGGTTATCTTTACCTACAGCGGCTACTGCTGCTGCATTCTCAGGAGTTCCTGGAGTCTCGTATCCAACAAGCTTAATAGGGCCTGTGAAAATTTCAGCCTCAGAACAGAGACATGTAGGAGGCTCAATGCCCGCTACGGCAAATGCTGTAGAATAAGGTGGGTGACCGTGGATGACACTCTTAGCCGCTGGCTGGAGCTTCATGATAGCAAGGTGTGTGTTAGCTTCAGATGTGCGCTTACGCCATCCTGCCTGCTGAACGCCTTCTAGGTCTACTAGAGCAATTTCACTTGCTTCTAGTTCACCTTTAGAACGGAGAGTAGGTGTGCAGAGGACGAGGTTGTCTCCTACGCGGACAGTGATGTTTCCACCATTACCATCGACCATATTACGTCCCCACATTTTGTGAGCTACGTGTGCCATTTCTTCTTTGAGTTTCTGGATAGCAGGAGAGTAGAAGTAACGCTGAATCTCTTCAGGTGTCTTAGGGTCTGTGCCAGGTGTCCACTTGAATTCTAAGCTAGGAACGATAGGCTCAGGTGGTGTAGTAGGAACACCTGCAGGAAGTGGTGGGAGTTTCTCGCTAGAAGTAGCTGGCTGAGCAGCGCCGCCGCCGATTGTTACTGCTGATCCTTTTTTGTGAGCTTGGATAGCGTCTTTAGCAGAAGGCGTGACCACTGATCCTGCCGGGATGGTGTCAAGGCATGTGCCTGCTGCGATCATTTCTGCAATGTCTTTGGCTGTGTAGACTTTCTTCATAATGTTAAATAGTTAGGAGTTGTAGGTTGTTTTTGAAATTTTTGAATAAGCTTAATTATATTAATTGGGCTTGGTGTAGGAAATGGTGTCGAAAATAGCGAGGCTAATGGCGTCGATAGGAATTGGGTCTTCGAAGGGTGCAGTTGCTTCTGCTCCTTCCACAAAGCCAACGATGTCACCAACGCCTGCACCCATTTTATCGTAGATGACGAGTGTGGATTGTGCAGAAACTTTAGGTTGCTTAGCGATGCAGGTATTAAAATCTTCTGTGTCTACAGGGTTCACCATGAGCCAACGACCACCTTTTAGGGCGGGATCGTAAACGCTCAGAGTAGCTCTGCCTATGACGTGTCCAATTCTCATACTTTAGTTGTCCATTAGCCCTTGAATAAACATACGGACAGGGGAGTTATAATCTTTTACAAGATGCTGTGCACCTAAGCCGTCTGTGCTGACAAAAACCTTCTGGTGCA
>CAYNLE010000002.1:37952-43853 GCA_964397975.1 uncultured Verrucomicrobiales bacterium | reverse complement strand
TTTACAAGATGCTGTGCACCTAAGCCGTCTGTGCTGACAAAAACCTTCTGGTGCATACCTGCGCCGAAGAGATCAATCGCAACGAAAGGTGATCCTGATACTGAGCCTTCTGCATCAAGTTGTTGGCAAAGCAGCATTTTATAGCCATTCAGCGAATCATGTTTCGCTGTGGCTACTGCATTACCGACTACTTGAGCGTGGAGCATAGTTAAAAGGTTAAGAGACTAAGGGTTTTTACTGAAATTAAATGATGCGTAGGTTCTCAACCATTACGCAACGACGAACACGAGTGAACGTCTTAGGTGTCGTGATTCCTTCACCAGTTGTAGTGGCGATAGAGTAACTGAGGTAACCTTCACCACCAAGTCCTAGACCTGCTGTTGAAGCTCCATTTTTAATGAAGATCGTAGTATCCATAGCTTTTGCCATGTAGGTCATGTGGCTGACATCAGTAGAGTGAATGACTGCTGAGTGGCGGTAGCCGTGCTCAGCTTCTTTAGCGAGGGCAACACCTGTTTTGAAATCAGGAACGCGCACGATAGGAAGCATTGGCATCATTTGTTCTTTTTGAACATATGGGTGATCAGCCTCAGTTTCAGCAAATACGAGATCTGTTGAAGGTGGGACACTGATACCAGCGTGACCAGCGAGGACTGACGCGTCTACTCCGATGAGGTCGCGGTTAAGTGCAGCCTGCTTACATCCGCCAGCACCATTTGTGATGTCGAATGCTACGTCAGAAAGTTTGTCGAGTTGAGCTTTGTTAAGGCGAACTGCACCTGCTTTTTCCATCTCAGTCATGAAGGCATCGAATACAGAAGCTACTACGAAGACTGCTTTCTCGCCGATGCAGAGAAGATTGTTATCGAATGAAGCACCTGCGATGACAGAGGTAGCTGCGTTTGCGAGGTCTGCTGTGTCATCTACAACTACTACTGGGTTACCAGGACCGGCGCAGATTGAGCGTTTGCCTGACTGCATAGCAGCCTGCACAACAGCAGGTCCACCTGTGATAGCCATGATGGCGATGTGCTTGTTAGCGCAGATTTCGTTGAAACTTTCAATCGTTGGTGACTCGATTGTGCAGATGAGGTTGTCTACGCCTAGTTCAGCGAAGATTGCCTGATTATATGCGCGAGTAGCCATAGCTGCTGACTTAGCACCACCTGGATGTGGGTTGAAAAGAATAGTGTTACCTGCTGCTAGCATGTTAATGACGTTTCCTGTAAGAGTAGGAACGGAGTGAGTAACTGGGAGAATAGCTCCAACGACACCGAAGGGAGCAAACTCTTCAAGCATGATTCCGTGATCACCACTCATTGCGTCTGGGCGGAGAAACTCAACACCGGGAACGAGGGGAGTGATTTTTAGTTTTTCAATCTTGTGATCAAGGCGACCGATCTTGGTTTCATTCATCTCGAATGTTCCCCAAGGCTCAGCGTTAGCTACGCAGAGATCTTTTACGATCTCGATAACGCGCTTGCGACCTGTGGTGCCAAGATCTTGAAATTTAATAAACGCTTCCTGAGCTGCGTTTGCTGCTTCCTCTACAGTTTGGAAAACACCGTTTTTTCCAGTGTATTCACTTTTGTGACCATGACATGCGCAGTCTGTGTTGGATTCAGCTGCTGGTGCAGTGTTAGAAGGGGCTGGAGCTGTTGTGGCTCCGCCATTTAGCTGGGAGAGCACGTTTTCTACTACGGAGCGGATTGTTTCTTGATCGATGTTATTCACGATGAGTTAAAAATAAAAATTGTTGAGCTAAGTGATTAGCTACTTGGCACTACTAGAGTAGATTTTTTTGCCTAAGACATCGACAGTATCGACGATGGCTACGATAACGGCATCTGCAGGTGTTTGCTTCATCCCTTCAGCCTGTCTGGCTGAACTGCCTTGTGCGAACATCACGAGATCACCTTCGCCTGCGCCAATGTTATCGAAGGCCACGATGGTGTTAGCTCCGTTACGAAACTTGGTAGAGTCTTTCTCATCCACGAGCTGTGGACGGACGATGAGGAGTTTCTTCCCCTGCATGGCGGCGTCTTTTTTAGTAGCGACGACTTGTCCGATAACTTCTGCTAAGAACATGGTATGATGAGCGAGGTGAGTGGTGTGTTCTATTTAAAATGAACTGACGGCGGGTGAGTAATTTTGCTGTGTAGTGTTTCCGTGAAGATTATTTATATAGAATAATCCTCACGGAGAAAACACATGGCGCGAGTATGAGAACTCGCTGAAAAATTACTTCTTAGCTGCTGTTTTCTTAGCTGGCTTTGGTAGAACGCCCTCTGTAGTTGCTGATGGGCGTGCGATAACGTGTGCGCTGATTACAGTGCCTACTTGCTCTGCTGCTGCTGCTCCGCTGTCGATAGCTGCTTTTACTGCTGCTACGTCACCTTCAACTACAACGTTACACATTGCGCTACCGATCTGGCGCATTGGGCCTACGAGCTCAACGTTTGCTGATTTGAGCATTGCGTCTGTGCCGTTTACGAGACCGATGAGACCTGATGTTTCTAGTATTCCGATTGCTTGATTAGCCATAATGTTATTTTTGTTTGTTTGTTTTTAGATTTAGATTTTTTATAAAAAGTGGATTAGTTTACTTTACGGTAAACTTCACGAGCGAGGACGAGTTCCTCGTTTGCTGGGATGACATAGATTTTCACCTTTGAGTCATCTGCACTAAGTTCAGCTTCTTTGCCGCGGACTGAGTTTTTAGAAGTATCAAAGATAACTCCGAACTCCTCAAGGTCCTTACAAATTGCCTCACGCACCCATGTTCCGTATTCGCCAACACCTGCTGTGAATGTGATGACGTCTAGGCCGCCCATTTCAAAGAGGAAGGCTGATGCCCACTTCCTTGCAGCGTGGATGAACATGTCGAGTGAAAGTTGTGCATCTGGGTTATCACAGTTCTCAGCCCATGCTACGTCTTCAATGTCGCGCATGTCATTACTGATTCCTGATACACCTAGAAGACCACCTTCTTTAGTGAGTTGCTGCTCAGCTTCTTCAAGAGTAAGTCCGAGCGCTTTCATAGCGTAGGGGAGTGCACCTGAGTCCAGATCTCCTACACGGTTGTTTTGTGGGAGACCACTCTGAGGAGAGAATCCCATGCTTGTGCCTACTGCGACACCATTTTTGATAGCTGTTACCGAGCTACTGCCACCGAGGTGGAATGATAGCACGCGAAGAGGCTTCCCTTCGATTTTCTGTGGTCCGTCTATATATAAACGACGTGCGACCTCAGCCACATCATCGCGTCCCATCAGCTCAGCTGAACGTTCTGCGACGAATTTGTGGCTGGCGCCGTGGAAACCATAACGTTTGATGCCGATGTCATGCCATGCCTTAGGCACAGCGTAACGTGATGCGGCTTCAGACACCCATTGGTAGAAAGCAGTCTCGAAAAGCGCGACGAGTCGTGCCTTCGGGATGATTTCTTTAAACATAGCGATACCTTGTGCGTAAGGCGGATTGTGAGCAGGAGCGACTTCTTTAAAGCCTTCGAGTGCCTCGATTACTTTTTCGTCAGCATCAACACAGCCACTGAGGTTACGTCCAAGAACGGTCTTGAATCCTACTGCATCAATATCATTGATGTCTTGGATGTGACCTTCCTCAACGAGACTCGTGAGTGATTGATTAATGACGTCAGCGTAATCTGTGACGCGTTCGAAACCTCCTGATGCAATCGCATCCTCATTGCCGTTTTCTACATTGTAGAGACGGTATTTATATGAGGTGGATCCCAAGTTGGCGATTAGTATGCGCATGTATTAATGGATGTTATTTAAATATGAGAGAATTTCTAATTAAGAAATCCAAGGTCCGAGTTTACTGAGGTCTTCGTGTGGACGTGGGATTACGAGAACAGAGTTTACTTCACCTACTTGTGAAGCTGCTTCCGCTGCTGAATCCATACCTGCTTTAACAGCAGCTACGTCACCTACGAAGAATCCGATAACGAGACCTGAACCAATTTTGTCCCAGCCTGTCATCGTTACGTCAGCAGCCTTAACTGCTGCGTCTGCTGCTTCGATGAGAGCTGTAAGGCCCTTTGTTTCAATCATTCCAAGTGCTTGCTTAGCCATAATAATAGTTTTGTTTGTGGTTATAATTTAGATGTTAAAATCTAGAATTAGATGCCAAATGTTTTTAAGAGTTCAGGTGCAGGGCGTGCGATGACGTGTGCGCTAACGAGGTTGCCTACGCGGCTTGCCGCTTCAGCGCCTGCGTCTACTGCAGCTTTTACGCTACCGACGTCACCTTGTACGAGGATAGTGAGGAATCCTGCACCGATCTGTACTTGCTTTACGATTTCTACGTCTGCCGCTTTAGCCATCGCATCGGATGCCTCAACGCTACCGACGTAGCCTTTTGTTTCAATCATTCCCAGAGCTTTGTTCATGGTATTGGTAATTGTATTAGTGTTTAGTTATGGTTTCTAGTTTTCTAGAGTGTTTTTATAAATGTGGGCTAATTATTTGATTAGCTCACAGAAAGTATCAGGCTTGAGACCGCAGGCATTGCCTTCATCAGTATCAATATGTGCTTCAAGGTTGAAGCTAGGGTCTACACGGACGACCATGTTGTCGAAAGTTACTGAGCACGGGCTGTGAACTTTCATTTTCATGTGGTCAAGGTGTTTGACTCCGTAAAATTCTGCATCTTCAGGTTTCATGTGAACGTGTGGCTGGGCGCGGATGACGCCTTCGTCCATTTTGAAATAACCATTAGGGCCCATGAGCATGCAGCCAGGGGTTCCTGCTACATCGCCAGACATGCGGATTGGGATATCAAATCCTAGTGAAATAGCATCAGTATAAGCTAGTTCCACCTGATTGAGGTCACGGCATGGTCCTAGAATGCGGAGGTTAGAGATAACACGGCTACGTGGTCCGATCAATGTAACGGATTCTTTAGCTGCATATGCACCTTCTTGGTAAAGTCCTTTATTAGGAGTAAGCTTGTGTCCTTTTCCGAAGAGAGCCTCTACAGCTTCTTCTGTGAGGTGACAGTGGCGTGCGCTAATGTTTACAGCGAAGCCGCTAGGAGCCTTTGCTAGTTGTGGTAAAGCCAGCCCCATCTTATTGTAGACCTGTTCACGAACCATGTGTTCGACTACGGCGCGTGGGGTTTTACTGGGTAAATTTGACATAATTTAAATCGTTGATGGTCGTTATATACACGTGTTCAAATCAACAAGTCAAATCAAAACAAAGATTTCCCTAAAAAAAGCCAAATAAACAAAGATCGTGGTTTCATTATTTCTTTGTGGTTTTTAAGAAAGTTGATTCGTATAGTCCATGGAAGTTTTGTAGTTAAGTGAAGCTACACGCTATCAAGCTGCCATTTTTAATTCCGAATGAGTCAAAAATATAAGATGAATCAAGCGTGTAAACGGTTGTTTGAAGTCTCCGTGTTGATTTGCCTTGCCTTGGGTTCTTACGCGCAAGCCGAAGTCAAGTTACCTAATGTTATTATTCTATACGCGGATGACATGGGGATACAAAACTCTAAGTCTAAAATACCTGCACCACGTTTAGATCAACTTGCAAAGGAGGGGATGCGTTTTACAGATGGTCATTCATCTTCTGGGATTTTAGTAGTGGAGATGTTTTTTGGAATCATCCGTTTGGGCAGAAAGTTTTCTCCATGACTCCTGAGGCAGTGGCTTCCTCCACTGTGTTAGCCCTGAACCAAGGTCTTTATAATAGTTTTTTAGCGGCAGGGTTATTCTGGGGCTTGATGATGCGCCGTGTGGACATCAAGGCATTCTTCTTGTCCTGTGTCATCGTGGCAGGTGTGTTTGGCGGGATTACAGTGAAGGCTAGTATTGTATTTGCTCAAGGAGGACCTGCTCTCAGCGCACTGGTTTTAGTTTTGATAAGTTCC
>CAYNLE010000002.1:0-37852 GCA_964397975.1 uncultured Verrucomicrobiales bacterium | reverse complement strand
AAAACAAAATAAAATAATGAAGAATAAAATAATGACATTAGCTTTGGCTTCAGCTCTAACGGCTTCAGCATCAGCTACGACTCTTGTTTCTCAAAATTTTGAAGGTTTAACTACAGCTGGTTTTGCGCAGGTGTTAGTGCCAAACTGGTTCTCAAATACTGCTACTAATGGCACTAACGAAGTCGAAATTCAAACTGAAGTCCTTTTTGATGTCCTTTCTAATGATGGGACGAGTTATGCAGAAGTAGCTAATGGTCAAGCTGGCTATATTTTCACAACCTTCACTGCCGATAATTCATCAGCAACTTTCTCATTTGACCATGGTCAACGCAATGCAGGTGTTGAAACTCTGGATTTCGCTATTGTTGAAATCGTAGGGGCATTCGACCCTATCGTTCAAACAGGTGATGAATTTGATGCTTCTGGTGATGATAATGTGGTCGTTGATTTCCGATTTTCAACTAATGGAAACACAACTGCTGGCACATTAACATCAGGTATTAATGAGTTTACAACGAACACTGGTTCATTTGCTACTACCGCAGGAGTAGAGTATGCACTTATATTCTCCTCTACTGAGGCTGGAGCAGTAGGTAACTTCATTGACAATATTGTCGTGGAGTCAGTGCCTGAGCCTACTTCTACAGCTCTTCTTGGGCTTGGTGGACTTGCTTTCTTGATTCGTCGTAAGCGATAGTATCATTTATTAATGGAATGCTTGATCGGTTAGTGTATAATTAACATACGAGATCAAGTGTTTCATTATACTGCCATTTTTTGGCTAATTCTCAGACGGGCTTTGCCCGTCTTTTTTTTCTATAAAATTTTTCTTATAACGCCTTTTGTGGTGGCAGGTCTTCCTGTTGATTTGAGCTTAAGGCACTCTTAGTAGCTCTTCGGTGAATTCTTGGGAGAGTTTCCTCACTAGCCTGTATTCTGTTTTTCTAATATCCTTCTTGGCAGATACCAAAACTTTAATATCAAGAGTTTAAGAGCTTTTACTTTGAGTGTGGCCTGCTTTTTTCATTCAGTATATTGCGCGGCAATTTATTTTGCAGAGGTGGCGGTATTTTGGTTTCATTGCTTTCGTCTAAATTTTATTCCTTAGTATATTGAATCCACTACTTTGAATCCGCCATATTCAAACAATTATTTTTGTCCCTCTAGCGGAGTAATCATTGGTTAGTAGTTGGGGGGAGAAACAAAGATTTCCCTGAAAACACCCAAATAAACAAAGAATTTCCTTTATTTATCGTAAATAATCCTGCTGCATTAGAGCTTCATTGATAAAAGACACTCCTTCATTATGTTAGCTGCTGAAAGACATCATCAAATTTTAAAGAACCTCGCTGAGAGTGGAGCTGTTAAAACTGTTCAGCTTGCTGAGGAATTACAGGTTACTGACGAGACGATCCGTAAGGACTTTGAGTTTTTAGAAACCCAAGGGAGGTTAATGAGGACGCATGGTGGAGCTGTGCAAGTAGAGCGGCCTATGGGGGATTTGTCACTGACAGAACGGCAGATGATGAACCGTGAGTCTAAGGAGGCTATTGCTAAAAAAGCAGCTCAAAGGATTAAGCCGAAGGAAACGATATTTCTCGATGCTAGTTCAACTGCGCTGGCTATTACGAAGTTTCTTCCTGATTTTCCTTTCACTGTGGTGACTAACTCATTGGATGTTTTGAAGGC
Organism: uncultured Verrucomicrobiales bacterium; assembly: GCA_964397975.1. GTDB lineage: Bacteria > Verrucomicrobiota > Verrucomicrobiia > Verrucomicrobiales > Akkermansiaceae > Oceaniferula. The sequence continues at coordinate 36,163 of CAYNLE010000002.1, read as the reverse complement.
GCTAGGTGACTTGAGCCATATTGATGTAATATGCACTGGTGGTTTGTTTGAGGCGAAGTCTCGTTCGATGATCGGGCTTTCTGCAGCCCGTACTATGAGGCGGTATAATATTCATCGTATGTTTTTCTCTGGTAGTGGTTTGGACTTAAAGAGAGGTGTCAGTGAGAGAAATTCACGACAGGCTGCGTTTAAGGAAAGTGTGATCGAGGCATCTGAAGATGTCTGCTTACTTGCGGATGAGACGAAGCTAGGTAGATGTACCGCATTCTTTTTTGCGGAATGTTCAGACTTAACAACACTTATAACTACGGAAGAAGCCGATAAAGAGATTCTAGCTTCATTAAAAAAAATAAATGTGAACATTATCACGGCTTGACTTGGTAAGTTTAATTAAACATTACTTAAGAACTTATGCAGATATATCTCGCTATTGATTTGGGGGCAGGCTCAGGACGTTTGGTCGCTGGTGTTTACGATGGAACCTCGCTTAAAGTGGAAGAAGTTAACCGTTTCTCTAATAATGGAGTTAATATCAACGGTAGTTTACACTGGGATACCCCAAGACTGTTTTTACACATTACAGAGGGTATTCGTTTAGCTGTTGAGAAGTATGGCGATAAGATTGTTTCCATTGCTGCAGACAGCTGGGGCTGTGACTTTGCCCTAGTCGATAGTCAGGGTAATATTTTAGGTGGGCATCATCAGTACCGCGATCCTCGTAGTGAAGGCATGCAGGATGTTCTGGATGGCCGTATGGCACAAGAGGAGGTTTATAATCACACAGGCGTTCAACCTGCCTTTTATAATTCAAGTTTACACCTTCTCTCTGAGCAGGTGAAGGAGAGCCCATGTTTAGACGTCGCGGAAAACATTTTGTTTACTCCCGACTTATTAGCATTCTGGCTATCTGGTGTTCGTTCAAATGAGCGGACTATCGCTAGTACAAGCCAACTGTATAACCCATTTAAACGTGACTGGGCATGGGAGGTGATCGATGCCATTGGGCTTCCTCGTAGAATGTTTGGTGAAATAACTTCATCAGGCACGGTATTAGGAAACATGAATGACTCTGTGAAAGAGCTTACGGAAGCTACATCAGACATTAAAGTCGTAGCTTCAGCTGGTCATGATACAGCCTGCGCCGTAGCAGGATTACCCATGGAGCGTGGTGGTTTATGGTTATCATCAGGTACTTGGTCGATCCTTGGGGTAGAGCTTGATAATTCACTTACGACTCCAGAAGCATACGCAGCAGGTTTATCCAATGAGGGTGGAGTGAATAAATCAACGCGCCTTCTTCATAATGTATCTGGTCTCTGGATCATTCAAGAATGTCGCCGTCACTGGTTAGAGCATGGTGAAGAGATGGGGTATGCCGAGCTTGCACGCCTTGCTGAAGAAGCACAGCCCTTTACAGCCTTTATTGACCCTAACGACCCTGTATTTTCCTCACCAGGTAATATGCCTAAGCGAATCAAAGAATACTGTAGGAGAACAGGTCAAACTATTCCTGAAACGAAAGGTAGTATTCTACGTATAGCCACAGAGAGCTTAGCTCTTAAATATCGTCAAGTCGTAGACTCTCTAAAAGAAGTCACAGGGCGTGAATTTGCACAGTTAAATGCTGGTGGTGGAGGTATTCAGAATTTGCTACTCATGCAGGCAGCAGCAGATGCGCTGGGCATTCCAGTGGTCTCAGGTCCTATCGAGGCTACTTCATGCGGTAATATCATCACGCAAATGGTGGCGGTAGGAGAGATAAAAGACATTAATGAAGGGCGTAAGCTTATCAAATCATCTATCGAAACTTCTGTATTTATGCCGAAATCGAGTCGTGACTGGCAAAAACCATATGAAAAGTTTCTTGAACTCGTTAACTAAATAGCGACAAACTACGCATCTAATATACAATATATATACTTTATGAAAACCGTATTCAAAAAAGATAACCTTCCTAAAATTGGTATTCGTCCTACTATCGACGGTCGCCTCGGTGGAGTTCGTGAGTCTCTCGAAGAGCAGACAATGAATCAGGCTAAGGCGACAGCAGCATTCATTTCAGAAAATCTATGCTACCCAGACGGTTCACCTGTTGAGTGTGTAATCTCTGACAGCTGCATTGGCGGCGTTGCTGAGGCAGCAGCATGTGCAGATAAATTTAAGCGTGAGAATGTAGGCGTATCACTCACTGTAACACCATGCTGGTGTTATGGATCGGAGACTATGGACATGGACCCACATACACCGAAAGCGGTATGGGGATTCAATGGCACAGAGCGCCCAGGCGCAGTTTATCTAGCAGCAGCACTCGCTGGTCACAGTCAGAAAGGTCTCCCAGCATTCGGCATCTATGGTCGTGATGTTATGGAGTCTGATGACACATCTATCCCAGCTGACGTAGCTCATAAGATCCTTTCATTCTGCCGTGCTGGTATGTCTGTAGCGCTTATGCGTGGTAAGTCATACCTCTCACTGGGTGGCACATCTATGGGTATCGCTGGTTCAGTAGTAGACTCAGATTTCTTCCAGGACTACCTCGGTATCCGCGTAGAAGCTGTCGATATGACAGAGGTAGCTCGCCGTATCGAAAAAGAAATTTACGATCCTGTAGAGTATGAGAAAGCACTCGCATGGGTGAAGAAAAACTGCCCAGAAGGTAAGGACTACAACTCACCAGAAACAATGCGTTCACGTGAAACTCTGGACGCTGAGTGGGAAATGTCAGTTAAGATGGCACTCATCGGACGTGACCTCATGGTAGGAAACGAGCGTCTTGCAGAGCTCGGCTATGGTGAAGAAGCACACGGACGTAATGCGATCTGTGGTGGATTCCAAGGTCAGCGTCAGTGGACAGACCATTACGCAAACGGTGACTTCATGGAAGCTATCCTTACCACATCATTCGATTGGAACGGCAAGCGCGCTCCTTACCAGTTTGCTACAGAAAATGATGCTCTCAACGCAGTAACAATGCTCTTTGGTAATCTTCTTACCAACACAGCACAAATCTTTGCTGACCTCAGAACCTACTGGTCACCTGACGCTGTAAAGCGTGTATCAGGCCACCAGCTCGATGGCGCTGCATCTAATGGACTTCTCCACCTCATTAACTCTGGACCAGCTACACTAGATGGCACAGGACAGATGACTGATGCAGAGGGTAAGCCAGCTATGAAGCCATTCTGGGACATCACTGATGAAGAAGTTCAGAAGTGTCTTGATGCTACTACATGGCACCCATCCATCACCGAATACTTCCCTGGTGGAGGCATGAGCACACGTTACGCTACTAAAGGCGGAATGCCTGCTACTATCGCACGTCTGAACCTTGTTAAAGGTGTCGGTCCTGTTCTTCAGCTTGCTGAAGGTGTAACTGTAGAGCTTCCTGAAGATGTGCATAACGCACTCGACGAGCGCACAAACCCATCTTGGCCTACAACATGGTTCTGCCCAACAATCACTGGCAAAGGAGCTTTCCTTGACACCTACTCAGTGATGAACAACTGGGGAGCTAACCACTGTGTAATGAGCTACGGTCACATCGGAGCAGATCTCATCTCACTAGCTGCAATGCTGCGTATCCCAGTTTACATGCACAATGTAAGCGAAGACCGTATCTACCGTCCATCATCATGGGCAGCACACGGCACAGCGAATGCTGAAGGTGGTGACTTCCGCGCCTGCAAAAACTACGGTCCTCTTTATTCATAAATAGAGAGCTTACTAAAATCTTAAATATCAAAAGGAGACTCTTCGGGGTCTCCTTTTTTGTATTTAAATGACTCGGGAGTGTAAAAATATCAGTTATTTGTAATTGTATAGTTAGAGTGATACTCTTTTAATACTTAGACATGACACGTACACACTTTTTTATTCCTGTATTAGCAGGTGGGATACTAAGCTTAACTTCTTGTAAGGAAAAACCTGAAACTCCAGAAGAGTTAGTTAAAGTTACAGAAGAAATTCAGAACATTGTAAAAGAATCTCCCGCGAAGGAGGATACGGTTGTAAAATCGTTGACTGCCGCCGAGCGGGCTGAAAATCTTGGCTTTGCACAATATTTACCTAAAAACACTCCTTTATATACAGCTATCTTCAATGGTAAAGAGGCTTTTACCCGCTTACTAGCAACCCCTATAGGTGGATTTATTCAGGAGCGTATGGCTGAAGAGGGCATGTCATTTGATGAAGTGATGGAGACTAGTGAGTTGAAGTCTATGCTATCAATTTATAGTGAAGAGTATTTTGTTTCTTATGGTGAAGGTTCTGGTGAGGCGGTGAACAGTGCCATAGGTCTATACGAGCAAGTTTTATACTATCTTAGTAAATCGGGTGTATGGGCAGCTAATTCCTACATTAGAGATGGGAAAAATATTCAACCTGAGAGCTTATTCCTACCACTTGAAAAAGGACCACTAAAAGGTGCTCCAGCAGATTTGATCCAATTTCTTAGTCAGACAAAGATGCCAGCTGTTATACAAGGGTCGAAAGCATCTGATCTGGATACCCGTAATGAGGTTTTGGCATATTATGAACAAATGATATCGATATTTGGTCTAATGGGCGAAGCAGCAGAGCCTATCACGATTAAGCGTGGTGAGTCTGAGTTTTCTGGATTCAAAGTTTCTGGCGCGAAGCTAGCTGAGATGATAGGTGACGAGCAAAAAGATAAGTTAAAGATTTTTATAAAAGAGGGTGAAATTGAGGGCTTCATAGAAGCTCTTAAGGGGCAAAGCCTCTGTGTAGCTACTGGAGTCAAAGATGACTATGTTATCCTGTTCTACGGGGCATCAGAAGACCAGCTGGTTTTTGCAGAGTCAGTAGAAGACTCTATTTGTATAAGGGATGAATTTAATGACCTTGATCCTTATTTAACAAAAGATTTTATCAGTGTCGGCTATTCGGATGAATCGGTCACGAAAGATATTAAGAGTGTAGAAAACCTGTTGGTTAAACTTTTAAACTCTCTCGTAAATGGAGCTAAAGACGCACTAGGTAGTGCTGAAAGTTTTGGTGATACATCGGATGTTGAGGCACTTCTGGGTAGCTTAGTTGATCAGGGCAACGCGATGTCCTCTATGTTTTCTCATATAGATAGAAGTAGTGTATTATATATGGAAGACGGTTTGAAGCTGGAGTCTTTTGGTGGTTCTAATATACCATCTATTGATTTTAAACCTGAGCACAAATTAAGTTCTCTAGCTCAAGGTGAAAACACATTGTTGTTTGCTAATTGGACTTCAAATGAAGACTATAACACTAAAGTAAAAGAGTATATCGAAACACTCGTAGCGTCGAAGTATCTGATAGCTCAGCGTATAGCGGGGCTTGATATTGACAGCACTAAATTCGCTCAATTCGCACTAGGTCTAGGTATGTTTGACCAAGTAGCCAAAGAAGACCTGGTATCTATCTGGAAAGCTGCCTCTGAAGACATGGCAGCTGGACTAGGCTCTGAAACAGCATTTATTATCGATATGAATGGCACGCTTCCTAAGCTTCCAAACATACCGAAAGCAATGATCGATAACGGTAAAATTCCACGTCTAGCTTATGTTAGCACGGTGAATGACCGTGATCAGCTAAAAGTAGCTTGGGGTAAAATCAACACCTCGCTTGAAAATATCCTTACTACAGTAGGTCAAGCTAGAGGACAGCAGATCCCGATGCAGGAGCCTATGAGTAGTGATAAAGGCGGCCTAACAACATGGTCGTTCCCGATACCTTTCCAGAATAACAATTTCATGGCTGCATTATCTGTTAGCGATGACTTGTTTGTAGCGAGCACATCAAAAACGTTTAGTGAAAGTTTATCAGAAAATTATAAAAAAGGTGGCGGAGAAAAACGTAAAGGAGCTTGGATACACGCAGACCTTAAGACGCTACATGCGTATTCAGATGAAATGTTCAACCTTACGAACGATAACCTGGAAGAGTTTTTCCCAACTGAGTTTGCGCGAGAAGACTTTATTGCTAATAAGCCAATGATAAAAGACGTACTTAAGCAGTTAAGTAGTGTAGAAAGCTTCACATCACACATTCGCTTAGAAGGTGGTAAGACTCGGATCTCTGCGCACTTAGAGGTGAAGTAGATCTAGTATAGACGACTTGTTATAAGCGATGAATGATCTTTCATTCATCGCTTATTTTTTACCCAGCGATTCACTTTTTATATGATGTCTTGTTTGTTGCTCATATTTTAGGTAAAAAGTGTTTATCTTATGTCTGACGTTTCTCAAAACCATATCCTCTTTGTCTGTACGGGTAATACGTGCCGCAGCCCTATGGCTGAAGGTTTGTTAAAGTTAGCATTTAAAGATAAACCAGAGGTTAAGATTAGCTCAGCTGGAGTTTCAGCTTCTCCAGGCCATGCCGCTAGTCGTAATACGCAGCAGGTATTATCGAGTAAAGGTGCTAGTCTCCCGGAGTTTTGTAGCCGTCAGTTAGATGCACATATTCTTAAAGAAGCTTCATTGATCATTGCTATGACAGAGTCACATGCAGGTGTGATCCGTCATTACTTCCCTGATACTAAAGTACATTTGATTTGTGACTTTATAGCTGCTGAAGAAGGCCTAGCTGGAGAAGATTTACCTGATCCATATGGCATGGAGCTAGATGCTTACGAAGAAGTAGCCGAGGTTATTGAGCTGGCGACACCAGGCATCATCAAAGAGCTCTCTAGCTAATATGGCACTCGCTCATACATCGATCAGAAATGTGGCGAGCCATTTCAGGATCAGCGGCAGCCTTGTCGATAGTTCTGAAATCGAAACAGGCTTAATTAACTCCACCTATTTGTTATCTTATAGAGATGGAGCTGACTCCACCAGCCAGTACATTCTTCAGCGCATTAATATCAATGTGTTTCATGCCCCGCATGCGGTTATGCATAACGTAAAGGTGATTACTGAGCATATTGCTAAGAAGAGTGAGAGTCCAGAAAACCGTGTGCTTCGATTACTTCCCACCACCACGGGGGACGACTTTTTACAATTAGATGATGATATATGGCGCTGTTATAACTTTATAGAGGGCTGTGTTACTTATGACATCGTCGAGACCGCCCAGCAGGCATATCAAGCAGCCTATGCCTTCGGAACATTTCAAAACTTGATAAGTGATATACCTGTTAGTGAGATTAAAGAAACGATCCCTCACTTTCATGATACCCAAAAAAGGTATGACAGGCTCATGCAGGTAGCAGGTGAAGATGTCTGTATGCGTGCAAACAGTGTGCAAGTAGAGCTAGAGAAAGTTAAGCTACGTAAAGGCATTGTTTCTAAACTTTTGGATCTCCGAGATAAAGGTGAGTTGCCTGTTAGGGTGACTCATAATGATACAAAGTTAAATAATGTCATGATGGATGCAGCCACAGATGAAGCCGTCTGCGTGATTGATCTAGACACAGTGATGCCAGGGCTTGCCCTTTATGACTTTGGAGACCTAGTTCGCACAGCAGTTAGTTCTGCGGGCGAGTCAGCCACTGATCTAGAGTCAGTAAATATACGAATCCCTATCTTTAAAGCTCTAGTTGACGGCTACCTGATAGCATTTACTGACCTCAGTAAGGTCGAGAAAGAGCTACTGATATTTTCTGGAACCCTTATTTCATTAGAGGTAGCGATTCGCTTTTTAACGGATTACTTAGAAGGCGATATTTACTTTAAAACGACCTACGAGAAGCAAAACCTAGACCGTGCACGCATGCACCTAAAGCTAGTCGAAGAACTCGAAAAAAACGAAGCTGAAATGTCTCAATACGTTGAGACTTGGCAGTAAATACAATAAGAAATGAAAAAATAGGTTAAACCTATTTTGGGAGTTTTAGCTCTCGTCATAGCGTCGTTAGGGTTGATAGGGGGCGCATCGTCGTATGCACGAGGTGAGAACCGAGCCTTTGCTGTATCAGCTGGAAGTATCGGTGCTGTTGCCCTTGCTTGGCAGGCATTGATGGTTGGCCTCGGGGTAATCCTGTTGATCGTTATCGTTTTTGTAGTTCTCAATGCTATGGGGTTAGATATATCTTTTTGAGTGATTAGCAAAAGAGACACAACAAGATCTTACTCCCGATAGTTTAAGCGAAAAACTACATTACTTTTACTAAATAGAGCCAAGCTTGGTGTCCTAGGTAAATTCCGAGGATGGCCATAACACCAGCGAGGGCGTTTGGTGCTGGTAGTGGGAGCTTGAGGGCTGTGAATAGTAAACCTACGATGAAGCCTGTGAGCAGAGAGATAAGGATGATTTTTGTCATGATAGGGCGGGTTTAGTGGCTTGGTGATGAGTGTGAGCTTTCTGCGGTATTAATTTCTACAACCTTTTCCTTCTCACTGCCAATGAGGTCGAAGATAGGCTGCGGGTAGATGCCTAACACTAAGGTTGCAGCAGTGAGGGCAATGAGTGATACTTTAGAAATGACGGAAACATGAATCGGCTTTTTCTTCACTGCATCATGCCAATACATAGCTTTAACGACCTTAAGGTAGTAGTAGAACCCAGCGGCTACACTAAGGAAGGCTACGGCGAGCAACCACCAGCTCATTTCGTTGCTAATGGCGGACTTAAAGATGAAAAATTTACCCCAGAAGCCAGCGGTGAGGGGGATGCCTGCTAGTGCAGCCATCGATATAGTGAGGGTAAACGCGAGTAGTGGGTTACGCTTAGCTAGTCCATTGAAGGTTTCTATTTCATCACTGTCATCTTGGGCTCTTATCATCGCGAGGATGAAGAAGGCTGAGAAGGTCATGATGGCGTAGGTGCCTAGGTAGAACGAGACATTGATGGCGTCATTAGCAGCTACTCCGATGAGTAGGAAGCCAGCATGTGCGATGGATGAGTAGCCGAGGAGTCGCTTGAAGTTAGACTGAGAAATAGCAGCTAGGTTTCCGTAGATAAGTGTCGCCCCAGCCATAATGACTAGAATCTGAGTGAGGGCTGTAATGGTAGTGATCTCAGATAAAAATGGTGAGAGTATTTTTAAGGTAACCGCGAAACCAGCCGCTTTTGATGCAACAGAGAGGTAAGCTGAGATAGGGGTAGGGGCACCTTGGTAAACATCAGGAATCCAGAACTGCATGGGGGCTGCACCGACTTTAAAGCCGAGAGCAATGAGCATGAGTGCGAGCCCGAAGAGTAGGAACTGCCTGTTAAACTCTCCAGCATAGAGAACTTCACTGAATTTACTGATCTCAGTTGTTCCAAGAGCACCGTAGATCCATGCTATGGCGTAGACTAGAAAACCTGTAGATAAGGCACCCAGTATAAGGTATTTCACACCAGCTTCCAGAGAGCCAACATTACGTCTTAAGTAGGCAACCATGACGTAGAACGTGATGGTAACAAGTTCGAGAGCTACGAAGATAGAAACGAGGTCGGTGGCAGATGCCATCCACATGAGACCAGCACATGCGAATATAGGTAAACAGTAAAACTCACCTGTGCCAGCGCCGCTATCGTCACCAGCTGTAAACTTAGAAATGACATGACGGAAGTCTACCGCCATAAGCAGTACGATGATGGTGCTGGCTAATGCTATTATTTTATAAAAGCGAGCCATCGAGTCATACGCATAGAAGCGTGACATCCATGATGGTATCTCTGTATCGAGTGGAGCTGCGCATTGTAAAATGAGGATGATGCTAAGTCCTACAGCGGCAATGATGCCGATGCGTGCTTTGCCACCTTCTGTAAAAGCCTCATACATGAGCAGTAGAAGGCCAAAACCGACGGTGATAAATTCAAGAATGTGCGGTGACATAGTGGTTTAGATGAAAAGTGAAAACGTAAAGACCGTTCGTTACTTGAGGAGGTTGAGTAAGATGTTAGGGTAGACACCTACGATGATTAAAGCGGCGGTGAGTAGGTAGGCTGGGATTTTGACACATATGCCAATGTCCTCAGCGGAGGCAGTTGATTTTACCAGCGGCCCCTGAAATGCTTTCCGGAATGCTCTCAGAATATAGACGGCACTGATAACGACACCCCAGAGGGCGATGATGGTAGTGATCTGAACAACGTCGAATCCATTGAGTGGTGACCAGTTCTGAAAACCAGCGAAGAATACCATGATCTCTCCTGAGAAGTTAGCGAGACCAGGAAGCCCGAGTGATGCCATACCTGCCAGTCCAAAGAGGAAGGCAAGAGAGGGTGCTGTTTTTGCTAGACCACCTAGCTCAGCAAGCTCGAGCGTGCCGGTTCTTCTGAAAATAGCTGAACTGAGAGAAAAGAGCAGGGCGATGGAAATGCCGTGTGCAAACATGAGTAAAACCGCAGCAGGTTGTGCAATATCATTGCCCGGGCTGTTAGCCAGTGCTGCGATAGCTAGGAAGATGTATCCCATGTGCATGACCGATGAGTTACCGAGCATGAGGTCGATACGCTTTTGGTTCACGGTGACTAAGCCTACCCAGATGATGTTACCTAGTAGTAAAACGCAGATCCATGGAACCCAGTGCGCCATTCCCTCAGGTGCTACTACCATCGTGATGCGGAGTAGCCCGTAGAGACCGAATTTCTTCAGTACACCGGCATGAAGCATGGAGACGGGGGCTGGAGCGGATGCATAGGCTGAGGCCGCCCATGAGTGGAAAGGGAAGAGGGAAACGAGAATTCCAAAGCCGATGAGCATGAGTAAGGCTGTCACATTTTGGTGCTCAGCAGGGATTGCCTTTAAGTCACTAAATGCAAAGCTGTCTAGGTGTGATACTGCTACCAGCAAGCCAGCTAGTAAAATAATAGAACCTAAGGCGAGGTAGATCGTTATTTTCCATGCTGCAGCTTTCCGGTTACCAGTGCCTAACATACCTATCATGAGGAATGTGGGGATAAGCGCTAGCTCGTGGAATGCGTAGAAGAAAAAGATGTCCGTTGATAGGAACGCGCCAATGGCACCGGCTGCGATAACCAGTGTGCTAGAGAACCATAGTTTCTCTTTGCCTTCTGGGCATTGGCCACTGTAGACGGCGGCAAAAGTAACGATGACGCTGAGGATCAGCATGATCGCGGACATGCCATCGTAGACCTGAAGTGATAAGTGAATAGCAGGGTCAGCTAAGACGAGCTGACTGAATGAGCCTGAGCATTCAGGACAAGCAGCGGCATAGATACCGAATGCTAGATTAACAGTGGCAGCGGAGACAGCGGTGAGTCGAGCTGGAGACCCTACTAAAATAGCAACGGCTGCTAGCAGAGGAATGAGAATGAGAGCGAGTAACATCATGTGATAGAGGGGAATGAGTTATGCAAAGACAGTGAAGTAGATGACGAGAAGGATACCGATCCCCATACAGAATGCGTAGCTGTTTAGACTGCCAGATTGAGCATAACGACGAAATAAATTTCCTAATCCTGTAGCTGAGCGTGATGCTCCACCGACGATGAGCGTGCCAATGATAAATTCGTCACAGAAGGCGATAATGGCGGCGATAGCATCTTGCCCAATGGCGACTATCTGCTGATAGAGTTCATCAAAGTAAAACTTATCACGGAATACAGAGATGTTGATAGGGTCACTATCTTTCCCTTTGTAGAGGAAGAGCGCCGCTAAGAAACCAATAACAAATGCACCTAGTGATAGGAGCACGATAGGGTCATCAAAGTGCGGTATGGCATCGAAGTGAGGAACTTCGCCTGGGAAAATTTTGGTTATAAAAGGTGAAGCGAACGCCATAATGGCAAGAACGAGTAAGGGAGTCAGCATTACAGGCGTAACTTCCTTGGCATGTTCTGCACCTTTGTCTCTAGGCTTACCTGTGAAGACCACGAAGAAGAGCCTAAACATATAGAATGTCGTTAACGCAGCGACTAAGAGCGCGATGTAGAGAAAAGGACTATGTGCGGTGTGTGCAGCATGAAGAATACCTTCCTTTGAGTAAAAACCTGAGGTGAAAGGAACAGCTGTTAGCGCTAATGTTCCGATCATGAACGTTAGAGATGTCAGAGGCATTTTTTTAAATAGCCCACCCATTTTCCAGATATCCTGCTCGTGGTGGCAGGCGTAGATGATCGCTCCAGACCCTAGGAAAAGAAGAGCTTTAAACCAAGCGTGTGTGTAGAGGTGAAACATGCCAGCCTCAGGTGAGACTAGACCGATCGCCATAATCATATACCCCAGCTGTGATAGGGTAGAGTAGGCGAGGATCTTTTTAATATCATTCTGCTGAGTCGCCATGAGTGCGGCGACGAGAGAGGTGAATCCACCTATATAGGTAATGAACTCGGGAGCATAACTGATCAGGTTAGATGCATTTTCTGGTGTGATGCCGAGAGATAAAAAGAGGCGAGCCATCATATAAACACCAGCAGCAACCATGGTAGCTGCATGAATAAGAGCTGAGACCGGAGTAGGGCCCTCCATCGCATCGGGAAGCCAGATGTGCAGTGGTAGCTGAGCTGATTTACCAATAGCTCCACAGAAAAGGAGTAAGATGATAGCTGCTGCGACGCCACTACTGATTGTTTTAAATAAAGCGCCATCCATGTCTGCAAAAACAACGGTGCCCATAAGACCCCAGAGCATGAGAATGCCGATCATGAAGCCGAAGTCACCAATACGGTTCGCTAGGAATGCTTTTTTAGCTGCATCAGCAGCTGAGTTTTTATGATACCAGTGACCAATAAGAAGATAGGAGCTTAATCCTACAAGCTCCCAGAAGATGAACATCATCACGAAATTATTCGCAAGGACGATACCTGTCATGGAAAACATAAAGAGCGAGAGCGAGCTGAAATAGCGGGCCTTCGCTTCATCTTTCTTCATGTAACCTAGAGAGAAAATATGAACCAACATACCAATCCCTGTCACCACGATCATCATCCCCGTTGATAGAGAGTCGAGCTGATAGCCAATGCTAAGATCAAGCGATTTTCCAATCTTGATCCATTCGAATTGAGCTATTTTCTCATTACCTAAAAGAGCGTAGGCAATGGTGAATGTAGCGATGACAGAACCTGTCGAGAGCCATGCAGAGGCAGTAGCACTCCGCTTTAACCCGAGCTGAATGATAGCAGCACTGGCGAGGGGAATGATAAATAGTAACCAGGGTAAATCCATGAGTGGTAGGTATAAAAATTATTAGCCTTGGAGGGAGGTGAGCTCGTCGGTGTGGATCGTTTGTCGGGCTTTATAGAGTGAGACGATGATAGCTAGACCGACGGCTACTTCAGCTGCGGCGACGGTAATGATGAAGAATACAAGCATTTGTCCATCATAGTCAGGAAGGCCTTCGACCGTATTGAATCTAGAGAACGAGACGAGTGTCAGAGACGCTGCGGCGAGCATCATTTCTAAGCACATGAAGATCACGATGATGTTGCGCCTGATGATGACACCACTTAGCCCAATGACAAAAAAGAGCCCTGAGATAAAGAGATATTCGTTAAGAGAAGGAGTAGGCATAATGAAAAGTAGCGATAGTGATTACTCAGTAGATCTTGGGCTGATAGGTTCAATGCTCTGAACTTTCTTTTTGCGAGTTGGGCGCTTGTGAGTTACTGGCTTAGTTTGTTTTTTTGAAAGTGCGACACAGCCAATGGTAGCGACAACGAGTAATACGGCGATGACCTGTAGTGGGAAATTATACTCGGTGAAAAGTTTGCGCCCTATTAAATGCACATCAGGTAATCGTCCGTCCTGAAGCCTCTTGTGAATGATACTTTCTTCACTGAATTCTGCAGACGCTATCTTAAGCTCTAGTTCGGGTGCTCTGGGTGAATCTGAATTGGAAGAAAGAACGCCCATGAGCTGGATAAGTATCACAACGGGTATGATAATGCCTGCTGCTAGTGCTGACTCTTTTCTAGGATGACGCTCTTCATCTTTCAGGTCTAAGAGCATGATGATGAAGATGAACAACACCATAATAGCGCCCGCATAAACAAGGACCTGTAGAATGCCAACGAAGTAAGCATTTAAACCAATGAAGAGACCTGATAGTCCAATGAAACTCAAGACCATGGAAAGGGCGCTCGAAACTGGGTTTTTCATGAAAACGACCATCAAGCCACCTACAACCATGAGTAGGGCGAATAAATAAAAGAGAGGTGAAGGCATTGTCTTAAAATTAGTTATTTAACGTCGTTCCACTTGTTTACAAGACCTGTGCGCACACCACCTATTTCATAGAGGCGTTCTTTATCATTCACCATATCAGCGCGTGATAGCCCAGTCATAGCATAGTCTTTTCTGAGGAAGATAGCTTGCTCAGGGCAAACTTCTTCACACATGCCACAGTAGATGCAGCGGGTCATATCGATCTCGAATTGCTTAGGGCGTTTTTCAACTTTTGCCCACGGATCATCTGATTCGATCTCACCAGGTATGATTGTGATAGCTTTTGGTGGGCAGATGAATTCGCAGAGTTGGCAGGAGACACAGCGTTCGCGTTCTTGTTCATCCGTAACGAGAGCCGGGACACCGCGGTAGTATTCTGGCAGATAATCATCCCACTTCTGTTCAGGATACTGCATCGTAATACCAAGACCTGACGAGTTCATGCCTGCCGCTCCTTCTGACTGACCTCGAACGGCTTTGATCGCGTGACTGAATGTCGTTGTGAGCCCCTTGATAATAGCAGGGAAGTAGAGCTTCTCCACGATGGAGAGCTTAGGGCGTTTTACTTTAATGACAGGCATAATGGTAAGTAGATGACTAAGGTGTTAGTTGAGCAACATGATGATGCCAGCTGTGATAAAGATGTTAACGAGAGCAAGTTCGAAGAAGACAACCCAGCCAAGCTTCATGAGCTGATCATAACGGAAACGGGGAAGCGTCCAGCGAACCCAAATGAAGAAAATAACAAAGCCGATGAGCTTGGTCAAAAAGACACCGATGTGAATGAGCCCTCCGAATGCCATTTCAGAAACAGCTGCATCGAGACCAAAGCCAATAGACCAGCCACCGAAGAAGAGTGTTACAATGAGGGCAGAACCTACGATCATGGCGGCATACTCACCGAGGAAGAAAAGGGCGAACTTCATGGAGGAATACTCGGTGTGGTATCCACCTACGAGCTCAGTTTCACACTCAGGTAAGTCGAACGGCATACGGTTGGTTTCTGCGAATATCGATGTTGTGAATACGACGAAGGAGATCAGTAGTGGGAACATGAGTAACCACTGCTCACCACAGTTTTTCCAGTAATCAGCACTGAATACCGTGCCATGTTCATTCCATAGTGGGAGAAGCGTCCAGCCGCCATCAGCCTGAGTTTGAACGATATCCGATAAGTTCAGTTGACTGTATATCATCAGAATAGGAACGACCGATAAGCCGAGCGCTATTTCATAAGAGATCATCTGAGCACATGAACGAACACCACCGAGGAATGAAAATTTATTATTAGATGCCCAGCCAGCAAATGTAATGCCGTAAACACTGAGTGACGCGATAGCGAAAACGAATAGTGGTCCAGCATCGATATCTGCTATCACGAGCTTAATGTCTACTCCCATCACTGTGATGTTACTACCGAACGGAATAACACAGAGCGTAAGGAAGGCTGGTGCCGCAGTTAGAGCTGGTGCGATCCAGAAAAAGAATGTTCTAACTTGTGCTGGGACGAGGTCTTCTTTCAGTAAAGCTTTTAGACCATCCGCTAGTGGCTGTAGTAAACCAGAGAAAGGGATGTCCTTTTTAAGTCCAAAAAGAGTCAGCGGTATACCTACTCGGTTAGGGCCTACTCGATCCTGAATAATGGCTGATACACGGCGTTCAGCATACGTTGAGTAAGCAATGATGGGCAACGTAAGCATGAAGGTGAAAATGAAAATTTTCACAGCGGTGCTGACGAGAAAGATGATAGTGGCTTGATCCATTATAGAAGTAGTTAATGTACTGGGTAATCTTGTTTACCCGACGATTTCTCCATTCGATTTCTTCTCACGTTCTTTCTCGACGAGAGGGATGGTGATTCCTGTTTCTGTGATAGGTTCTCCTAGATTACCTACCTGAGTGAGTTTTTTATCTGCAAATTCAGGGATGTTTTCTGCGATGATAGCGAATAGCTTTTCGATGCTTTGTGGCGCTTCTGATGCAGCTTCGCCAGATAGGGCAAGCGTGAGGTCACGGATGATTTCCCAGTCAGATTTAGCATCTCCTGGAGGTGTGCATGCGGCCTGTAGTATCTGGAGCCTTCCTGTGACGTTGACCATGCTGCCACGTTTTTCTGCTGGTGCTGCACCTGGAAGAACGATGTTGCTCGCCTGTGCTGTTCCATTCGTCTGTGCTTGCACAGAGATGAGAAGTTCTAGTGAATCGAGATCTTCCGCCGTGAGCCGAGCTTCTGCTAGTAGGTTTTCTGATGCAGAAACGAGAGCTTTAATACTGCCACTGCGGACGCCTTCAAGAATGGTAGATAGTGCTGAGCTAGGATCATTATTTTGAAGAATGAGTTTGGCTCCAGTTGTATTTGGATTCCGGTCTGATGAGATGAGCATGTCATCTGATGATTCATGGCGAGCTACGATACTCATATTTTGAGCTCTTAGTTCTGCGGTAAGCACTTTCATCATCATCAGCTCTTCATTGGTTTGCTTACCAGATGCGATGACGGCGATCTCATGAGGCTCAAATTGTTTCAGAGCGTCAGCTGCTGCGTCGAGTGCCGTTTCCCAGTTCACTTCTTCGTGCACACCTTCTACTTTGATGAGAGGTGCGGTGAGACGGTTTTCATCAGTAGGGCAGATGTATGCGAGACGGTGTGAGTCAGGCAGCCAGCACGAGTTCACCTCGTCGTTCTGACGTGGTGTGATACGGAAAATTTTATTTCCACGTGTCCAGATTATGATGTTAGCTCCAGTGCCACAGTTCGTATCGATACTTTCTGTTTCTTTGAGAAACCACGTGCGCATTTGGAAGCGGAAGTCATTACTCGTGAGGGCACCCACTGGACAGAGGTCAACGGTGTTAAGTCCGTAGTTGTTAGTAAGCTCTTGCCCAGGGAATATACCGACACTGGTGTGTGTTCCTCTTTCAGCAAAACCTAATACAGGATCGTCTGCGACTTCATCCATAAAGCGGATACAGCGGGAGCACATAATACAGCGCTCATCGTCGAGTCTGACTCTAGGGCCTATTTTTACATTCTTGGGCTTTTTGACCTTATCTTCCTTAAAGCGTGATGTGCCTTTACCATGTTCTACGGAAAATTCCTGTAGGCTACACTCGCCAGCTTGGTCACAGATAGGGCAGTCGAGAGGGTGGTTGATGAGGAGGAACTCCATCACTCCTTCACGGCATTTCTCTACTAACTCACCCTGAGTGCGGATTCCCATGTTCTCCGCCACTGTATTTGCACAGGCGATGACGGGGCGCGGCATCCAGCCGATTTCTTGATAACCTGCGTCGTTATAACTAGGCTCAGAACCGGGTGCAAGACGCGGTGGCATACCCATTTGCACAAGGCACATTCTACAGTTGCCTGGAGATGAAAGCTTAGGGTGGTAGCAGTAGTGAGGGACTTCTTTTTCAGCGATTTTACATGCTTCGATCATTCTCGTGCCACGTGGCACCTGAATCCAGTGTCCATCGATCTGGACATTGACCAAGCCTTTTTCAGCTGCGGTATCTTTAGGTAAAGTAGGTGATGCGGTGTCGCTCATGTGATTGATTTTGTTAATCCTGTCTCAAAAATTAGTTATTAATAAACTGTAGCTGCCTTTTCGCTTCTTCTGATAAGTAGTCGTTATCTTCAGATGTTTCGCTAGTGAGTTCGTCACGGAATTTAGCGATGATTGCTTCCACTGGCCATGATGAGGCTTCGCCAAAGGCACAGACCGTGCGGCCATCGATTTGGTAGGCGACATCTTCCAGTGTCTGTATGTCTTCAGGTGTAGCTTTACCCGTGACGATCCTATCGGAAATTTTCTTCATCCACATGGATCCTTCACGGCATGGAGTACACTGGCCGCATGATTCATGAGCATAGAAGTTATTAAGGTTGTTAAGCACCCATGAGATTTTACGAGAGTCATCCATCACGATGACACCGCCTGATCCAGCCATCGAGCCACATGCTGCGATGGTGTCGAAGTCCATTGGGATGTCGAAAAAGCTAAGTTCTTTAGCGTCATCACCTTTACCTATTTTAAAGGTCTCATCGCAGCGTAGAATCTTAGCTGATGATCCACCAGGGATACATGCTTTAAACTTTCGACCATCTTTTGGTCCTCCGCAGACATCATTGAGTAATTCACCCATGGTGATTTTTCCTACCTGAACCTCGTAGTAACCAGGTTTTTTAACATCACCTGAGACACAGAGGATACGGGTGCCAGTGTTTCGTTCGACGCCGAGCTTAGCATATTCTTCGCCACCCATTTCGATAATGTGTTTAACGTGGCAGAGTGACTCGACATTGTTTACGATGGTAGGTGCCATGTAGAGACCTAGAGCCGCAGGGAAATAAGGAGGTTTGATTCGTGGGTAGGGGCGTTTGCCCTCTAGTGACTCGATCAAGCCTGTTTCTTCACCGCAGATATAGGCTCCTGCACCACGGTGAACGTAGATTTCTAAATCAAAACCAGAGCCCAGAATATCTTTGCCTAGAAAGTTATTAGAGCGAGCCTCTTCGATCGCTTTTTCCACGATCTCAGCTGCAGCAGGGAACTCTTCACGCATGTAAATAAAGGCAGTGCGTGCACCGACGGCGAAACATGAAATAATCATACCTTCGAGCAGTTGGTGTGGGTCTTGGTGGACGATGTATCTGTCTTTAAATGTGCCAGGCTCTGACTCATCACAGTTACAGATGAGGTAAATAGGTTTGGTATTATTAGGCGGGATGAACCCCCACTTAACGCCTGTCGGGAAGCCTGCACCGCCACGTCCACGTAAACCAGAAGCTTTCACTTCATTTGTGATCGCCTGAGGCTCCATTTTCACTGCCTTTTTCAGCTGCTCGTAGCCACCGTCACGCATGTGGCACTCGATGGATGGATCCCAACCCACGCGATCAATATTCTTAAAGATCAAGCGGTGTTCACAAGGATGAGGCTCCTTGCCTGGTTGGTATTGAATAGAAGACATACTGGTTTTGGTAAGTGATTGGCTCATGTAGTAAACAAACCTTTTAAGCTTTGTATTGGTTGAGCAGTTCTTCTGCTTTTTCAGGTGGGATAGCTTCGTGGAAGTCATCATTTACAAGACAAACTGGGCCGGTGCCACAGGACGCTAAGCATTCAGCGAACTCAACAGACCAATTACCACATGGCGACACAGCGATGGGCTTATGGTGGGAGTCACACTTTGAGCGGTCAATTCCTGTAAGCTCACAGAGGCGCTCCATAAGCTCAGCTGAGCCAGCCATAGCACATGAAAGTGTGCGGCAGACACGGATGTGAAACTTACCTGGTGCGTGTTCACGGAATCCTGGGTAAAAAGAGACAACCTCGTAGACCTGCATCGGCTGAAGTTCGAGTTTTTCTGCGACCCATTTGACAGCATCGTTCCCTATGAAGCCAAATTTGTGCTGAACGATATGGAGTAGAGGCAGCACTGCAGATCGTTTCTGATCCGTTGGATACTGCAGGATACGCTTATCTGCTGCAGAATTAAGCTCTTCAGTGATGTTAAACGGTGGAAATGTAGTGGATGAATCCATGATATAATATCAAAAGTGATGATTAGCGGTCGCACTCTCCCATAACGAAGTCGAGTGAGCCAAGGATGGCGGGAACATCTGAAATCATGTGGCCTGGCATCATGTGTGCGAGGATCGATAAGTTAACGAATGACGGGGATCTAATCTTTAGGCGATGGGGGACTCCGCCACCTTTAGAGTTGATGTAAAATCCAAGTTCACCTTTAGGGTTTTCAGCGCCGAAGTAGACTTCGCCAGCTGGAGCGTCGAGCCCTTGTGTTGAAACGATGAAGTGGTGGATGAGCTCCTCCATACTCGTCATCGTTTTTTCCTTACTAGGTAAAAAGTTTTTATTATCGGCTATGTTGACCGGGCCGTCTGGTAAGTTTTTGATCGCCTGGCGAATGATGCGGATCGACTGCCTCATTTCCTCCATACGGACTAGGTAGCGGTCGTATGAGTCGCCATTTTCCCCGACCGGGATGTCAAAGTCATAGTTCTCATAACCTAGGTAGGGAGCATCCTTTCTTAAATCACGAGTAATACCTGACCCACGGAGGTTCGGTCCTGTCATTCCCCATGAGATGGCGTCTTCTGCACTGATGGTGCCGATGTCACACATACGGTTAAGGTAGATTTTATTCCGGTCGAGTAGCTTGGATATCTCATCAATGCTTTTTGAACACTCATCAAGAAATTGCTCAAGTTGTTTAATGAACCCCTCAGGAAGGTCACGGATTTGCCCCCCAACACGAGTATACGATGTTGTAAAACGAGCACCCGTTAACTGCTCACAAAGGTTATATGTTTTTTCACGCTCAGTGAAGGTGTAGAGGAAAACAGTCATGGCACCTACATCCATGGCACAGACGCCGACTCCTAGCATGTGGGATGCTATTCTTGCCAGTTCACAGCAGATGACTCGGACAGCCTGACCTCGTGGTGGCAGCTCCCAGCCCATGAGTTTTTCTACAGCACAGGCGTATGCGACGTTATTGGCTAGTGGGGCGAGGTAATCAAGTCGATCCGTGTAGGGGATAAACTGATTATAGTGCATATTCTCAGCGATTTTTTCATCACCTCGGTGAAGGTAGCCGATATCGGGATCACACTTAGTTACTATTTCTCCATCTAGCTCGAGAATCAGGCGAAGCACACCATGGGTAGCAGGGTGAGATGGGCCCATATTGAGGACCATTTTTTCACCGAGAGCGTCCTCGGTTTCAGCTTGATAATCATTATCAAGTGCAGCTTGCACTTTGGCTGCTGTATCAGGTGCCTGGTAATCGGTAGATTTCATGGGAATTAACAATTAATAGTTGCTAATAAATTTACCCTCACGGCAAGCACTTTGTGAAAAATTTCACAAGCAGATGAGTGTTTGACGGGTTTCTGCCAAAATTAATTATTGAGGGCGTCGGCTACCGTGTTCTAAAGGTCGCGCCAGCTGATATCGAAATGGCGAGGGGAGATAACAAGAGAAACGCCATACGTAGTTTTCATAATATTCAGGATCATTACCAATAACAGGGTAAGAAATCTATATCGATGATGAATGCTGGCATCTATGAACCAGGAGGGATTGCCTTAGGGTTTCATGTCGAAAAAGGGGAGACGCTATTACCTTTAAATAAGGAGGAAGGTCAGGCTAACCTTTACCTCAAGACAGGTGGGGGTTTTTGTATTTCTAGCGAAGCGAAAGAAAAGGCTCTTATCTGCACTACGGCCAACAGCTCGTCTAAAGTGAAACAGTTTAAAGCGGGTAAACCAGGTGCTGAAATTAGACTAACCCAACAGTCTGAGCCTATTCTCTTAAATAATGGCAGTATTCATCCCGTTTTTAAAAGAGATTCAAAGTATCTATTTACTCTGAATCTCCGATAAAAACACATGCCTTCGGGGCGGTATTAGTCGTTACCGAGAGCGCGAAGTAACTATTCGCTATAGCGGGCTGAGAGGTTCTTTAGAGGATTTCCTCGATGGGGATTTTCCCATTACTGGCTACGATGGAGTAGCCGTCTTTGACGTGCTCTAGTGGGGTGAGTTCTACCTTCCCGCCGGCTTGCTCGAGGAGGAGCTGTCCTGCGGCGATATCCCAGAGGGAAATTCTTGATTCGACATAGGCGTCGAGTCTGCCGGTGGCGACATATGCCATGCCGAGTGCGGCGCTGCCCATCATGCGCATTTTACGAGCGCGTTTAGATGCATTGTGGAACCGTTCGAGTCCGGCCTTGAGTGTTTTTTCATCTTTGCCGCAGCCAACATATAAAATTGATTCTTCAATTTTAGTACGTGGGCTAGCACTGATTACTTTACCATTTAGTAGGGCTTTACCATCTTTCACAACCTCCCATAAATCATTCATACTTGGGTCGTAAATAACCCCCGCAATTAACTCATCCTTATGACGTAAGGCTATTGATATGCAGTAGTGGGGGATGCCGTAGAAGTAGTTTACAGTGCCATCGATAGGGTCAACGATCCACTGGTATTCGCTACTCTGATCTCCTGCGATTCCTTCCTCACCATAGATGGCGTGGTCTGGATAAGCGGCTAAAATAATACCGGTGATGAGATCTTGGCTTTCACGATCAAGGGCTAGTTTGATATCGTGATGTTTCGCCTCGTCAACATCCATGGCTTTGCCAAAGTTTTTTTTAAGGAATGCGCCGGCTTGAGTGGCGGCTTGCTTGGCTATTTCGATGTATGTCATAGATGTTGAATTAGTTGAGTGGCGAAATGGGTGGATGTTACTTCGAGCTTGATGAGGCAAACTCTTCAGCAAGTTTGTCTGTGCCTTTTTCTTGGGCAGCCTCTTCAGTGAATCCATTTTCTTCTGCATATTTACGAACATCAGCTGTGATTTTCATCGAGCAGAATGTAGGTCCACACATGGAGCAGAAGTGAGCTGTTTTAGCTCCTTCAGCAGGTAGCGTTTCGTCATGGTAGTCGATAGCACGTGCTGGATCTAGTCCGAGAGCAAACTGATCACGCCAGCGGAATTCGAATCGAGCTTTCGAGATCGCATTATCGCGCTCTTGTGCGGCAGGGTGACCTTTGGCCAGATCTGCTGCGTGTGCGGCTATCTTGTAAGTGATTACGCCTTCACGAACGTCGTCACGATTTGGTAAACCAAGGTGCTCCTTCGGAGTTACGTAGCAGAGCATCGCACAACCATACCAACCGATGTTTGCTGCGCCGATACCTGATGTAATGTGATCGTAACCTGGTGCGATGTCGGTAGTTAGGGGCCCAAGCGTGTAGAATGGAGCCTCGTGACACCACTCGATCTGCTTTTGCATGTTTTCCTCGATGAGTTGAAGCGGGACGTGACCAGGGCCTTCGTTCATGACCTGGCAACCTTTTGCCCACGCACGTTTGGTGAGTTCACCTTGGATCTCTAGCTCGGCTAGTTGAGCATAGTCGTTAGCATCTGCTATAGAGCCGGGGCGGAGTCCGTCTCCGATGGAGAAGGATACGTCGTAGGTTGCACAAATGTCACAAATCTCATCCCAGTAGTCGTAAAGAAATGACTCTTTCTGGTGAGCTAGGCACCACTTTGCCATGATGGAACCGCCTCGTGAAACGATACCTGTCATACGGCGAGCTGTGTGAGGGACGAAGCGGAGTAGGACTGCTGCGTGGATGGTGAAGTAGTCTACACCTTGCTCAGCCTGCTCAATGAGGGTGTCACGGTAGAGTTCCCAGGTGAGTTCCTCGATGTTGCCGTTTACCTTTTCGAGCGCTTGGTAGATAGGAACAGTTCCTATTGGAACTGGAGAGTTACGGATAATCCACTCGCGGGTGGCGTGGATGTTTTTACCGGTGGAGAGGTCCATGACGTTGTCAGCTCCCCATTTAGTAGCCCATTGCATTTTTTCCACTTCTTCATCGATGGTAGATGCTACCGCTGAGTTTCCGATATTGGCATTGATTTTCACGAGGAAATTACGACCAATGATCATTGGCTCATTTTCCGGGTGGTTGATGTTTGCTGGAATGATTGCACGACCGCGAGCTACCTCTGAACGGACGAATTCCGCGGTGATGAGTTTTGGCATTTCTGCACCATAGGACTGGCCAGGGTGCTGGTGGTTCATGACATTACGTGACACCTGTTTAAATGGATTTATCTCAGATGGGCGTGGCATTTCATAGCCTTCCGGTGTGGAGTTCTGCTTACGGATAAAGTCTTTAATTTGATCTGAAGCATCATCTGGGAGTTGGTCAAGAGTAGGGTAGCTATCGTGGATAGTTTTAAACTCCTCCATGCGGCCCATGTTTTCACGGATGGCGATGTATTCCATTTCTGGAGTAATGATACCCTGTTCAGCATACCATTTCTGAGTGACTGGGTGGCCTGTGGCTTTCAGCGGCTTGCGCTTTAACCCAGGATACTCCTTCAGTTTATTCTTTGATTGTTTATTTTCGTTATACTTCTCTGCATGAGCTTCTGAAAGGTAACCGTTATCGATAGCCTTTTCCTGACGTCCTTCATATTCCTCCACATCTCCACGGTCCAGAATCCACTGGCGTCTCAATGCTGGAAGGCCTTCTGTAACGTTACCTGTAAATTCTGGGTCTCCCCATGGACCTGAACAATCGTAGACACGGATAGGTGGGTTTTCTTCTACTCTGCCATTAGGGTGCTCTGTAGGAGAAAGACGAATCTCGCGCATAGGAACCTTGATTGAAGGGTGAATCTTACCCTCGATGTAAACACGGGTGGAGTTTGGAAAAATCGTAGGATCTTTCTCCATGGCGGCTAATTCCTCTGAGTTATCAATATCTTCAACAAAGTTACCTGTGTAGTCGCTACGTTGTTTTGAGTTCTCGGGCGTTATGGAGTCGTCGTTTGGTGAGATCATGATGTATGTAAGGTATGTTTGTTGAGGCTGGCGTTTGTGATGTATTTGACAGTATTAATAAAAAAACCTGTTGGCGACAATGCGCGAACAGGTGAGGGCAATATTTAGAATAACAGGTTTTTTACTTCCTTATTATAATAATGAGAGAACTCCCTGCGGCGGCATGACCCGTTGTCAGGTTCGGAGGGTTTACTCAGCGCGATGAGTTTCTCAGCCCCTCGAACGTGAGGCTCCCCTGTCATGCATACAGGGTGAGGCTTAAGTGGTAACTTTCAAGTCAGAACTTTACTAGGATGGAAAAGTTTAATCATATTTTCGTAAATTGGAGTGTGTTGAAGTTAGGTCTGGAAAGTTCTTGGTGGCTAATAGTCATTATTTATGTAGGTTCGCACTATATCAACTGCGATGAGATCAGATACAGAGTATTACGACATTGCCGTCCGCGGCGCCCCTTTTATGAAACAGGCTAGATTTTTTATTTTAAAACCCATAGGTAACTTAAGACCTATAGGTTTATTTCTTTTAGCTCTTACCATGATATGGGTAGGTGGCTTTCATGAAGTAGCGGCTCAAAGTTTACCGTCAGGTATTGTTCCGCTTCCCCCTAAACCCAAGCCTGTAGACGCTGCCACAGCAGGAGATATAAGGGATACTCTAGAGCATCAGCCCATCGATATTGGTGTAGTACCAAAACCTAAGAACGGAGAAGGGCTGGGCGGTTCACTTCAGGCAAGGCCTAATGCAAGAACGACGACAGTTTCTATACCTGCACCACGTGGGCAGATTACTGACCGAAATGGTGTGCCTTTTGCTCAATCAAAAGTCGCCTGGTATCCAGCAATTAAATATGTCGAGTTTGAAAAAGCCGATAAAGCATACGTGATTAACTGGGCGAAGAAGCGTATTGCTCAGGCGAACGAGGTTTTCGGTATTAACTGGAAGGTAAAAGACGAAGACCTCTGGGATCATTATAAAAACCGTCGTTGGTTAGCTATGCCGGTCACACATGTGGTCAAGGCTGAAAAGAAAGAGCGACTGGAAGGCTCTCTTATGGATGGCTTGATTCTTCACCCTGTTTATCTGAGGCATTACCCTCAGGGCGAGACAGCGGCACATATTATCGGTTATGTGGGAAGTAAGGGTAAGTTAGAAAAAGGGCCAATGAATTATGGTGACCCTGTTTTTGAACGTAGTGAAGGGCGGTCAGGTTTAGAGAAAATTTTTAATGATAAGTTAACCGGTGAAGAGGGGTTATTACGTCAAGACTATGAAGCCGATGGGAGCTTGGTATTAAGAAAATACGAAAATAGAGCTAAGCCTGGTGGCACGATTGTGACGACTCTGGATATGAAGTGGCAGAAGCACGCTGAAGAGGTGTTGAAAAATTATTGTTCACGTGGTGCCTTTGTTGTTATTGATATTCATACGGGGGAGGTGTTAGCGATGGCTTCTCGTCCAGGTTTTAATCTGAATGATTTCATACCATTTATCACTACGGATACATATTCACAGCTCCGTGATGACCCTGGTAAACCTCTCTTTGCTAGAGCGTTTCAGGGGGCTTATCCTCCAGCTTCTACTTTTAAACCTGTTGTTGCTGTTACCGCTTTATCTAACCGTGATATTTCTAAGCAGACGTTGATTCACTGTCCAGCCAAGGTGAAGATAGGTAATATTTGGTTTAGGAATTGGTCAAAGACTCCAGAAGGAGACATTAATGTGAAGCGGGCGCTCGCTCGTTCATGTAACCCTTGGTTTTATAATGTTGGGATAAAAACGGGGCCTACGGCATTTTTATCTGTCGCACGTAGACTAGGCTTTGGCTCTAAGACGGGGTTACCACTGCTAGGTGAAGCGGCAGGTTTAATACCTAATAATGAGTGGATGAAGAAACATCATGGTCGTAGACTAAAAGATGGTGATACAGCGAACTTATCAATTGGTCAGGGCGTGATGCTCGCGTCACCGTTACAGGTCGCTCAGGCGATGGCAGGTATAGCGAATGGTAGGGCTCTGCCTAAGTTACATCTCGTGAAGCAGATTCAGAATGTCAATGGAAGAGTATTGGTATCTAATGATCCAGAACGTAGGAATTACCTAAATCTTGACTCTGCTGCGGTGAAGACTGTTCACGAAGGTATGCGAAATGTTGTTCACGCTTCATATGGAACAGGTAAAAAGGGGTCGCTTTCCTATACCGTTTTATGTGGTAAAACTGGCACGGCTCAGTGGGGGCCAGGTAGTTTAGAGCAGCGCTTAGCGTGGTTCTCAGGTTTTTTCCCATTTGATAACCCTCGATATGCTTTTGCGGCTCTTTACGAGGGGAAGCCACATGAAGAGCTTAGTGGTGGCAGAAAAGCAGCGCCAATGGTGCGTGCATTTTTTGAAAAATTCAAATCCGATATTAAGTTAGCGATCAAACCGCCAGCGCGTGCGATGGTTATTGATGAAGAGGAAGAGGACACGTATGTGCAAGAAGACGAAATTCGGGAGCTTAGTTCGCTAACGAGTGAAGTTTTATCTGAGGGTGTAGAGAATGCCTCTGACTCACAGCAGTTATTTCCAGATAGTGAAGGTGAAACTCCTTCTTCACCAGTGACAGATGAAACCCCTCCAGCTGTTACTGAAGAGATTCCTGAGAAGGCAGAAACTTATTATGACGGGTTCGTTTCTAGTGACGACTCTCTTCAGTCTATTGATGATTATATTAAGGCGGAGGATCTCCGTAAGAAAGCTGAAAAAGAAGCTGCAGAGCGTAGTAAAAAAGCCTCTAGTGACGAGCCTCCTAGGGCTGTGATCGTAGAGGAGTAAGTAGTCGTGGTTCTCTAGTTATTAAGAGAGTTAGTAACTGTGAAATATACATTTACGCGTAAGTTAGTCAGTTTTCTCTTAACTGGCTTTGCTGCTGTTATACCTATCGTCGGAACGGTATGGTTGCTACTGGTCGTTTGCCAGGTGCTGATGAGGGTTGGTAACGAGCTGATAGATACTGTATTAAAAGCTGTTAATTTATTTCGTTCAGATAGTGATCTGACAGTTGACAGCTTTGCTTTTTATGGGGCGAACTTTGTTCGGTTTCTAGTGCCTGTTTTTTTACTGCTACTGATCGGTTTCGCTGTGGCAAGCCTACCTGGTAAAAAGTTACTGAAGTGGATGGATGCTGCTATGCAAAAGCTGCCTCTATTCGGCTTTATATACGCTGCCTTAAAGCAGTTTGTAGATGCATTAAAAAATTTAGGCAGTGAGAAGAAGTTTAAAAGCGTAGCCTATGTGGAATACCCGAGCCCTGGTTGCCGAATGATAGGTTTTGTAACAGGGAACTATCATGATGCTCAGATAGGCAAGGACGTGACCACTGTTTTTATCCCTACCAGCCCTAACCCGATGACAGGCTTTGCCATCATTATCGAGGATGATAAGGTTCAGAATAGTGATATGTCACTCGAAGAAGCGAGTAAGCTTATCCTTTCTGCTGGCTTAGTGGCTCCTGCGTCTTATTTAAAAGGTGAATCTGCCGACTAGTTAGAATGAGTTGTTCTGTAATAATAGATTAGTCTATATTGGTATATGAACCTAGGTATTCAGCTGCTGTATCTTCTATTTCTGCGAGTGATGAAACGAAGCATAGCTTCTGGCGTAGAGGTTTTGCACCAGGAAAGCCCTTACAGTATGTCATGAGGCGAGCACGCATTGCCATGATGCTTTGTCTTTCATTGCCGTATCGGTTAGATTTTACCGCCATGTGGCAGTGACGCACAATCATGGACCAGCGCTCTTCTATAGGAACTGGTGCAGGTTGCTCACCAGTTTCGAGATAATGTTTTGCTTCACGGAAAACCCATGGATTCTGCATGGCTGCTCTACCTATCATCACGCCTGAAACTGCCGTGCTTTCACGGCGGCGCTTGACGTCTTCACCAGAGGTGATGTCACCATTTCCTATGACGGGGACTGAGACAGCACGTGCACAGGCGTCGATGGTATCCCAGTTCGCTTCGCCTCGGTATCCTTGAGCTCTTGTTCTGCCGTGAATAGCGATGGCTTGCATACCTTCTTCTTCAAGGATGTGGCAGACTTCGGGCGCGTTAACACTTTCAGAATCCCAGCCAATACGTATTTTTGCGGTTACAGGAACTCGATCACCCACCGCTTTAGCAACACCAGCTGCTACACTTGCGAGTGAACCGCAGTCTTTTAGTAGAGACGAGCCTCCGTTTTTTGCGACAACCTTGTTCACAGGGCAGCCAAAGTTGATGTCGATAAAGTCAGGTTGTTTCCAGTCGATGATTTTACGAGCTGCTTCTCCCATACGTTCACCGTCACCGCCAAATATTTGAACACCGCAAGGGCGCTGGCCGTCTGTAAACTCGGTGTATTTTCGTGTCCGATCATCCTGACGGATGATGCCTTCAGCAGAAACGAATTCGGTGACCATGACGTCAGCACCGAGCTCTTTACAGATAGTTCGGAATACGACATCGGTCACACCTGCCATCGGTGCTAGGTAGAGGGGGAACTGCTTATCTTGAAACCAAGGTAGAGACATATTTATTCTTTTGTAGGAGTGTCTTGAAATTGGTTGTCGTCCTCGTTTTGGTTTGAGGCGAGAGCATCTTGATTATGAGCTTCAAGGGTAGGCTCGGTATCATTGTTAGGCATTTCTTCACTGTTTCGAGGTTCACTTTTACGCCCACCGTTTTCCAGTAATTCAGAGACTTCCTCTTGAACGTTTTTTATATCTGAAAGTGGTATGTTTGGGTCTTTAATGATAAATACATCACCAGTTTTGCGCTGTTCGTAGATGCGGATAATCCCATCTGTGACGGCTTGAGAGTCTTCTTCTTTTAACTTCTTTTTACGTTCTAGCATGATGGCTAGGATATAGCGGGCGTTCTCTGTGTGCCCTTCATCTTCATCTATCAGCCGACGGAGTAGCTCCTCAGGGCTTTCAGAGGTTGCCTCTACTTGCTCTTCTTTGACTGGGGCGTGGTAGACACTCTGCCAGAAGGAAAAGGGAGTTTCAGCGTTATTATCGCGGTTTTCCCAGCTTTCTATACTGAAGTCTTTTCTTAAGTAACCACTGGACTCTGGGTCTGGAAAGAGGGCTGTGTAAAAAGACTCGCCATCTGTAAACTTGTGTTCGGTAACAGCGCAGATATGACCGCGAGATTTAATAGACCATGATTCGTTTAGAGCCATGCGATTAGCTTAGGAGAACAAACACATTTGCCAAATGCATTTTTACAAAGAGGGGTCATTGTTGACCAATGACCCCGCTAGAGCTTTTAGGATGTTTAATAAAGTATGCGTTTATTATCCTGTGAGATTAGTTTTTCTCTACCTGCATATTTTCTAGTTTAATAACGGCCACATAAACCTAGCTATGTATGAGCGTTTTTATTTACACTATGCAGCAGACAGCCACCAGCCTTCCATGCTGCCGTTGTGTTGCTGCACTAGCTGACGTAAATGATCCGTCTGGTCAGCAACGATTTCGAACTCAAGTATCATTGGCTTAGTCGATGTTACATCATAGGTTGAAAATTCGCCCTCAGCAGCATAGACTGTTGACGAGAAGCCTAACTCTACTAGCGCTGTAGCAATAGCTCGTGCATCGGCTTCTGCTTGAAAGCTAAATACAAATTGCGGTATCTGAACAGTGTTAGGGTCTGTTCCTTCAGCTAAAAGTAGTTGAATGATTTGGTAATCAGGGTGCGATTCATCACGGTTTGAAAAGTCAGAATCTTTGTAGTCATCGAGAATGGTTAGCTCATTATCATCATTAGTTTCCATAGTTATTTTGTGTTATGTTATATAGTTTATTTATTTATATTATATGCAGAAATTTTCATTAATACATCTGTATACTATACTGTTTTTTTGATTCCACCTCAATAAAAAATAATAAGCTATATTGTAATAGCTCAGCTCTTGATGGAAAGTTTGTTGAAGAAATTGTCATTTTCTGACGATTCGTGATTTTAAAATTTCAATAAACGGCTATCACTTCCACAGCCATGCTTGATATTAAAGCCATACGTGAAGACGCAGCAGGAATGAAAGACCGCCTTAAGACCAGAGGTGGTGACGCATATCTTTTAATCGATGAAGTCATAGAATGCGATAGCTCTAGGCGTAAAGCTGAGACAGATCTGCAGTCACTGCAGTCTCAGCGTAAAACATTATCAAAACAAATAGGAGCTCTCATGGGGCAGGGTAAGAGTGCTGAGGCGGAAGCGATCAAGGAGGAAGTGCGCGTCATAGGTGAGCAAATCTCAACACTTGATGCAGAAGTGGAGGAGAATAGCACAAGGCAGTCTGAGCTACTCATGAGTATTCCTAATTTACCATACTCTGGGTGCCCGGTAGGTGCTGATGAAAACTCTAACCCTGAAATCCGTATCTGGGGTGAAAAGCCAGAGATAGCTGAGCCTCTTGATCATGTTGCCCTTGCTGAGAAACATGGTTTGATCAGTTTCGAAGATGGAACCCGTATCACAGGTTCTGGTTACGTAGTTTATCGTGGAAAAGGGGCGAGGCTTGAGAGAGCTTTGATTCAGTTTTTACTAGATACTCAGACCGAAGAGCATGGATATGAAGAGGTAAACGTGCCACACATCATTAAACGTGAGTGTATGGAAGGCACAGGTCAGCTGCCTAAGTTCGAGGACGATATGTATGGGATAGAGAATAATACTCTATTCCTAGCACCTACAGCTGAAGTTCCTGTGACAAACCTATACCGTGAAACTCTCCTCAGTGAGAATCAGCTACCTATTAAGCTAACTACATATACACCATGTTTCCGTAGAGAAGCCGGTAGTGCAGGGCGCGATAATAGGGGGATTATCCGCATGCATCAGTTTGATAAAGTTGAGCTTGTTCAGATTGTTAGTCCTGAGAAATCTACTGAAGGATTAGAAGAGCTTACAGGTCATGCTGAGGCAGTGCTGAAGAAGTTAGGTCTGCATTACCGTGTGATCGAGCTCTGCACTGGAGATATTGGTTTTTCTTCAACGAAAACCTATGACATCGAAGTTTGGTCACCTGGTCAGGATAAGTTTTTAGAAGTATCATCATGTTCTAGCTTCGCTGATTACCAGGCGCGACGTATGAAATTACGCTATAAAGACGCAGACGGTAAGAATCAAATTTGCCACACTTTAAATGGATCAGGCACAGCTTTACCCCGTCTGTATGTAGCCCTTATTGAGCAAAACCAACAGCCTGATGGCTCTATTAAGATCCCCGAAGCGCTAGTTCCTTACTTCCGATCTGAGGTGATCGGTTAGGAACTCCATTACACTCTTTTGTTATGCGCAGTCCAGTTGCTAGCCAAAAACAGATGAAGAGGATAGACCTTGAGAAAGGTCTATCAGCATACCAGTGCGCTGAATCAGGTGGTGTTTTTTTACCGATAGCATCTTATTTTCAATGGTTGTCTCGTCAGCCTGGGCGTTTACCGCATTTACCTTCCAGTGATGGGCAGAGGGAAGAGTTAATTAATGATACTAAGGCGGTTAAAATTTGCCCTGAATCAGGGCAGATTATGCAAAGGTATCAAGTAGGGAATAAATTCGCTTTCTCCTTAGACAGGTCACCTTCTGGTAGTATCTGGTTTGATAAAGGAGAATGGGAAAAGCTGAAGTCTAGACAGTTTCACGATGAACTTCATTTGATTTTCACAGCTCAATGGCAAGCTAAAGTGCGTAAAGATGAGGTTGCTAGTATTGAGCGAAATCTCCTTGTTTCAAAGCTTGGAGAAGAATTTCTCAGCGAGATTGATTCCATCAAAGGTAAGCTAGCGGGGCACCCTCACAGGGATCTTGCTATGGCTTACTTGCAGAGATGATATCAACTAACCGCTTCTATTTCAGTAGCGCTACTTGCGCTCTTTTATAGGAGCTTCTATGATGCCTTCGGCAGTTTCTTTTTTCAGCCTGAGCTGACCACAGGCAGCGTTGATATCGTGACCCTTTTCTAGTCTGAGGGTAGTATTGATCCCTTCAGCGGCGATAATGTCTCTGAACTCATAGCAGACCTCCTCTGACGGGCGAACCCAGTCGAGACCTTCTACCGTGTTATAGGGGATGAGGTTCACCTTGGCGTTGATACCTTTAGCTCGTTTGGCTAAAATGGTAGCTTGCTCCATGGAGTCATTTACATCTTTGATGAGGATGTATTCGAGAGAGATTTTCTGCTTTTTGTGCTGTCTCCAGTAGTGAAGAGAATCGAAGAGTTCTTTGATCTGCCACTTTTTATTCACCGGCATGATGATATCACGTACATCATCAGTGGCGCCGTGAAGAGAAATAGCAAGCCTGATAGGAACGGGGAATTCGGCTAGTGTTCTGATCTGAGGGGCTAATCCAGAGGTGGACACAGTAATGTGACGCGCTCCTATGTTTAATCCCCAGTGACTAGTGATGATCTCTAGTGACTTGATAAGGTTTTTCACATTGGCGAGAGGTTCGCCCATTCCCATGAATACGATGTTGTTAATAGAGTCACCGGTCAGCTTTTCTACCATCATCATTTGCCCGATGATTTCTGCCGTAGTTAAGTTTCGTGTGAAGCCAGCTAGACCAGAGGCACAGAATTTACAGCCAAATGCACACCCTACCTGTGATGATACACAGATGGTTTTACGGTCAGATTGCTTTCCGTCGATCCCCTTAGAAGCGGGAATAAAAACAGTTTCTACATAGCGCCCATCATGCAGGCGAAATAGAAATTTCTGGGTCGTATCCTTAGCTCCTTTTGTCTCTACATGCTCTAGATCGTTTAGGTGAAACTCAGAGTTCAAGCTGTTACGCAGATCAGCAGGGAGGTTTAGCATCTCATCGATAGCGCCGACTCTATTTTTATAAATCCACTCGAGTGTTTGTTTTACTCTGTATGGCTTATGTCCAGCTGTAGCATAGAGTTCCTCTAAGTCCTGCTGATTCAGGTTTAGCAGGGACTTGGTAGTGGGGGTAGCTGTAGGAATAGTTGCTGACACAGCTGGCTTTTAACATGAAATCCAAAAAAGGCACGGCTTTTTCAAGTGAAAGAAAGACACCGCAAATCAAACGAGTAATTTTCAAGCTTACCTTTTGAATGGCATGAGCCTGAGGATGCTCTGGTAGATAGGCCTGCCGGTAATGCGTCGGTGAAAAAGATACATGGCGATGGTGGCAAACAGTATGTTCGTGCTCCATGCCGCTAAGGCAGGAGGCAGGTGTCCAGCTTCCCCGAATGTGAGGAAAAAGCTAGAGATGAATAACATACCAGCACATAGGAAAAGCGCTACAGAAACACCACCTGCTGTGCCTCTTCTGCTAAAGACAATACCTAGCGGTGCAGCTAATAATATAGTTACTAAGCAGATCACCGGCTGGGCAAAGCGGTAATGCCACTGAGTGATATATGGTAGGTGGTTTGCCCACTCGATACCCTCATGGGCTCTGAGCCAGCTATTAAGCTCCGGTATCCCTAAGTGGGTCTGGTCTAAGCCGGGTTTAATGATCTGCCATGGTGTTTCTTGCCAGTCAAACTGTAGAGGTTCCTCTATCTCTATTTTCCGTGGGATTTTTCTATCTGCGAGGTCGATGTAGAGAACGTTATAAAAAGACCAGTTCTTAGCTTCCCGTGACCAGACGCCTTTTTTAGCTTCGAGTTTAGTGATGGGGTTTCCATCATCATCAAAAGACTGCACGGTTACATTCTTGATAATACCTGTTTTTTCAAACTGGCTAGGGAAAGCGCCTACGAGCCAGACTCTTCGTGACATTTCATCACGGTAGAGCACAGATTTAGCGCGTGCTGCGTCACCGTTCTTGTATGCTCGCAGTACTTGTTTTCTATTACCTTCAGCCCATGGACCCCAGTGATAGTTAAATATAAGGCAGACTAGAGCGCAGAAAAACCCGACAACAAAGAGTGGTAAAACAATTCTAAAAACACCGCGCCCTGTTTGAATCATCGAAACGATCTCCTGGTGGCGTGACATCTTCCCAAGACAATACAAAAGCGAGAGCATTAGCCCATAGGGTAAGATGAATACAAAAATCGCAGGTAAGTGAATACTGTAATAGACTAAAAAAGCACCCAGCGTATCATCGGCCTCCCTAAAGTCTGATATGCGGTTTTGTAAATCAGTCAGTAGGAGAATGGAGAGTAAAGCGCCCATGACTAAGCAGAACGACACGAGAAACTGCCGGGCTGTGTATTGGTCAAGTTTTCCAGCAAAGCTATAAATCAATGACCCGATAGCTGGTAGAAGGCATAATAATGCCAGTATCCATGGGCGAAGTCGATGCCCTGCAATGTCAGTATCTGGGAACCCGATAATATACTCTTCGACAATAGCCATTTCCCTAGGGATGACAAAATAACATAGAATAGCTCCTAAAACCGTCAGTATCACAGGTAGGATAAGGGATTTAACGCGGGAGCTGTCGGGCATGCTCGAGATGATGTCCAGCTAGTAAGACGCTGACAAGAATGAAGTCATAACTTATGAAATAGTGATGAATCTAGAAGGCAAAATGTAGGCGAATAGAGATACGGATAGGGATAGGGTGAAAATAAGAAAAGCTCACTGACTACCTTGCGGGGATATCTCTGACGTGTTAATCATGTGATAACAAAACGATGAGCTTTAATAATACAGACAACAACGGTGCATACTCAGCTTATGAGAATAGTTATACAAAGCCACCGTCACGACTAGCTAACTGTCCTGTTGTTAAAATTTTACTAATCCTTAATATCGCGGTTTTCATTCTCGAAGTTATTACGATGAAGCCCTCTAATGACCTCATCTTTCGTTGGGCTCACTTCTCTGTTGATTTAGGTATCTACTCAGGCCAGCTATGGCGGTTTATCACGTTTCAGTTTTTACACTCGCATGATTCTATAATGCATATTTTTTCAAATATGTTAGGAGTGTTTTTCTTTGGCCCATTTGTAGAGCGATGGTGGGGGAGTAAGAAGTTTGCAGCGTTTTATTTATTATGCGGCGTCGCTGGAGCTCTGTTTTACGCCTTTCTGTTATGGATACCAGGCCTGCTTCCTACATCAGATACCTGGCACTCCATGATCGGTGCATCAGCTGGGGTCTATGGGATACTTATTGCGGTAGCCATTATCGTGCCGAATTTGAAGGTGCTCCTTTACTTTGTATTACCAGTAAAGATCCGCTACGTAGCTATTGGGGTATTATGTATCGCCACCTATGTCGCTATCACGGATGGTAATAATGCTGGGGGCGAAGCCGCTCACATAGGTGGAGCTATTCTTGGTTTTATATTGATGAAGTGCCCTCAGCTACTTTCTTTCGTAGAACCTAAATACGCGATAACACAGCGTAAAAGAGGGAGATTACCAAGAACTAAGTATGAACCCAAACTTGGTCCACGAGTAAGCATTGACCTAAACGATACAGAAGTAGATAAGATTCTGGATAAGGTTAATAGAGAAGGTTTACAGAGCCTCACAGAAAGCGAAAAAGATTTACTAAAACGCTCAGCTGGTAATTAGGTCAGCTTACCGAATTAGGGTCTGGTGGGTGATAAAATGAATTTTATTAACCATGAAGTCGAACCGGCAACTAAAAGGCTCCTAAAGAACTAATATCACTCCTGTTGATATCAAAAGCTAAAGAAAACAAGGAAGTTGATAAAATGGTAGTAAATAAAAAGGATGAATTACCTCGCCAAGCAGTCCTCAGAA
>CAYNLE010000001.1:115503-119630 GCA_964397975.1 uncultured Verrucomicrobiales bacterium | reverse complement strand
GCTACTAAGGTTTTCCCAGAACCCACATCACCCTGTAACATTCTACTCATAGGATAAGGCTCTCTCATATCACCGATAATCTCTTTGACACTTCGTTTTTGAGCCCCTGTTAAATCATAAGGCAAATCATGATATAACTTAGTTAGAAGCTTCGTTTTTTTACCCATCACCCTTCCTTCAGATTCTCTATACCGCTGACGCTTCCAAAGAACATTCAGCTGTAGCAGAAAGAATTCTTGAAGCGCAAAATAACGCCTAGCAGCTTGTGCTTGTTCTAAGCTTTCAGGAAAATGAATTTCACGAATAGCCTCACCCTTAGGGTAGCTCTCATCAACATTAAAACTATCCTCCACACTAGCTGTATCTAAACTAGATAATATATGATAGACATGCTCGCGTATTTTTTTCTGAGAAACAGCTGTAACGCCTCTGTAAATAGGAACTATTCTGTCTAGATGGATAACCAGCTGGGAGTCCTCTGTAATCACCTCGACATCAGGGTGGTCCATCACCAAGCGGCCAGCATGATCCTTATTTTTTGAACTCAGTTCCTTTGGCTTACCGTAAAGAATAACCTCCTGCCCCGCTGCCAGTATATTCTTCATCCATGGCATATTAAACCACCTACAAGTGACGCGGCCGGCATCAAATACACCTCCACCTCTTGTGTCTTCAATAACAGCCTCGAAAAAGCCCCCTCTTGACCCAAAACGACATACACGAGCATCTATAACATTACCACGCAGGCAGCAAGATCCGGCACCAGCCTGCAGCGGGAAAGCATCAAAAATAGATCTATCTTCATAGCGTTTAGGAAAACGCTCTATGATATCTGCTACGGTATCCAACCCAGCTGTAGTATATGCCAACTGGTCTTTTGAGCTAATGAAACTCAAATCAGCAATTGCCGTATCACTGTCATATCCCTCCATAGTTAAATTAAAGATAGTCTGACTAAACTAAAGCCTAACACACCTCTGACATCTTTTCGTTACAAACCCTTCTTCTACAGATTACGCACTAACATGCGCCCTAACATCCTGAATAACAATTTGAAGGCTTGTTCTTCCTCTAAAAACGTTCCGACTAATCGTAAATGCTATATCCCATGGCTGCTCGGGCATCTCCCGCTTCGCCGCACTGAAAAACATCGCCTCACGCCAGCACTCTTCCTGCTTCAGAGATAGCTTCAAATGGTCATTCTTCAGCTCTCTGGGAGGTTCCGTTAGGCAAACTTTTTTACTCATAAAAACCGGCTCTTGATTAGCTGGTCCAAATGGCTGTAACAGCTCGTAACTTTTCAGAAAATCTAACGACAGCTCATTAAATGAAATTTCAGCGTCAATGTGTAAACGTCGCACACGATCCTCTTCATTTGTATTCCCTAACACATATTCAGAAAACCCTTCACGGAAGGCATCAATATTTTTTTCATCGATACTAATACCGGCTGCCATTTCATGCCCCCCACCAAGTATTAATTTTTCACGATTGTCGTTAATGGCACCAACAAGAGAAACACCGCCAATACCACGACCGCTACCTTTCCCTACACCATTTTTATCAATTGATATGATAAATGTTGGCTTATGAAAACGGCGCATCATTCTTGATGCTACGATCCCTACCACACCTGGATGCCATTCTCTCGAGGCTAAAACAATCACGGGGTCTGATTCATCATGATTATCTTCAAATGACTTCAGCGCTTCTTGATGAATACGTAACTCCTCAGCTTGTCTTTCCTTATTATGAGCATCTAATAAATCTGCATATACAGCGGCCTCTTCAGCGTCCGTTGTCGCCAATGCCGCTAATGCGTCCTCAGGTTTATCCATACGGCCTGCGGCATTAATTCTAGGTCCTATACGGAAGCCTACATCAGAGCTAGCTAATGGCCCTTTTACTTGGGCAATATCCATCAGAGCTTTTAACCCAGCGTTTTTAGTAGACTCCATCCGTTTCAGACCATGCCTAACTAACAGCCTATTTTCCGCTACTAGAGGAACGATGTCTGAGACTGTCGCCAAAGCAACAAGATCCAGATAATCTTTCAGATCAAAATCTGATAATGCCCTCTTCTTCAGCAATGCATGAGCAAGCTTAAACACCACTCCTGCAGCACATAAATAATCAAAGGAGTCACCAGCTTGAGTTTGCTCGATACCCTCAGCTACAGAACTTGGGCATTTAGGGTTCACTACTGCAACACAGTCAGGCTTACCCGCAGGGGGCATCTCATGGTGATCCACTACGATCACATCAACCCCCTTAGAATATAGTAATGCTATTTCATCAACAGAAGCCGTTCCACAGTCAACAGTGATCAACAGGTCAGGGTGTCCGCCCCGCATACATCTCTCTAACGCGGCTTTATTTAAACCATAACCTTCTGAGCCTCGTCGTGGGATAAAACTACGAACTTCGGCTCCATACGCCTTCAATATCGAAGTCATAATCGTAACCGATGTGACACCATCGACATCATAGTCACCATAGACACAGATTTTTTGACCCTTATCTATTGCATCGAAAACTCGCTCCACAGCCTTACTCATCTGAGGCAACAAATATGGATCTTTCAGATCATGTAACCGAGGATGTAAAAACCCCTTCATACAATCGGCGTTGACACCTCTCTGAAGCATCATTTTCACCAATATTCGCGGTATACCCCGCCCCACATCTCGCGGAATATCTGGATCTTCAGCAAGGATCCATTGTGATTTCTTCTGACTCATGGCTGAAACCTACGTGTTGTAGATAACCATCACAAGGATAGAAAGAAATGTTATCCCACTTCAGAACCACTTAACTCGCCTTCGCCTTAAGTTCCTTCAGAAGCAAATCATCAGAAACAGGCTTTTCTCTAGAAATACAATCAACCAAGCGGTCCCAAACATCCTGTCCGCTAAGAATGTCGACTTCGATACGTAAAAAATAAACCGGCACATCAAGCTCACTAGGCTCCATAAATCTCACCGCATCTTTTTCTGTAGTAAGAATCATTTCTATATCCCTCTGCATGCAGCGCTGCATAAAACGATCTATTTCCTTTTGATTAAACGAATGGTGATCTGCAAAAACACGGTGAAACTCTACGTGAGAACCTAGCTTTTTTAAAATCTTCTCAAAACTTTCAGGCACCGCAATACCACTAATGGCCGCAATGTATTTATCATTAATCGCACTAAGAGGTAATCTTTCACCAGTAAAGACGTTCTCAATATGCTGGGGGCCGTGTGTGCACTCGATGATTTCAGCAAATTTATTATAACGCCTCATCTTCTTAATCAGCGTTTCATTCGAGCTACCGTCACACTTTGTTATCAAGATATAATCTGCTCTACACAAATTTTTAGCGGGCTCACGTAAGGTTCCACGAGGAAGCATTTGCCCCGTCCCAAAAGGTGCATTTTGATCAATAAGAACAATATCGGTAGAGTGCGCAAGGTGCAGGTTCTGCATCCCATCATCTAAAATCAATAGATCAGCA
Organism: uncultured Verrucomicrobiales bacterium; assembly: GCA_964397975.1. Classification (GTDB taxonomy): domain Bacteria; phylum Verrucomicrobiota; class Verrucomicrobiia; order Verrucomicrobiales; family Akkermansiaceae; genus Oceaniferula. Next base: position 116,134 of record CAYNLE010000001.1, on the reverse strand, counting down.
TCTAGCTCTCTCACTGCAAATTTACCGCTCTTCACACGGTTTTTATCCACCACTACACAGACCCCCTCTAAGTTTTTTGCAAGCATCCATGGTTCATCACCTGCATAAGATACATCCAGCAGAGGCTTACCTCCTTCACTCACTACTTTAGGCATCGCCTCTCCAGCGATCAGCTCACTCCCATCTTTACTATACCACTCCTGAGGCTCTACTAACTTTTTACTTTTATACCCCCTACTTAAAATTGCTGGCTTTCTACCACGATCACTAAGTGCTCTCGCTAACTTTTCTACTACAGGTGTTTTACCGGTTCCACCTACAGTCAGGTTCCCGATGCTGACCACATGTGTTCCCAGATAGTGCTGCTGCACTGAGCCATTACGGAAACGTAGCATTTTCAGCCAGACAGCTAGGCGAAACAGTCCTGATAAGCACCAGAGTATAACCCGCACAGTCGATGCACGGAAACCGCGAGCTCTGCCAAAGATCACCTCGGTAGCCCATTGTTCTAGTTCATCTAATGTTTCTCTCATCTGCTTGGCATATATATACTTCAAACTTGAAACTTCAAACTTGAAACTTCAAACTTCAAACTTGAAACTTCAAACTCGAAACATAGAACTAGCGCCAT
>CAYNLE010000001.1:61957-115403 GCA_964397975.1 uncultured Verrucomicrobiales bacterium | reverse complement strand
AAACTTCAAACTTCAAACTTGAAACTTCAAACTCGAAACATAGAACTAGCGCCATGACTAGACATGACGGTAGACAGCAAGACGAACTTCGCCCCATCACATTCCAAGCAGGTATCGCCCCCCATGCACACGGATCAGTGCTTGTATCATTTGGTAACACCCGTGTCATCTGCGCCGTTACTATCCAAGAAGACGTCCCCCGCTGGATGAAGCAACAAAAAGTTGCTGGAGGCTGGTTAACAGCAGAGTATAACATGCTCCCCTATTCTACTCTCGAGCGTAAACAACGTGATATTATATCAGGGAAACTTGACGGACGATCATCTGAAATCCAACGTCTCATAGGCAGGTCTATGCGTGCTGTCGTTGACCTAAAAGCATTAGGAAAAAGAACCATATGGCTCGACTGCGATGTTCTTCAGGCAGATGGAGGCACTCGCACAGCCTCAGTAACCGGTGGCTGTGTCGCTATAGCCATCGCCCTTAATAAACTATTAGCTGCTGGAAAAATAAAGAGCTTCCCTATGAAAAAGCTCGTAGCAGGTATCAGTGCTGGTGTTTTCCAAGACCAAGCCATCCTAGACCTCGACTACCCTGAAGACAAACACGCGAGTGTGGACTTCAATGTCATCATGACAGAGGACATGGAGTTTGTAGAAATCCAAGGAAGTGGCGAAGAAAGCATCTTCACAAGCGAACAAATGAACGAAATGTTAGAGTTAACAAAAAAGGGAACACGCCAAATTGTTGAGCTACAAAAAGAGGCTATTATAGCAGCTGACCAACCAAGTTCCACATCATTAGAGAGCCTCACAGAAGTTTTCAAATAAGATAGTTCCTTTGATTTAAAAAACTTGTGTGAATTTATAGTTTTTGCCTTGCCGAGATCTACTCAACCACTACTTTTATTAATCGACTAATGACTCAATATTTAATCTATTAGTTTGATATACATAAATACATAACCATAATACATAACATGAAATTAAAAAAAATAATCCGCAGGAAGGGCTTCACCCTTGTTGAGCTCCTCGTCGTTATTGCCATCATAGCATCCTTAGCGGCACTATCATCCCCTGTTATCATCAGAGCACTGAAAAAAGGATACATGAACACCGCATCACACAACGCTCGCCAAGTCCATGGTATGCTCACAGAATTCAGTGAAGAGTTCTATGCATACCCAAACGACGTAACAGCAGGAGCTGACGCAGACCTTAAAGAGTTCACAGGAGACCACTCAAATGACTATCTAGGACAGATCCTAGCTGGAGGCTTCGTAGACACAGAAGAGAACTTCTTCGCACGTGACGGGTCATCATCTGGTGTTACCAAAGAAGCGGATAATAAATTCAATACTAAAGAAGAAACACTGGCTACTGGCGAGTGTGGTCTAGCTTATGTCAAGGGACTATCATCAAGCAGTAAGTCTACACTCCCTGTGCTCATGGCACCTATGGACAGCAAGACAACTTTCAATGAAAGTGCATACGGTAATAATGCTGTAGCAGTAAGAGTAGACGGTTCTGCTCAGACATACAGACTCAGTAAAAAGCGCCAAGCTAAGCTTGCTGATGGCAATACACTATTCCAGAGCGGTGAAGACACTATGTGGGGTGATATCGAGCCTGAAGTATTACTAGCTAAGTAATCCTGATCGAAAATTTATTATCTAGAGCTATAGCCACTGTGCTATAGCTCTATTTTTTTGCACCTAAGTGCACGTAGTAACCAATAAAAAAGCCAACCGCCGTGAAGCGATTGGCTTTTTTAAAATTAGGATATAATAACAGACTACTCAGCAGCTTTTTTAGGAGCGGCCTTCTTTGCTGCCTTTTTAGCTACTTTCTTCGCAGCTGTCTTCTTAGTTGCTGTCTTCTTAGTTGCTTTTTTAGCAGCTGTCTTCTTAGTTGCCTTTTTAGCAGCAGCTTTAGTAGCTAGCTTGTCGTCCGAAGACTTAGATGAACCTTTAAGAGCGATGGTCGCCTTAACTTGCTCATTCTTACGCTTTAGGTAGCTTTTACGACGGCTACGCTTGATAGTTTTTTTATGTTGCTTACCCATAGGAAATAAATTGTTGAAGAGGAATTAACTTGAGCTGATGTCTCAAGCAAGCTCTAAATAAAAGGAAAGTGGATCTTATCTCTTTATTTTCAGCGTTTCTGCCCTGTTAAACGATAGAATATCTCATCACTAACCTCACGAACAGCACGAATACAGCTACTCTGCTCAGCCTGCAACTGCATAATACGATCAAAGCACGACTCCTGTTTTTCCTTTGTAGAGAACTCCATACCTACAAGAGCACGCCCTACACGCTCACCAGTATAACTATAGTTAAAATAGCATAAACTCGCGATATCCTTCACCTCTGACATAAACTGAAGAAAGGCTCCAGCCCTTTCAGGAAACTCGATATGAATAAACAACGGGTTTTGAAAAAGCTCAGGTGTGTAGTTGATAATACGATAGTCTACACCCTCATCTTTAGAGACCTTACTCGCTTGCACACCTCTTTCGCTCAGCTGAATATCTAATTTTACGTAATCCTCATCAGAGCCAATAAGCCCTAGCACAGGATACTGAACCTCTGAGTCTATCCTCCCGTATTGTAAATCGATAATACTAATATTTTCAGGAAGCTCACTTAAAATCTTCACGAGCGAACCTTTACCTTCTGGAATAGGCACACGAAGAAAACTTCTACGCTTAGACCCAATACCTGCACGATTTGCTATAGCTCCTAATTTAGCAAAATCCATATTAGCACCACAAACGAGCGTTAACACTTTTTCACCTGCTTTAACCTTACCTGCTATATAATCTTTCTGAAATCCAGCTAATGACATCGCACCACTTGGTTCAGGTATGACACGTAGCGCTTCCCAGAGAGTTCTCATGCTATGACAAACTTCATCATTCGTTACCGTTACGATCCCATCTAAATACTTCTGACAAACCTTATAGGTTTCCGAGCCTATCTTACGAACAGCTGTTCCATCACAGAATACATCTACATAGTCTAGCTCGGTCGCCCCCCCATGCTCAAAGGCAGCCTTCATCGATGCCTGGTCCACACCTTCCACTCCGTAAACTTTAATATTAGGCCAGCATGTTTTAAGGTAACATGCCACTGCGGCCACTAATCCGCCACCACCAATCGCCACATAGACCCGATCAAAAGGAACCTCAGTATCCCGAACGATTTCATCAGCCATCGTTCCCTGACCAGCCATCACCATCACATCATCATAAGGGTGAATATATACACCTCTGGTCTCCTCACAGAATTTCTGAGCTGCAGCGCTTGCATCATCATAAGTATCTCCTACTAAGCGGATCTCAACTGCATCTTGACCAAAGCGGAGCACTTCCCGCTGCTTCACCTCTGGAGTTGATTTAGGCATGAAAATAACAGCCTCACAACCTAATGACTGAGCTCCTATAGCTACACCTTGGGCATGATTACCAGCTGATGCAGCCACGATCCCCTTCGATCTTTCCTCAGCTGAAAGAGCTGCCATCGCATTGTAAGCACCCCTCCATTTAAAAGCTTTAATAGGACCTAGATCTTCACGCTTCGCCCATACCTGAGCATTCACTTCTGGTAAAGTAAGCTCTTGTAAAGGTGTAGGTGAGCCTACTTCATAGACTCTTTCACGTGCGGCTAATGTCTCTTCGTATAAACGATTTATATCTGAAGAACTCATAATATATGAATATATGGTGATTCGCTCCATAATAGAGCTACTGGCTAATTAGTAATGACTATTTAAATGATGTGAATCAAGATTCTTGTTATTTATCTATAATATCACAACAAAAAAGCTCGAGAACCTATGATGGTTACTCGAGCTTTAAAAATTTAAAACAAGGTAGAGAATTATTTACCCTGAGATATCAAGTAAGCAACACCTGCTACAACGATGATGGCAATGATAACCCAGAGATATAGCATTACGCTACTAGACGCTCTTTCTCCAGTATTCTGAAGGCGATCATATCTACCCTTAAGCTTACCCTTACGAAGGAAACCGTCGTAGTTACGCTGAAGAAGGTGAGTTTCCACCTGACGCATCGCATCAAGTAATACACCAACAATAATCAACAAACTCGTTCCACCAAAGAATGAGGCCACGGCAAAAGGCAGCTCCTTACCAATAATACCTCTAGGCATCTGTGAAACAAGATAAGGTAAAGCAAAGAGAATCGTCAGGAAAAATGCGCCTGCAAATGTCAGACGTGTCATCGTGAAGTCTAAGAAGTCAGCTGTTGGCTTACCTGGTCTTACACCTGGAATATATCCACCACTACGCTTAAGGTTTTCAGAAATCTCACTTGGCTGGAACATCGTAGCTACCCAGAAATATGAGAAGAAGAAAATCATGATACCCGCAATCGTGTAGTAACCCGGACCACCACTTCCTAAGATCTCTTGAATCTTAATTGACCAACCTGCTGTAGGGAACATCGAATTAAGCAAGAACGCTGGCAAAGTAAGAATAGCTGTTGCAAAAATGATCGGCATAACACCAGCGTAGTTCACCTTAAGTGGTAAATACTGAGTTTGGCCACCTAGCTGCTTACGCCCCATAACTCGCTTCGCATACTGAATAGCAATACGGCGCTGAGCCTGAGTAATCGCGATAGTAGCTGCGATAACAAACAAGAGGAAGGCAACAAGAAATACGAGGAAAGCAGCTGAACCTGGACCAGCATTACCCCCACCAATAAGTGTTTTCCAAGTAATGACTAAAGCGCCAGGAAGTGACGCGATAATGTTCACAGTAATAATGATAGATATACCATTACCTATACCTCTATCGGTAATCTGCTCACCAATCCATGTAAGGAATAGAGTAGAGGTAACAATCGTAAGGACCGTCATGAAAATGAATACCGGACCATAACCTGGCACTAAAGTATCAAACTGCTCAATCCCCTGAAGTCCTGGAATTCTACCTGGATTCTTCAGACTGATCGCAAGAAGGTATCCCTGAACAAGAGCAATCACGATCGTAATAACACGAGTGTATGTCGTAATCTTCTGCTTACCTCCATCTTCACGGGCAAGCTTCGCTAGCTTAGGAACAACAGCCGTCATCAACTGCATCATAATAGACGCTGAGATGTATGGCATGATACCTAGAGCAAAAATACCCATCTGCTGAAGCCCTCCACCTGAGAAGAAACCAAGCATCGCGCCGATAGCTGCACCTGCACCATCTTCAGGCCCTTGCTTTTGTTTATCAGTAAGGAACTCGTCAATGACGCTAGAATCCACCCCAGGTAGAGTAACGTGAACGCCGAGACGAACGATAACAATCATCGCCAGTGTAAAAAGGATACGTTGCCTTAATTCTGGGATTTTCCATGTGCTCGCAAATGCGGATATCATTTAATTATTAGATAGGTTAACTTGTTAAAAATGTCCAGCTAGGCTGGTGCTGCGCTATTATACGCATAGAGAGGAAGCACAAAAAGCGCTTCCCCTCCGTATGAGTTATGTCATGAGATAAAGCTCAAGGCTTACTCAGCTGCTTCAGTAATACTGCCGCCAGCTTTCTCAATTTTTTCACGAGCTGATGCACTTACGGTGCAGCCCTCGAGAGTAACTTTTTTAGTGATGTCGCCAAAACCAAGAACTTTGATTCCGTCGAAGCTACCTTTTATAAGGTTAGCTGCACGAAGTGATGCTTCATTAACTACAGCACCATCTTCGAAACGATCATTGATGAATGATACGTTTACGATAACGATCTTATCTTGGAAACGTGTGTTATTGAAACCACGCTTAGGAAGACGACGGTGAAGTGGCATCTGACCACCTTCAAAACCAGGACGAACACCACCACCTGAGCGGGATTTCTGACCTTTATGGCCACGGCCTGATGTTTTACCTAGACCTGAGCTTTCACCACGTCCAAGACGTTTTATACGGTGCTTAGCTCCAGGATTTGGTTTAAGAGTATGCAAATTCATAATTAGTAATTTGATAAAGATTAATTCAGTTTGAAAGGGAGAGAGTTATTAAATACTCTTCTCTTTTACCTTTTTACCACGAGCAGCTAAAACATCTTCACGTGTGCGAAGCTGTGATAGCGCCTTCATAGTAGCTTTTACAACGTTAGCGTGGTTGTTTGAACCAAGGCTCTTACCAAGCACGTCTGTGATGCCTACTGCTTCACAAACCGCGCGAACACCACCACCTGCGATGATACCTGTTCCCGGACATGCTGGCTTAAGTAGCACTACACCACCACCATGCTCAGCTTGAACTTCATGGGGAATAGTTCCGTTAACTAGCTTAACACGCTTAAGATCACGCTTAGCATCATCACTACCCTTGCGGATACACTCTGATACTTCCTGCGCCTTACCGAAGCCAACACCTACGCGACCTTCTTTATCACCTGATACCATAAGAGCGGAGAAACTGAAGCGACGTCCACCTTTGACCACTTTGGCACAACGGTTGATGAATACTACTTTTTCTGTAAGCTCCTTGCCATCGTCAGTCATAGGCTTTGGAGGTGCTTGGCGTGGTGGACGACCACGTCCTCTACCACCGCCTGGGCGATTACCACCAGGACGATTACCGCCACGGTCGTCACCTGCTGGTGCAGCTCCATTTGCTGCTGGTGCAGCTCCATTTGCTGCTGGAGTTTTTGAAGCGCCTGGTGCGCTTTTTTCGTTTTGATTTTCAGCCATGATATGATGATTTAGAATGTAAGACCTGCTTCACGTGCAGCTTCGGCTAATGCTTTAATTTTTCCGTGGTAGAGGTGTCCACCACGATCGAATACGACCTTATCAAGCTTAGCTTCCTTAGCGCGTTTAGCGATAAGCTCACCTACTTTTTGGGCTGTAGCTTGGTTTGAAGCAGCTTTCTCTACAGAAGAATCGAGACTTGATGCAGAACAAAGAGTTGTTCCTGCTACATCATCGATAACCTGTGCATAGATATGCTGGTTAGAATAGTTAACTGCAAGACGTGGGCATTGTGCAGTGCCTGATACCTTTTTACGGATACGGCGGTGAATACGCTTGCGAACTTGTTTACGATTGAGAGTGCTCATTATATAAAATAGTTAGAATTAGTAGTTTCTAGTTTTACTTAACGCTCTTACCTGCTTTACGGCGAACGCGCTCACCAACGTAACGAACACCTTTACCCTTGAACGGCTCTGGTGGATAGTAACGGCGGACTTCAGCAGCGAACTGCCCTACCAACTGCTTATCAATTCCTTCAACTTTGATCGCAGTGTTCTTCTCTACAGATACTGTGAGACCTTCTGGAATCGGGTGAAGAATTGGGTGAGATTTACCGAGGCTTAAGTCGAGATCCTTGCCCTTTACAGCAGCACGGAAACCAACACCTTGAATCTCAAGTTCTTTTACAAATCCGGCGCTAACACCTGTGATCATGTTGTTGATCAAGCTACGTGCTGTGCCGTGAAGTGCCTTAAAGCGACGGTGCTCAGAAGCACGCTTTACTGTTACAGTGCTGTCTTCTGAATCGACTGTGATGCCTTCTGGCATAGTCCACTCAAGTTTACCCTTAGGTCCTTCGACAGTTACTTTGCCAGCTGCGTCTGAGCTAACATTCACTTTCTCAGGAAGTGAGATACTTTTTAATCCAATACGTGACATGGTATATATGTTTCTTGGTTAAATGGTTAAAATAGATGACGGATGTTTTACCAAACGAATGCTAGAATTTCGCCGCCAAGCTTTTCCCTCTTAGCTTGTGACCCTGTCTTAAGACCTTTAGAGGTCGAAAGAATAGAGATGCCGAGGCCATTAAGAACACGCGGAATCTCTCCCGCACCAACGTATCTACGAATTCCTGGTTTAGAAACACGCTTAAGATCTGTAAGAACAGCTACACCGCTGTCAGAGTATTTCACCTTAACGGTGATTTCAGGGAACTTACCTGATGTGTCTACCTCGTAATTCCAGATGTATCCTTCTGCTTGAAGGATGCGAGCTATCTCGCCTTTCATCTTTGAATGAGGTGCTGTGAAAGTCTCGTTACCTGCGCGTGATGCGTTTTTAAGGCGTGTGAGAAAATCAGAAATTGGGTCACTTAGAACTGCCATGATGATAGTATAGTAAAAATGTTAATTAGTATGAATGCTACAGTCTATTAGATTAGGCAGCGTCTTCAGCTTTTTTGTTCTCGCGGAACGGCATACCAAGAGATCTGAGAAGCTCGCGGCCCTCGTCATCTGTTACAGCTGAAGTCACGAAAATAAGGTCGAATCCGAGTTGACGCTTAATTTTATCAAGCTCGATCTCAGGGAAAATTGATTGATCATCGATGCCGAGTGCATAGTTACCTCTACCATCAAAGCTCTTAGGAGTAATACCACGGAAGTCGCGAATATTCGGAGCTGTGATATTAATAAAACGATCAAGGAATTCCCACATATGGTTACCACGAAGTGTAACGCGAGCTCCTACAGCTTCACCTGCACGAACTTTGAAGTTAGCCACACTCTTACGAGCGTATGAGATACTTGGTCTCTGACCAGTGATCTTGCCAATATCTTCGATAGCGTCTTCTACAGCTTGTTTACGATCTGATGCAGATCCTACGTGTGTAGTAACAACGATTTTTTCCAAGACGGGAACTTGGTGCTGATTTTTATAACCCTGCTTCTCTTTAAGAGCAGGCACCACTTTGTCGTGGTAGAATGTTTGTAATGTTGGTTTCATAATTGCGGGTCAGCTTATGGTTACATAAGTCGCTTAAGCGCGTTTTGTTTATTAGCGGAAGAACTGCTTGTCTTAAAACTAAGAACTTAGCAATTCTTTACTGATAAAAATTTTGTATAAAAAGAAAGTTAAGAAACTTTCTTTACGTTTGAAAGGGCAATAGGGCCGTCCTGCTCGAGGATACCTCCATCTGGGTGCTGCTCTGATTTACGAATTGATTTCTTCATAATACGAGCGCCTTCGACAATCACTTGGCCTTTCTTCACATTAACATCGAGGACTCTGCCTTTTTTGCCTTTGTGATTACCTGCGATTACCTCGACTTGATCACCTTTTGATACGTGTGATTTAGATTTCATGGTTTTAAAATTAGTAATAGGATGACGAATTAAAGAACCTCTGGTGCCAGTGAAACGATCTTCATGTATTTACGATCACGAAGTTCACGAGCTACAGGACCGAAAATACGAGTACCTTTAGGATTACCATCTTTATCGATGATAACGATTGCATTGTTGTCAAATCTGAGTGTTGAACCATCAGCGCGACGAACTGGGTAAGCAGAGCGAACGACTACAGCCTTCACAACCTCACCTTTTTTGATGCTAGCTGTTGGGATTGCTTCACGAATGTGAGCTGTAATAACATCGCCTACACGAGCTACCTTGGTACGTTTACCAATGACGCCAATCATCTTGGCAACACGAGCGCCGGTGTTATCGGCGATTTGAACTTTGGATTCCATCTGGATCATGGCAGAATAAGTAGAGTTATATAATTTATAAATTATGACTAGTGCCACACCTCTGTGCAGCACTATGAAATTAGTGGCTAAGAACCTCCTGGAGTTTCCAGCACTTCGTCTTAGAAATAGGCTTCGTCTCGATGATGCTAACTTTGTCGCCTACTGCAGCGTCGCCATTTTCATCATGAGCGTAGAACTTCTTCGAACGCTTGATGATTTTCTTAAAACGTGGATGCGGAACACGGTTTGTATACTCAACAACGATGGTCTTATCCATAGATGTTGATATTACAATACCGACGCGGGTCTTACGAAGACCAGCTGTTTTTGTGTCAGATTCGCTCATGGTAAAAAATATTAAAGAGTTATGATGGTTACACTTACGCTTCTAAACGGCGCTGTGTGAGGATAGTCTGCACACGAGCGATCTCTTTACGAACGAGTGTGCGGCGTGCTGTATTCTCTAGCTGGCCAGTAGCCTGCTGGAGACGTAGGTTAAGTGACTCTTGCTTAAGGTCACGCAGTCTACTTGTAAGCTCTTCGAGTGAAAGCTCACGGATTTCTGTAATCTTGGTCTGTGCCATGGTTATAAAATTAGTTAGTAGTTAAATAGGTAGTTAACCTCTTACAATTATCCATGCTTACCACGGACGACGAAACGAGTAGGAACTCCGAGTTTGTATGAAGCGAGACGAAGAGCGTTCTTAGCAGCTGTCTCAGAAACACCAGCAACTTCGAAAAGCATAGTGCCAGGACGAATAACAGCTACCCATGCCTCAACAGCACCTTTACCTTTACCCATACGAGTTTCGGCTGGCTTAGCTGTAATTGATTTGTGCGGGAACACACGAATCCAAACTTTCCCCTTACGCTTAAGCTCACGGTTGATGGCTACACGGCAGGCTTCTATCTGACGGTTTGTCATCCAACCGCGTCCAAGGCACTGAAGTCCGAAGTCACCGAAGCTAACAGCATTACCGCGTTGGGCGTTTCCGCCACGGTTTCCGCGCTGTGTCTTGCGGAACTTCACTCTTTTTGGCATTAATGGCATAGTATTATCCTCCTAGTTAAATTTATATTTATTATCTAAAGAACCGTTGATTAACGGTTGTTACGGCGATCACCGCGATCACGACGCTGGCGTCCACCGCCTCCGTCACCTTGTTGTATTTTTTCTTCCTTCTTGTTCACCCAGCATTTAATGCCGATAATTCCGTATACTGTAGCAGCTTCTGCGAAGCCGTAGTCGATAGGAACACGGAGAGTCTGAAGTGGAACTTTACCTTCACGATACCACTCAGCACGTGCAATATCTGCACCACCAAGACGACCACTACAGCGAACACGGATACCTTCAGCACCGAACTCCATTGCAGTAGCAACAGCACGCTTCATAGCACGACGAAAAGCAATACGGCGCTCAAGCTGAACGGCAATATTCTCAGCAACAAGCTGCGCATCAAGCTCAGGCTTACGGATCTCAAGAATATCAATCTTAACCTGACATCCACCACATAGAGTAGAAATTTCGTTAGTCATTCTTTCGATTTCAGAACCTTTACGTCCGATAACTAAACCTGGACGTGCAGTTGATAGCGTTACACGCACGCTGTTCCAAGCACGCTCAATGATAACTTTAGATACACCTGAGTTGTGTAGACGCTTCTTAATATACTTACGGATCTTTAGATCTTCGTGAAGTTTATCTGAATAGTCTGCACCTGTAGCATACCACTTAGAGCGCCAGTCTTTATTGACGGCAAGACGGAATGAGATTGGATTGATTTTCTGGCCCATGATTTTAAAATTTTATTCGTTAGCAACTTCGCTTACTCGCTAGCGTCACTGTCTTTGTTGTTCATTAATTCTTTAGCTTGGTCTAACCAGTTATCACGCTCGATACGCCCCTTAAATGAAAGGAGGTCATCAAATGCTAAAATATTTTCTGGTGTCCAGTTAGCGATCTGCTCGTATGTGTAAATACCGAAACCGTTTAGCTTTCCTTCAAGGGCTGGACCAACACCACTAATTACTTTTAAATCATCTACGTTAGCTGGAGCTTCGTCATATACCTGACCGCGGTCAGCGTTTGTTGCATCTGCTGACTCTTCCTTTGCAGGAGCTGCTTTTTTCTTAGGTGCAGCTTTCTTAGATTCACCTATTGTGCGCTTCTTAGGCTTAGATGAACGCTCACGCGGCTCAGCAATCTCAACTTCATCAGTAAGTGTGATAAAAATGTGACTTGAGTGCTTACGAATAGCTGCTGCAGAACCACGAGCACGTGGCTTAAAACGTTTGAGAGTAGGACCTGAACCCACTGTTGCCTCCTTAATAGTAAGATCATCAGCGATGAGATCAAAATTATTTTCAGCATTAGCAACCGCACTCTTAAGAGTCTTGCCGATAAGATCAGCAGCTTTACGCGGTGTGTATGCAAGTGTGTCTAGGGCCGCTGATACTGGCATTCCCTGAATGGCGCGGGCAACATCACGAGCCTTCTTAGGCGAGATGCGTGCGTATTTAGTAGTGGATTTAACTTCCATCGTTCTTAGTTATTTAAAATTGAGTAAAAATGTTATGTGGTCTTTATCGATGCAGTATCACCAAGGCGAAGCTGCTCTGTCTTATCGTCGTATTCTGTTGGCAATAACCCGCTGAAATCATCACGAGTTTCAGCTACTATTGCCTCAGCAACCTTACGGTTACCGCGCAGGATGGAGAATGTCATACCGCGACGAACGGCCTGATTTTCACCTGCATTAATCACTAGCATACCACTTTCAGCATCGATGCTAACGACTTTTGCATACTGCAAGTTGCCAAACGCAACCTGCGGGCGCGGGTTCTGCCTTATTCTGAGAGCTACGTCAAGCTCTCGTCTTGAAGTTTCTAATTTCACACGTGCGTCCGGGTCGGCAGCACTTACCGTTTGAAGGTATTCTTGGAGTGAAACAGTTAACTTCGAAGCAGCCTCCTGTATTGCTAAATTTTGTTTATCGAGCACTTCCGCATTCTTATATGCATCGAGCAATGCCCCCTGACCACCAGTGAGTAGATTTTCACCAGCAGCATTGAACTTAAGCTTCAACTCCTTGATTTCATCACGAAGTTGAGTCTCGTTTCCTTTGCTCTCTGTTAAGTTTTTAGCAAGTGTCGCATACTGGCGCTGTTGTTTTACAACCTGCGCCTGTAGTTTACGGATCTGTCGGCTCTGATCATTAGTGGCAGTCTGAGCAACACATGGCACCACAGCACTGAGGAGAAATACCCCTGTGAATGCTGAGATGATATGTGAGTTAAACTGCATAATGAATAGTGAGCTAGGTAGCGATTAACGCTTACCGATACCGCCGTGAGCCTTGAAGATACGTGTAGGTGAAAATTCACCTAGCTTGTGACCTACCATGTTCTCGTTAACGAATACACTTGGAAATGTTTTTCCGTTATGAACATGGAATGTATGACCTACAAAGTCAGGAGTGATAACAGAGTTACGGCTCCATGTCTTGATAGGCTTTTTGTCACCTGACGCTTCAGCTGCATCGATTTTAGCTAGTAGCTTTTGGTCGACGAAGGCACCTTTTTTGAGTGATCTTGGCATTATATAATATCAGTTAGATGATTACTTTTTCTTACGGCCAGAAACAATGAACTTGTTACTTGGCTTATACTTCTTACGAGTTTTTTGACCCTTAACGTGTCCCCAAGGCGACTTGAGGTGTTGACGGCCACCACCAGACTTGGACTTACCCTCACCACCACCATTCGGGTGATCAACAGGGTTCATACACATGCCACGAACTGTTGGGCGGATACCCTGCCAGCGACTACGTCCAGCCTTACCTGAAACTTCGTTCATGTGGTCGATGTTACCTACGCGGCCGATTGTGCAGCAGCAGTCTTGGTTAAATTTACGAATCTCTCCAGAAGGCATCTTCACAAGAGCATAACCACCTTCTTCACGGTTAGAAAGAACTGCCTGCTGTCCAGCAGAGCGAGCGATCTTACCACCTGTGCCTGGTGTCATTTCGATGTTGTGAATAGCTGTTCCGAGAGGAACGTGCTTAAGCTTCATTGAGTTACCTGGGTTAGGAGCCGCAGTATCACCTGAGATGACAGTAGCACCCACCTCAAGACCTACAGGAGCTAGGATGTAGCTCTTTACACCGTCCTTATACTCGATAAGTGCGATGCGACATGTACGGTTAGGATCATACTCGATGCTCTGCACTGTTGCAGGAACGTCGATTTTGTTACGCTTAAAGTCGACGAGACGATATTTACGCTTATGTCCACCACCCTTGTGGCGACATGTGATACGACCCTGATTATTACGTCCACCACTTTTCTTAAGTGGGCGTGTCAGGCTCTTTTCTGGAGTTGATTTTGTAATCTCATCAAACGAAGGAAGTTCCTTGTATCTGTTTGATGGAGTGATTGGTCTAAATGTTTTTAAAGGCATAATTCGCTATTTGTTTCGATGTTATCGTTTTTCAGCGTGTGAAATAAGGATGACTTAAAGTTATACAAGGTCAAGTGTCTCACCATCCTTAAGACGGACGATGGCTTTTTTCCAATGCGCTGTGCGGCCTGCATCTGCACGACGGGTGCGCTTCTTCTTGCCCTGAACGTTAAGTGTGCGGACCGTCTCTACTTTCTTTCCAAAAAGCTGCTCAATAGCGCGCTTTATAGATAGTTTATTAGCATCACAGTGAACTTTGAATACGTATTCGTTATTCTCTTCTTGGAGAAGCGTAGCTTTCTCACTGACGAGAATCGTGTCGATTACCTGATATATATCTTTCATGGTTTCGAGTAGTGTAAATGGTTATGCCGTGCGGCGAGCGAAGGTCTCGTATGAGTCTTCAACGATGATGATAGAGTTAGCGTGGATAAGCTGCTCGATGTTTACTTCAGAAGCAGTCATAAGAAGAACGTTCTGAACGTTACGTCCAGCAAGGTATGTTTTTTCCTCAAAGCTTTCAGCGATGATGAGAACTTTACGAGCTTCCGTAAGAGCTTTTACTGCAGCCACGAATGACTTAGTTTTCCCATCCTGGACTTGGAATGAAGGAACTGCTGTTACCACACCTTCTTTAAGTAGGTCACCAAGAACTTTACGAAGCGCAAGCTTACGTGTCGCTTTGTTCACTATCTTAGCGTAGCTGCGGTTTCTAGGGCCAAATACAGTACCACCACCACGCCAGATTGGGTTAGTTGTGTTACCTGCACGAGCACGGCCTGTGCCCTTCTGTTTCCAGAGTTTCTTATTAGAGCCTTTTACCTCGCCACGAGTTTTCGTGTGAGCTGTACCGCTACGGCGGTTAGCACGGTAAGCGGTGATGAGATCATGCACAGCTTGATCACCCTTGTGACCATCGATCACTTGAATGTTCAACGCTACTGCGTCTTGTATAGAAAGAGTTTTAGACATTGTCTTATAAATTTAGCGATTACTTAGCAGCTGACTTTTTAATAGCTGGGCGGATGACGACGTAAGCACCTTTGTGACCAGGAACTGCACCTGATACTAGAATTACGTTATCTTCAGGGCGGACCTGAACGATTTTAAGATTCTGGACTGTGCGGCTGTATACACCGTGACGTCCTGGCATCTTCTTATTTTTCCAAATACGGCCTGGCCATGTTCCTGCTCCAACACCACCTGGGCGACGGTGCATCATGTGACCGTGAGAGTCTGGCTGTCCAGCAAAGTTGTAACGTTTAACAACACCCTGGAAACCTTTACCTTTAGTAGTTCCGAGTGCATCTACCCACTGACCAACCTCAAAGAGACTTGCACCTGGGTGAGCTTCTTCAGTATTAGGAAGGCTTGCATCTGAATCAAAGCGGAATTCTTTAATATGCTTCTTAGGAGAAGTACTATATTTTTTGAAGTGTCCACGCTCAGGGAGATTAAGACGGAACTCCTTCTGGTCGTCGTAACCGATCTGAACAGCTGAGTAGCCGTCAGTTTCAGTTGTTTTCACCTGGAGAAATTCGTTTCCAGCTACATCTACAACAGTGACAGGGATGGATGTGCCAGCTTCCTCGTCAAATATACGAGTCATACCGACTTTTTTTCCTAGTAGTCCTAGTGACATAATTTTTTAAATGATTAAATGGTTAGTTTAAAGTATTTCTGATGTCCGGGTAGAGGCTCAGATACGGATTGAAATATCTACACCAGCTGGAAGATTCAACTTCTTAAGCTCGTCAACTGTGCGCGCTGTAGGGTCGACAATATCAAGCATACGCTTGTGAGTACGAATCTCGAACTGCTCAGCAGATTTCTTATTCTGGTTAACGGAACGGTTAACACTGAACTTCTCAATGCGTGTAGGCAATGGAATAGGTCCAGCGACTTTAGCTCCAGTACGTTTAGCTGTCTCAACGATTTCCAATGCGGATTTGTCAATGGCGCTATGATCGTATGCACGGAGGCGGATTCTGATTTTCTGCTGTTGCATGTCGGATTTTAGTTAGATTATTAGAAGTATGTAGGTTGATTAAGTGCTTTTAGCTGCTAGTCGTTGTTTTGTTAGCTTGCGTAAGCATAGTCATTGGTGAGTTCATCCACTACAGTTTGTGGGACTTGCTCGAAACTTGATGGCTTCATTGTGTAGTCTGCACGACCACTAGAAAGTGTTCTGATAGCTGTAGAGTAACCGAACATCTGAGAGAGTGGCACATTCGCCTTAAGAATTGCGTGTGTTGGTCTGTTTTCAATTTCTTGAATCTGACCGCGGCGACGATTAAGGTCTCCCATGATGTCGCCCTGATATTCTTCAGGTGTAGCTACTTCTACGTCCATGATTGGCTCAAGGAGGACAGATGCAGCATTTTTAAATGCGTCTCTCATAGCTAGAATTGCCGCCATTTTGAACGCGTTCTCATTTGAGTCTACATCGTGATATGATCCGTCTGTCAGATTGACATGGACATCGACCACTGGATAGCCAGCGATAATTCCATTTGTCATCGAGTTACGAATACCAGCGAGGACTGCATTAATAAATTCTTTAGGAATAGCGCCACCAACAATCTGATTGTCAATTGTAAGACCTTCTCCCTGCTTAGCAGGTGCAACATCAAGAACAACGTGACCATACTGGCCTTTTCCACCTGACTGCTTCTTAAGAAGTCCTTCACCACCAGCTGCTGCAGTGATTGTTTCACGATATGCGATCTGAGGCTTTCCAACACCACAAGCTACCTTAAATTCACGCATCATGCGATCAACGATAACCTCGAGGTGTAGCTCACCCATTCCTGAAATAATAGTCTGGCCTGTATCTTCATCAGTTTTCACCATGAAAGTAGGATCCTCTTCAGATAAACGGGCTAGCGCTATAGCCATTTTCTCCTGGTCAACCACTGTCTTAGGCTCAACTGCCATAGAGATAACTGGCTCAGGGAATAATGGTGGCTCCAACATAATGTCGAAACCTTGGTCGCAGATGGTGTCACCTGTTTGAACATTTTTTAATCCTACGATCGCAGCAATGTCACCAGCGTAGCATGTTTCGATATCTTCATGCTTGTCTGCGTGCATCTTAATAAGGCGGCCAATACGCTCTTTCTTACCTGTGCGAGGATTGTAAACCATGTCACCCTTAGAAACTGTTCCTGAGTAAACACGGAAGAAAATTAATTTACCGACATACTTGTCAGCCCAGAGTTTAAACGCCAAAGAACAAAACTTGGCATTATCATCTGTTTTAGCAAAAACGCTAGTTTCCTCATCTTGAGGACTTTGACCCTCTGCAGCTGGAATATCGAGAGGACTAGGAAGATAGTCAGCCACTGCATCGACTAAAAACTGAACGCCCTTATTCTTAAAGGCTGAACCTCCTGCTACTGGGACTACTTGATTAGAAATAGTAGCACGACGGAGAGAGTGTTTAATATCAAAAGCTGTAATCTCTTCCTCCATTAGGAATTTCTCAGCTAATTCATCGTCACAATCACAAAGGGTTGAGATGAGTTCTTCACGAGCTGATTCAGCTTGTGCAAGTAAATCACCATCAAGATCACCAATTTCAAAAGTAGACCCCATGGCGTCATCATCCGTGTAGATGACTGACTTCATATTGATAACATCAATCTGACCTTGTAAATCTTCCTCTGAACCGATTGGGATCAATATACGGACTGCTTGAATACCAAACTTTTCTTTAATGTCATTAAAGACATTCTCAAAGTCAGCCCCTGTGCGATCCATCTTGTTCACAAAAACAATACGAGGAACCTGATATTTATCAGCCTGTCGCCATACTGTCTCAGTCTGAGGCTGCACACCAGCAACACCGCAGAACACAACAATCACACCATCAAGAACGCGGAGCGATCGCTCAACCTCTGCAGTGAAATCAACGTGACCTGGAGTATCGATAATATTAATGCGTTGCTTATCAGCTTCGAAAAGCTTCACAACACCATCAGCTGGGCTCTGAACCCACTCACATGTTACCGCAGCAGACGTGATCGTAATACCACGTTCACGCTCCTGCTCCATGTGATCTGTTACAGTAGCTCCATCATGAACCTCACCAATACGGTGAATCATCCCCGTGTAGAACAAAACACGCTCAGTGAGAGTTGTCTTGCCTGCGTCAATGTGCGCAGCAATCCCAATATTCCTAGTACGCTCCAGAGGGTATGGGCGTTTAGGATGATTAGGATTCTCAGACATGACTGCGGGAAATTTAATGATGGAAACTTATAACTAAGTAAGTCGAATTAGAAGCGGAAGTGAGCAAAGGCACGGTTTGCCTGAGCCATTTTGTGCATATCGTCACGCTTACGCACTGCATTACCTTGGTTATTAGCAGCATCTTTGATCTCGTTTGAAAGAGCAACATGCATAGGAGTGCCTTTCTTGTTACGAGCAAATGTTACCAACCAACGCATCGCTAGTGACTCTGAACGACCAGCGTCTACCTCGAGAGGCACCTGATATGTCGCACCACCCACACGGCGACTCTTCACCTCTACGCGTGGCTTAGCATTTTCTAACGCACGAGTAACAACCTCAAGAGGATCGATAGTATCAGTGCCTTCGTTTGCTTTTTCAATAGCAGCATAGACGATACGCTCAGAGAGTGAACGCTTACCATCACGCATTACCTTACTAATGAGTTTACCCACAACTGGGCTATCATAGCGAGGGTCACGCGTTTCTGGACGATTATAAACTTTTTTACGGCGAGCCATAGTATTATTAAATTAAAATTGTAGAAAAATTACTTCTTAGGACGCTTAGTTCCATATTTAGAACGAGACTGAGCACGCTTATCAACACCGAGTGTATCAAGTGCACCACGAACGATATGGTAACGAACACCTGGAAGGTCTTTTACTCGACCACCACGAACAAGAACGATTGAGTGCTCCTGTAGGTTATGACCTTCACCGCCAATATAAGCGATAACTTCCTGACCGTTCGTAAGACGCACCTTAGCTACTTTACGTAGAGCTGAGTTCGGCTTCTTAGGCGTACGAGTCATGACCTGAAGACAGACGCCACGACGTTGTGGACAGCTGTTTAGGGCACGCGACTTAGACTTAGTCACTGGTGTCTTGCGTCCCTTGCGGACGAGCTGGTTAATGGTAGGCATATTACTGCGTTTTTTTGGTTAAATAGTAAAATTGTGAACTTTAGTTCTGAAAAGGATCTTTAGAAAAGATACTCGGCTGATGTATAACGAAGAGATCAGCTGGTGATAAAACACGAAAAACCACCATGGTGCCCAAGATGTGCACGTAGTATATTAAGTGACTACGATAACGCCTCTTGTCCGGAGCTACCCGATAGTTTAACTGCTTATAGACAGCTTTCTTCTTTGTAATTCAGCCATTTGGGGACCCGCAAGGCTGTGACGGGGCGCGCAATATACAAATCGAGTTCGTTCTGACAAGTCATTTCTTATTATTTTTAATAAAAAATATTTGATGCGCTAAATCTAGAGGTAAAGACCGCTTTATTCATACAATCACGACAATTAAGGAATAAACTCCCCCTTCAACGTTCTCATTACGTGATGAGAAAAAACAAACCCAATATAATGGCTTTCTTATTAGCCGCACTAATCGCAACTATCGTGACCCTATTTAGCGTAAGCTGCTCTCCTTGTGGTGGTGGATGAGGCTCTATATCTAAACCTGATCAAGCAGTTGCTTGATTATCACACTAATAGTCAGAAAAGCTCAGGATACCTCCTGAGCTTTTTTATTTTCACAAGGATAACAAATCTTGCTGCCAAGGTAGTAAAACTTGACCCACCTCAGCTGTATCGGCCGCTATATGCTCCAATGAAGCACGCGCGGCTATCAATGAGCTCTCTATATCCAAGTCAGCAGCCACGGTATTCCGCAGAGCCATTAACTCATCGAGCTTCTTCTCAAATTTTTCATCTTTTTTCCTACGTTCTCCACGAATACGCTGAGGGTAATCGGACTCAGGCACTTCTTTCGCCTTTAAAACGGCCTGTGCAAAACTTTTTACACGGCTTGACCTGTAATACCTGGGCATACTAGGCCTTTCACCCTCAAGAAGCATAGAAACCCAATCAAACAACTGCTTATTACCACTCACCATAAATGATGGTTTATCCCAGTCTGCAGCCTCTGAATCACGCCAGTACCACAGAGCTTTTAAATAATTCAAACCTTCGGGAGTTAAACGACCACTACCTTTAATACGCCATGGATCACTTTTAGCAGTAACACGGCATAATGCCTTCTGACGCGCCGCTTCACAGCTTTGCTTAAACCAATCATACCGCCCCTTTTCCTTCAACTGCTCAACAATCAAATCAGCCATCGGCAGTAGGTAGATAACATCATTCAGAGCATAATCCTCCATCACAGGAGTAAGCGGTCGCTTTGACCAATCGGCTTTTTGGGATGTCTTCTCTAGTTCGACGCCCATATAATGAGATACTAAATCGCCGTAGCCGAATTTTCTTACACCCAGCAAACGCGCACCTATCTGAGTATCATAGACAGTAGGAGGAATAACTTCAAGGTGCGTGCGCAGCATGTGCATGTCGTAATCAGCTCCATGCATCCAACAAACAGAGTCTTCTAAATAAGTTTTTAGACCAGAAAGGTCATCAATCACTAAAGGGTCGACCAATTCATGGGTCTTACCATCACTATACTGTAACAGGCATAAGCTTTCACTATATCTATGAAGACTGTCAGCCTCAGTATCAATAGCACAGACCCGGCTATCACCCTGCTGAGATATCGATTCAGCAAGAAGCTCGTCTAGAGCACTTTTGGTAACTATCATCTATTATATTATCTGAATTACACCTAATCTACCTACCAATTGTAAGGCCTGAAAGCAACAATTCAGCATTATTACCTGTTTTACTTAAGTTTTTAAGAAGGCTTTCTATCGCCTCACCAACAGGTAAAGAAGCTAACTGACGGCGGATCTCGAGAACCTTTGCCATTTCATCAGGATGATATAAGCGGTCATCGTTCCGGGTTCCGCTCTGAGGGATATGAATAGCAGGGTAAATACGCTGCTCTGCAAGCTCTCGGTCTAGACGAACCTCCATATTACCTGTGCCTTTGAATTCCTCAAAAATCACATCGTCCATTTTACTCTCCGTCTCGATTAAGGCGGTCGCTAAAATAGTTAGACTACCCCCTTCTTCACAATTACGAGCTGCTCCGAAAAACTTACGACTCTGCTGTAGTGCCGCCGGGCTCAAACCTCCTGAACCAATCGGCCCACCACTACGCTGCGAGTTATTATGACCGCGAGCAAGTCGAGTAAGACTATCTAATAAAAGAACCACATCTTTACCCATTTCGACAAGGCGCTTCGCTCGCTCCATCACCAAATCAGCCACTTGAGCATGACGCTTTGCCGGCTCGTCAAAAGTAGAACTAAAGACCTCTGCATCTACCATCTCCTCAAAGTCAGTCACCTCTTCAGGGCGCTCGTCTAATAACAAAATAACTAGCTCAACCTCTGGATGATTTAACTTAATAGATTTAGCAATCTGCTTAAGCATAATCGTTTTACCTCCACGAGGCGGAGCTACAATCAAACCTCTCTGACCTTTACCCAAAGGTGCTACAAGGTCTAATACACGCGGCGTATAACCAGTCTCCGCATTTTCTAGAATAATCCGATCATCTGGAAACATCGCCGTTAAATGCTCAAAACTTTTTGGCTTTTGATAGCTTGCCAATTCTAACTCCTCAACCTCGAGCACCTCACCTACTGAAAGGTATTTATCTCTACCTTTTGGAGCTCGCAGCTGCACCTTAATCTTCTGACCGGCGACTAATCCATATTCACGGATAAGACTGCCATGAAGATAAAGATCGTCAGGTGATGTCTTAAAACTTTTTTCAGGATCCCTAAGCATGGCATAGTTATCCTTAGCCTGCTCCATAACCCCCTCACCCATAACCTTTACACCTTCACGTGTATAGAATGATACTAAATCAAATATGAGCTGACTTTTCGAAGCCTTAGCAGGAATCCTTACAGGCAGAGCCTCAAGCAACGCGTAAATTTCTGATAAAGGCTTTAGACGATATTCATTAATATTAATATTATCAGGTAGCGTATAACTAACAGCCTCAACCTGCTTATTCGCATCACCTGTTTTATTAGCAGCTTCCTCAACTGCTTCTTCAATTTGTTCAGCTTCATTAGCTGCTATTTCCTCATTCATATTATTAATATAATCATCTATTTACATTTAAAATGTCTTCATCGCTCATCTACTAAACTATAAGTTCAGTGATTGAATAAAGCGTTTACATTGACTTTTTAATGTTAAGAGCCCCCCTTCATTCCAAAACACAACATCCGCCATTTTTATTTTTGCGGATATATCGATCTGAGATGACAAAACAGCCTCTAATATTTCATCCTTCCATTCGTTACGTTTCTTAAACCTGTTAAATTGTGCTTGTCTACTAGTAGCTACTAATAAATTAGCTGATTGACCAAAATCAAATCCATTCTCAAACAGGAGAGGGACATCCGCAACGAATAGGCGAGATGTGTTATCTTTAACAGTAGTTTCTAGTAATGCAAGACATTCTTCTCTTACCCTAGGATGAAAAAGCCCCTCCAGAAACCTAAGATCATCTTTAGAAGTGAAAACCTGATCCCTAACTTTTTTTTTATCAAGCTGGTCATTATTGTCGAATATAGAACACCCAAAATATGCTCGAAGCTCTAATAAAATAGCCGAGGTCTGATATAAACGAGCCACACACTCATCCGCATCAAAAATAACAATATCCTTATATAACTCCTTCAATAAATTGACACAGGTTGACTTTCCCGTAGCAACACCACCCGTCAGACCGTAAACATGGATACCCTCACTCATTTTTAGATAAAAAAACCTTGGCTGCTAAAAGCAACCAAGGTTTGAAAATTAACAATTTAGTTAAAATCTATGACCCTGGAAGAGGTGGCAGAACACCGCCTGTGGACACTGAAGTAGCAGGCCCAGGCTGGTTGATACGCGCACCCGCAGCATCAATTATTTCAGCTGTAACAAAAATAATCAGATTACTTTTGACGTGGTTCTCAGACTTAGACTGGAACAAACGTCCAATTAACGGCAAATCACCAAGTATTGGAACTTTGTCTTCTACATCCTGCACATCTTCACGCATCAATCCACCTACTGCAACGGTATAACCGTCATAAATAGTCAGCGATGTGTTAACAGCACGTTTTGAGAAAACTGGCTGTTCAATACGGTTTTCAGTAATGATTACTGATGTGGCATTACCTAGCGCATCTGTTGCCGCTGTAGAAATAGGTGACCCGTAGTTTACAAAACCTTCAAACTCAACAATCTCAGGAACAAAGCTCAAATCAATCGTGTAATTGTTTTCACCAATCGTAGGGTCAATTTCAAGGCTCACACCTACATTCTTTGTCTCAAAAGCGGTCGGTGTAGCAGGCGTTACAGGGAACGACGAAACTGAAGCACCCGTTACCGATGTTGTAGACGAAGAGCCTACATCATTGGGAAGTTCTGGTGGTTCATACTCAGTTGGGTAAATAAACTCTCTGATTATGTTAATAGTCGCTTTTTCACCACTTCTTGCTGTCACACTAGGAGCTGTCATTATGTCAGTCCCTTTCTTCTGTGCCAAACCTCTCAAGATTGACTGCACCTGGGTATCCGAGAATACACCAGTAAGAGAGAGTATACCTGGAGCCGCAGTGTTCCCGATCTCTAATCTATCCGGGTTATTAATAATCGAATCTAAGCTATCACCTGCAATAGCAAATGTGCCTGTACGATTACCTGCTGTTACAATACCTCCATTATCAAATGGCACTGAGTTAGCAAAATCAGCCGATACTAGATCATTACCATTACCGACACTACCTCCATCTAAGTTAAAAGTATTGCCTGTGCCAATATCATTAAGAACCCAGTCAAAGCCTAACTCATCAGTATTTTCCTGATTAATTTCAATAAATTTAGTTGTAACCTTAACCTGGCGAGGGCCTTGCCCTACAATCGCGTCAATAATGCTCTCGATCAGATCGATATTACCTAGCGTATTACTAACGACTAGCTGATTGGTAGCTGGAATATAGTTAGCAAATGCACCGTGCTCAAACTTTACACCTACAGCTTCAAGTAGCTCTTTAGCAGGCCTTCTGGCTGCAATTGTATCACCTCCAGTAGCACTAGTATTAGAGCCAAAGACATCATCAGCTTCATTGCTATCACCACCAGCATTAACACTCAACTTAGGTATGAAGTCCGGCGGGACAACAAATGTCCTGCTGTATAAATCACCTGTCGCGTCATCGCTACGTGATAGAATAGTCACTGTATGCTCGTCTAAAGTAAAACGTGTACCGGTAGCATCACATATATACTGTAGCACTGTTCCAAGAGGCACATTTGTTAGCTCAAGACTAGCAACGCGCTTAGATCTTAAATCCTCAGGCTGGGCTCCCTCATCACTAGATGCAGCTGAAGGGTTACGAATAATGAAATTAATCCCCCTACTTCCTTCAGGTGACGTATCTAATTCACGAGCTCTTAACTTCAATACATCAAGAGCACTTTCCAAAGTTTCATCACTAATATTAACTGAAGGAATAATGATATTATTAAGCTTATCCTGGATAAGTTCTACACCACTAGATGATCCACCATCAAAACTGGGTCTACCTATGTTACTAGGCACCTCTGCTGGAGCTGCTATCTCCCATGCTAAATCAACCTGCTTTAGCAGCTCTGCTCTTGTATGATCACGAGCAGAAAGAGCGTAACGTGATTTCTCATAAGCTACTCTCTCTAACCAACGACGAGCGGCTGTATTATATTTATCTATAAGTAACACTTTATTAAAAGCGTCATTAGCCTCGTCATACTGGCCTAAATTATAAAAACCTTCGCCTTTGTATAAACCCTGACGAACTTTCTCAACATTTTGAGTATGCTCATAGGTAAGCGACGGGTTCGTGCGAATCGGGTCGTCTAAATATTCTAAACGCTTAATTACTGCTAGGTTACCAGGATCATTAGCTAATACACCTTCTAGTAAAGACCTCGCCTCGTCATATTTACCTACTCGGCTATATTTTTGAGCAAGTGCCAATGAGCCGTCACCGAGGTGACCAGTATAAGACCTACGGCGATCAGCCAGAGCCGACCCGCTAGGAAGCAATGTTAATGCTAGTTGATACTGTTTTACAGCTTCTTCGAAATCCTTGTCTGCAAAGGCCTTACGCCCTTCTAGAAGGGCTTTATCAGACTCCTGAATAAGACCTTGACGGCGAGTGATTTCTTTTTGGGCAATGCTCGAGGCATGACCGGAATATCCATCTGCTAGTGATACTTGAGCAACCGCTGGCATAGCTAGTGCCAGAGCCATTAGACCCGCGACACGCTTACCCCTTGAGTAGCGATTAACGAGCTGATTGCAGTACGTCGGTTTAGTTTCCATAATTAAGTTATCTATATTAGTTACGTTTTTAGTAACAATTGTGAAGCGTTTTTTTAAATAATTTGAAGTTTAATAATTAATAATATGCGAAGTCACTTTTCCATCTGGACCAGCATACTCTATTTCTACGGACTTTTTCTTCAGATCGACTGATTTAAATAAGTAAGGTTTATCGTTAGCTTTCTTATCAAAAGGTAATGAAAAACGTGTGTTTTCCTCTAATTGAAACTCTTTCCCTGATTCTTTTAGAGCTTTGAGATCAAAAGTAACCGTTACATCTTTAATCCCGTCTTTTCTATCACGATCATTAAGAAAATCCCCTTTACGTGTGAACCGATAGGTTAAGCCTGCTTTGTTTTTTTTGAGATCTTCGACAATCCATAATTTCTCATTAAACCCTTTAGCATTTTTGACCTCTTCAACCCCCACAAACTTAAAGCGATTCTTCATAACAGCCTTATCGAAGGTGATTGCTTGACCAGGGTCAATCGGCGTTCTCATGCGGTTATACGTTTTCTTTTTTTCATCTTCTAGACGGAATAATGCTTTACCTTGACCTGCATCAGTCGGCTTAACATGTATCTGCAACACATCCACCTTACCTACAGCAAGTTTTAATACAGCATCTGGATGACTCGAAAATTTAGTAGGGTCAGTCTTACCTACATATTCTTCAGCATTAGAGAAACCGTCTTCATCTTCATCTAACTTCGGTGAATTATCATAACTTGGGTCAACTCCGTATTTAAGCCAAAATGAGTTTTCTATACCTTCATGTAATGGCGCACCGCCATACAAATCCATTAATTTAGACGCATTAGATTTCTCAACAAATAAAGGCACACTTGTAAACAAACCCACCTCCCTTCCTTTAATACTAGAAGTTTGAACCGTATGTTTATTCTCAAATGAGGTAAAAGCTTTTTTCAAAACCTCAAACCCTGCTACCGAGGCATCATTATTCCTCTTCCCTTCATTTACATCAAAGGCATCAGATAACTGATTATTACCTGACCAAATAAGACCGCCTACGGCGATTGCGACTATTGCAGCTCCTCCTAGAGCTGTTTTTTCATAATTTTCAGAAAACCAAGACATAGTATATTAAATTATTATATTAAAAGTGTTCGAGTTCGTATCTAGGCTTAAGATCCAGCTCTACCACCTGATTCCTCGGCGGCTTTCATTAGCAGTACATCCATATTTAGATAAACTGTAATAAGCTCGTCCCCAAGAACTTGCTTCAATATTTGAGCTCCTTTGGTACTAGCTACAGCTGAGTCACTTTCTTCTTCTGGCTCCTCTGAGTCATCTTCATCCAAATCAAAGCCCGCAAAAGCGCCCACATCAGCAGCAGCGTCACCTGTCGCGGATGTAAAGGTCACATCACTTTCGTTAGGTGCTGTCCCTCTATCATTTAAAATCCTAATAACATTCACCATGTAAAAATAATCATCAGCATTAACAACATCCTGAAGGAACTTCTTAACCGATGACTCTGATGCCCTAAACACTAACTCTAGCGGCATCTTTTCATATGTTAATTCATTTTCACCCCCTCTTGAACTCGCTTCCTCCACTTTAGCTGATTCAACCTGAATAGGACTCCTTCTTATGTTAATCAGCTCAGCAGGCTTAGCCTTAGCTAGATTGCTCAACATAGAGTTTACTGCTCCCAATTGAAAAAAAAGCTCCGTCGCAGCGTCTTTTTGCGGCTGGGCACTAGCATACTTTTCGAAACCGAAGTTACAGCCTCCAGGGATTTTTGTCTGAGCAGCTTCAAACGCCTGCAGCAGCCCCTTCTCCATCTCTAAACGAGCCTCGCTGAACTGAATAGGCGAAACGGCCTCCAAAGTCGCCGGTTTATATTTTTCAAAAGCAGTTTTGACCTTCCCAAGTGTCTCTTGATACTCAGTCATCTCAAGCTCTCTAGCCTTTAGGTTCTCTTCATTTGGATAAGGCCTTATTTTACCTTGCTTATTATAAGCAGAGCTAAGCTCCTCATATTCCTCTAGTGAAGATTCGTATTCGCCATTCTTCGATACCGCTACGGACAGGATGCCTCCAGCTAAAACCACTGTCACTCCTGTTAGTATTGCGATAAATTTATTTTCTTTAAACCAGCTCATCGTTGTCTCTTAAAAATTAGTATTATTTATAAATGTATATTATGTATACTTATTCGGATGATTGCGGTGTAGAAACCGAATCCTTAAGTGCCAAAATAAGCTCGAATGGTGCAGCGTAATCACCGTCTTTCAATGTTGTAGGTAGAGACACAATCACTTGCTCAGAAGATAACACATTGAAAAATTCTGACTGCTCACGTAAGGCGTCCAATAGCTTGAAAACTTCTCTATGGCCATTACCACCCCTCCAAAAACCCTTCACCCGTATTGCGTTAACACCATTACCCGTGGCCTCTCCCCCTTTAGCAGGGCGACCTCTTCTAGGGGCCTGAGCAGTCCTCTTTAACTTGGCTAAAGCTGAGCTACCATAGGCTAATGTTCCATATTCAGCTGAGACTACTGATTTTACCGCAGATGCATTTTCAGCAATTGTTACTTCTGAATTAAAGCCCACTACAGGATCGAAATCGATCAACCAAACTGATTCACTCGCAAATTTCTGAGCAAGGTCATTCCACATGTCCACCCACTGAACACGTGAGGCCTGTGACGTTCTATATTGAGCCGCTATTTCATCTAACTCTTTTTCACTCTTTTGTAAGTCCTTTAATGGTTTAGAATACGGTAAGCGCTCATCTATCTTAGCCTGTAACTCAACTATTTCACTTTGAGCCTTAGACACTTTACTTGCGTTAAACACAGCATAACTAGCGAGCGCAGCTAGAAACAATGCCGCCGCACCCATCAACATAGGTTTGCGTTTTTGTAAATCCCTCTCGTGAGAAACAATATCTGGCACAAGGTCAATATTTAGAACCGCCTTATCAATACTTCTTAAACCTATACCTACAAGTTCACCTAACTTATGAGCCTCTTTACCTATCTCATCAGGGTTAACAGCCTTACCAACTGCAATACGCCTTAATGGATTAAAGAGCTCAACAGGTAACCTAAGCCTCTCTTGTAAAAAATCAGCTAAGAAATTTAAATTAGCACCACCACCGCCCAGCATTACTCTCTTAGGAGCATTAATAGCATGTTGACTACGGAAATAATTTGTCGTGCTAGATATCTCTGCAGGTAGCTTAGTAAGAGCTGTGCGAATCACAGTAGCCATAGCCCCTATCGCTTCTTCCATCTGCTCAGTATGGGCGCTATTTAGCGATACCATTCCATTAGCACATTTCTGAGCCTCCGCTTCTTCGAAAGATACACCATACTGCTTAGCAATCGCACTCGTAATGGCCGACCCTCCAACATTAATACTACGGGTGAACATTCTAGCGCCATCTACATAAACTAAATTACATGTTCTAGCGCCAATATCGACCAATAACGTAGGCTCATCTAAGTCAGGGTAGTTATAGCGCAACGCGCTATATAGAGCCATAGGAGATGCATCCACCTCATGAGTACCCAAGCCAGCATCTACAACAACATCATTTACCTCGTTAAGCGCGGCGCGGCGAATAGCAACGATAAGAACCTCCTTCTCACCAGACTGACTCTCAAGCTGTGTCCAGTCCCATATTACCTCTTCTAGAGGGAACGGAATGTGCTGCTGAGCTTCAAACGAAACTAATTGCTCTAAATTATCGTCTTCAATAGGCGGTAATTTAATAAAGCGCGTGAATACAGACTTCCCCGAAATCGCATAACTAATCTTACTTGATTTACCGAGCTTCAGCCGTGAAGAAAGATTTGCGACTACGTCCCTCACTTTATTCAAACGAGATGGGTCCGTAGAAGGGTCTGCCAAGATCACATCAGAGGCATAACCCTTAAGAACAAGCCCCCCCTTTTTACCAGGAGCGAAAACCCCCATCGATATTCTCTGGGATCCTATATTTAGAGCTATCGTAGACTTTGTATCAGCCATTATTGTCGTTGTGTGTAATGTATTAAATTTATTCTGAATCTCTAGCTAGAGACGCTTAGTTGCGCTCTTCAATTTCAGCATAACGATCCCACCATAAAAACTTAAACGGGGTCTCATTTTTGTTAAGCAACGGAACCTTATCAAATGAAGTCAACCCTGACTTATTCCACCACCCTGGCTTACCTTTTGATGTAAACAGACCGGATTCTTGCGCTGGCGCAGTACCATTTACTAAGATCTCTCCGCCCACATGCGAAAGAATGCTTTTACCAGCATTATCTCCACCCGTTAAACGCAAAATTGCTGTTGGAGATAAGTATACAGATGAATACACATCTTCACCTATAGGGACATTAATATAGTCGATATCTTTTTTAAGTAAGACATAGCCTTTACCCTCAGGGTGATCAGCCGCCACATACCACCTTACTGTCACCTTGTTCGCGAACTTAGCCTTTTCATCTGATGAACGCGCTATCTTGAATTTAACTTCTGCTTCAAGCCAATCTTTCGGCTTAAAATTTTTACTATTCGTATTACCTTCTAGGTCAGGAGATTCCAGCACATCGAAATCAGGCTTATCAACTTCTAACAAATATTGCTGAGCCAATGCTGAGCTAGCCGCAAACACAAGCCCTAAAGCAGCTATAGAGGATATGATTTTATTTTGTATCGATTTCATAAAATTAATGTTTGGACAACCTATTGGATCAAACCTGTATTTGACCAGCAGAAAGATGTGAATGTCACCTTTTTTATTTTAAATACAATGAACATCACCTCCACTTATCACAAAATATGAGGGTCTCTGATCAAGCTAGTTTTATGAGAATAAAAAAACTCAATACTCCACGCTTGTGAATTAGTTGACTATATGATCTTTAAGAGGTCGACATGGCAAAGCCTCAAAAAACAGCAATAGAACCTACTAGAGCTACTGATTTCCCTGAGTGGTATCAGCAGGTTATCCGCGCAGCCGACCTAGCAGAAAACTCTGAAACTCGAGGCTGCATGGTTATTAAGCCATGGGGATACGGTATCTGGGAACTCATCCAGCAACAATTAGATACCCGTTTTAAAGAAACTGGGCACCAGAACGCCTACTTCCCACTTTTAATCCCCCTATCATATCTGGAAAAAGAAGCAGGGCACGCAGAGGGCTTCGCAACGGAATGCGCCGTCGTCACCCATCACCGATTAGAAGCCGAAAAGCAGGATGACGGCTCTGTGAAAATGATTCCATCTGGAAAACTGACAGAACCTTACGTCATTAGGCCTACATCCGAAACCATTATCGGCAATGCCTTTTCTCGCTGGATAGAGTCCTATAGAGACTTGCCACTTCTCATTAACCAATGGGCCAATGTAATGCGCTGGGAAATGCGCCCACGCTTATTCTTACGTACTGCTGAGTTCCTATGGCAAGAAGGACACACAGCACACGAAACAGCCGATGAGGCTAAAGCGGAAGCCGCCACCATCCACTCACTTTATGAAGAATTTCTTCGTGATCATCTAGCCATCCCTGTAATCGCAGGAGAAAAAACAGAAGCCGAACGCTTTCCTGGAGCCGATAACACCTTAACCGTGGAGGCCATGGTTCAGGATAAAAAAGCCATACAGGCTGGAACCTCGCATTACTTAGGGACAAATTTCTCAGAAGCTCAAGACATCAGCTTCACAGGCAGAAATGGAGCCAAACAGTTTGCACACACAACCTCATGGGGTGTTTCCACACGACTTATCGGCACCCTTATTATGGCTCACTCTGATGATGACGGATTGATCCTCCCCCCTCGTATCGCTCCATCTCAGATCGTCATTATTCCTGTAACCCCTAAAGAAGAATCGCGCGATGCTATCATCGACGCATGCCAAGCTCTCGCCTCCATTCTACGCCGTGATACCAACTACGATGGACAACCACTCCGTGTGCACGTGGACACACGCGACATAGGCGGAGGCACTAAAAAATGGGATTGGGTCAAAAAAGGAGCTCCTATCCGCATCGAAATAGGGCCTAAAGACATGGAATCAAGCAAAGTTTGCCTACAGAGAAGAGATCAGGCTCCAAACGAAAAAAGCTTTATTCCAAAAGAAGACTTTATACGTAACGCAACAGAGATCCTTAAGGAGATCCACCAAACATTACTTGAGCGAGCCACCAAACTGCGCAATGACAACATAAGTCACTGTGATAATCTCAATCAATTTATTAGCCACTGGGGCAAAAAAGACCCAGGCTGGCTGCTCACACCATGGTCAGGAACCAGGGAACAGGAAGAAACATTGTCTAAAGAACATAAAATCACCATCAGATGCATGCCATTAGACAAGCAACAGGAAGACAGTCTACCATGTATTCTTACCGGGGAAGCTACTACCCGCCGCGCTTTGTGGGGACGCAGTTACTAAATTCTATTTACTAATTTGTAAAAACACTTTTAAAAAGTATTATCACATCAGCGATATGGGAATCTTCAACAAACCAAAGCTCCAGAACCAGAAAGACAAGCGTGACACGATGCCAGACAACCTCTGGACAAAGTGTACCAGCTGTAATGAACTTATTCATACACTGGACCTCCAGCAAAACCTCTACGTTTGCCCTCATTGTAATCACCATTTCCTTATGGGATCACGTGATCGCATCGAGCTCATTGCGGATAACGGCAGCTTTCAGGAAACTAACGCAGACCTCTTTTCTAAAAACCCACTAGGCTTTGATAAGTATGACGCGAAGATTAAAATGCTACGGGAACGTGGCAACCTCAATGACGCCGTAGTTACTGGCTCACTCACAATCTCTGGCAAACCCGCAATGATCGCGGTAATGGACTTCAAGTTCTTCGCTGGATCAATGGGCTCTGTAGTAGGTGAAAAGATTACTCGCGCCGTCGAACAAGCTACCAAAGAGAAAAGAGCGATCATCATTGTCTCATCATCATCTGGTGCCAGAATGCAGGAAGGTATGCTATCCTTAATGCAAATGGCTAAAACCTGTGGAGCACTTGCTCGTCACTCAGAGGCTAAGCTCCCATATATTTCGCTGATGACACATCCTACTACAGGTGGTGTAACTGCATCATTTGCTACTATTGGCGATATTAACTTAGCCGAACCACAGTGTATGATCGGATTTGCCGGCCCTCGTGTTGTCAAAGAAACGACCCACCAAGACCTCCCCCCTGGCTTCCAGACTGCGGAATTCATGTTAAAGCATGGTCTCATCGATAGTATCGTTCCTAGAAGTCAACTTCAGGCAAAGCTATCGCAGCTAATAGGATATATGCTTTAAAATAATGACATATAAAGAAGCCATTGATTGGCTCTACTCCACTCAGCAATTTGGCATCAAATTAGGCTTAGAGCAGCCACGCAGACTGCTCAGTGAAACACTTTCTTATCCTAAAAGAGGAGTTAAGGTCATCCACGTGGCCGGAACAAACGGCAAAGGCTCTACCTGCGCCATACTTAACTCCTTAGCTATCGCCTCAGGCACTCGTGTCGGCCTATTCACCTCGCCTCATCTCATCGACTACCGAGAGAGAATACAGGTTAACAACATCCAGATTAGCGAACAAAAAGTAGCTACCTATCTGACAAAACTTAAAGAACTAGTAGCTGACTGGGAACACCACCCTACTTTCTTCGAGCTCTCTCTTGCCCTAGGCATGCACTATTTCAGAGAGCAAGAATGTGAGTTTATCATCCTTGAAACAGGTATGGGTGGAAGACTGGACGCAACCACCGCTGTCCCTGCAGATATTGCAGTCATCACCCCCATCGCTAATGACCACTCCGAATGGTTAGGAGAAACATTAGCTGAAATAGCTACGGAGAAAGCAGGTATTATTATCGCCGGCAAGCCTGTCATATCAAGCAAGCAAGAACCAGCCGCACTGAGCGCCATTGAACAAAAAGCCAATGAGCTCGCTTGCCCACTAGAGATCGTCACCGAACCACTCACAGGATACAACATTAGTTTAGCAGGTAAACATCAGCAAGAAAACGCAGCTCTCGCTGCAGCTGCAGCGCATCAGATAGGACTTAGTCTTAACTACGATATCGTAAAAGCCGCACTGAGCAAGATTACATGGCCTGGTAGGTTTGAGAAAATACCAAGCACACCCTTCATCGTTGATGGAGCCCATAACCCACATGCCGCGAAAGCATTAGTAGAAACATGGCATCAGCAATACCCAACGACAAAAGCGCAGCTCATATTCGGTGCTCTAGAAGGAAAAAACACAGATAAAGTCCTTGCTATACTATCAACTATTGCTGCACACATCCACCTCACTCCCATTGATTCTCCGCGAGCACTATCGACAACAGAGCTGGTAAAACTTCTCCCCGAAGTATCACCAGCATACACCAGCTACCCTGATTTAAAAACAGCTATGGCAGCATGTCTAGAGCCAACGCTTATCACAGGATCCCTTTTCCTCATAGGAGAGGTAAAAGCAACAATTTCAAAAAAAACGACCCGCCCGAGCAGTCAATAATACAACACCAAGACAACACGCCAACATGACATTCAAATCTCTCCTCCGAAAAAGTGAAATCGGAGCTAACTCTTACCTCATCGAGCTAGGAGGAAAAAATATTATCCTCGATTCGGGTATGCACCCGAAAGAAGAAGGACTGGACTCTCTCCCTGCTCACCACCTACTAGAGAAAGACAGCGTCGACTCTATCTTCGTGTCCCACTCTCACCTTGATCACTCTGGTTCGCTCCCGGTCTTAATGCGTGAACAACCTGGCGCACCAGTTTACATGACCCCAGCTACCTCAAAGCTTGTAGACGCACTACTACATAACTCTGTCAATGTGATGGAAAGTAAACGTATCGAACTAGGTATCACAGATTACCCTTTCTACGAGCACCGTGAACTTGATGAGTTCGAAAAAAGCTGGCGCACATTTAACTACGAAAGGCCTTTCAATATCGGGAATGGTGTCAAGGCCACCTTCCATGACGCTGGGCACATCCTAGGATCCGCAGGTATTTTACTAGAGCATGAAGACAAAAAGATTTTCTACACAGGTGATGTACAGTTTGAAGACCAAACACTCATCCCTGGAGCTTCGTTCCCTGAAGACGATATCGACACCCTCATCGTAGAAACTACACGAGGCGCTTCACCTCGCCCAGCTAGCTACAGCCGCGAAGATGAAGAGCTAAAGTTTGCACAATCTATCAATGACTGCCTAGAGAATGGTGGATCCGCTCTCGTCCCCGTATTTGCCATGGGTAAAACACAGGAGGTGTGCACCATGATTAATCGCTTTAAAAAAGAAGGACTCATCCCCGATGCACCGCTCTACATCGGCGGCCTTAGCACGAAGATGACCCTCATTTTCGAC
Organism: uncultured Verrucomicrobiales bacterium; assembly: GCA_964397975.1. Taxonomy (GTDB): domain Bacteria; phylum Verrucomicrobiota; class Verrucomicrobiia; order Verrucomicrobiales; family Akkermansiaceae; genus Oceaniferula. Next base: position 80,584 of record CAYNLE010000001.1, on the reverse strand, counting down.
GAGTTCGCTAGTAAAACACCACGTAACAAACCAGGCTTCCGCATCCTAAAAGACATGGACGTAAAAACTGGTGGCCGCAGAAAAAAACGTGTCCCCATCGTTTACCAGCCAGGCTGCATCTACGCCCTCTCGAGCGGTATGATGACAGAAAAAACTGTGTCTAATGGATTCGCGCGTGGATTCATAGATAATCCAAACAACTCGCTCCTCTTTGTCGGCTATGCTGACCCGGACTCACCAGCAGGACATATCCGAAAAGCTAACACTGGCGACCTCATCAAGCTCGACTCTGAGCAACCTCCCGTTCAATTTAACTGCACCATGAACGTCTACGACTTCTCTGGTCATGCCACTCGTGATGATATCCTCAACTATATCCTCAGAGTTCAGCCTAAAAAAGCCTTCCTCGTGCACGGTGATACAGATGCCTCACAGTGGTTTGCTGAGCAGCTCGCAGAAAAACTCCCTAATACAGAAACGGTCATCCCCCTCCCGAACGTAGAATACCAACTATAATTAAACCCCTGGGCTGACAAAGCTGAAGCTTGACGCTTAATACAATGTAGCTAAGCTTGGCACCTCTCTAGAAGCTTACTAAATATACATCTATATGGCTCTAATAGTTCAAAAATATGGCGGCACCTCCGTTGGTAGTCTCGACCGCATAAAAAATGTGGCATCCCGCATTAAGAAGCTTCGCGATGAAGGGAACCAAGTCGTGGCTGTTGTCTCAGCGATGAGTGGCGTAACGAATAAACTCGTCGATATGGCGAATGAACTCAATACCACACCACCTGAAAGAGAACTCGATGTATTACTCTCCTCTGGAGAACAACAATCTATTGCCCTCGTCACCATGGCGCTCGAAAGTTTAGGAGTAGAAGCTGTTTCTGCCACAGGAAGACAAGCTGGCATTACCACCACTGGCAGCCACACCCGAGGAAGGATCAGTAATATTGACCCTACAGTTGTCAAAAAACAGCTCGATGAAGGCAAAGTCGTCATCGTCGCAGGCTTTCAGGGAATGACCGAAGATGGGCTCATCCACACCCTAGGAAGAGGTGGCTCAGACCTCAGCGCTATCGCCGTCGCGTCATCCTTAAACGCTGATGTATGCCAGATCCTTACAGACGTAGATGGAGTCTACACCTGTGACCCACGCATCGTAAAAGATGCTCGTAAATTACCAGAGATATCTTATGATGAGATGTTAGAAATGGCCTCGTCTGGAACGAAGGTCATGCAGTCTCGTTCAGTAGAATTTGCCAAAAAATACGGAGTCGTATTCGAAGTATGCTCCAGCCTCAATGACAACCCAGGAACCTTAGTAACAGAAGAACACCCAGCCATGGAAGCAGTAGTCATCCGCGGAGTCTCCATAGAGCGCTCCCAAGCACGCCTCACAATAACAGACATCCCGGACACACCAGGTCACTCAGGGAAAATTCTTACATGCCTTGCCGATGCTGAAATCAACATCGACATGATCATCTCTAACATAGCAAGCAATGGAATGGCACGCCACTCCTTCACCATGCATACAAATGACCTAGGGCGTGCACAAGCAGCACTTAAACCATTACTCGGTAACCTCTCTACAGACGCCAAAGTGGAAACTGAAGCTGGCTTAGCCAAACTCAGCACCGTAGGTATCGGCATGCGCTCCCACGCTGGTGTTGCTGCCAAGATGTTCCAAGCACTAGGTGACGCAAACATTAATATCGGTATGATTACCACTTCTGAGATCAAAATATCAGTTACTGTTGACGAAAGTAATATCGAAGAAGCTGCACGCGTGGTTCACAGCGCATTCGAGCTGGATAAAAAGCCCAGCTAAGCACCGCTTCATCATTTAAAATAAACCACCATGAAGACCCAGCAAACTATTCGCGGTCCTTATGGTGGCTATAAGCATAATGGCATCATCGCCTCTTCCTTATGCTTCCTACTAGTCAGTCATCTATGCCTAGCAGTATTTAGCTATATACGTGGTGCCCTCATGAATATTGAGGGCTATGGCATCAAGCAAGTAAGTCCTATGCTGTTGATAGCATTGATCATCACCCTACCGATGATCTCCCTCTTTATCTTATGGCTCTACCGAGCTTGCCAGAACGGCTGGCTACTCAACGCTCCTAAAATGGTATCCACACCACTAGACACTCTCACACAGTGCATCGTCCCACCACTATTCTGCTGGAAACCTCTCGTCTCTCTAGAGCAAATCCGTAAAGCAACTTACGAACAAAAAAGTGAACTACAGAAGCTCCTCCCCATATGGTGGATCTCCGTGATCATCACTCACGGCACATTGATGCTCAGTTTCCTTTTTCACCAACGCCCTGACCACACAGACTCACAGCTCATCGCCAGCAACCTTTTTGAAATCGTAATACTCACCAGTATCCCTCTCGATTTACTCACCATCATCGTTATTTATAAATTGACCAAAATGCAAAAACATCGCATGCGTCAGCTACAGCCCAACTAAACATAAAGTTTAGTAGCCATTCAGCTCAAGCTGGCTCTTTACATTTGATCTTCTTACGACCAAGTTCCTCCCATGCGTTTTATCGGAGTCATATGGGGAATCGTAGGCGTTAGCGCCCTATTACTACGTGCTATCATCGGCTTAAGCCCTCGTGCTTATGACGCCATCAGTAGCGGTCTGACACCCCTCCAGTGGGTAGTGCTTATCGGCTTCGCTCTCTTTATGCTAGTAGCGGAAGGCTACAGAGGCTTTCAGAAAAAATTCTCTCCGCGAACAGCGGCACGAGTGCGCTACTTAAGAGACCATGCCACCCCCCTTCGCGTCATCCTCGCTCCATTTTTCTGCATGGGCTTTTTCCATGCGAACAGAAAAACAAGGTTAACCGTCATCATACTGACTCTAGCCATTATCTGTATGGTGCTAGCCGTCTCCTATTTATGTAATGACCCATGGAGAGGTATCATCGACTTCGGTGTCGTCTTAGGCCTCAGCTGGGGGCTCATCTCATTCTGGCTTTACACCCTTAAAGCTCTATGCTCAGAAACATTCCCCCACTCTCCACAAACACCATAACAAGTCACTTGTAACAACCGGCTGAATATAGTAACTATATAAACGGCTACCTTCACCAAAAATCATTCCTCTCCTCAACTCTTTTAATAAAATATATGCACACCTCCACCTTCTTACTAACCGTTCTGGTTAGCTTCCTCAGCTTAGCCCAGTCATACGCTTCAGAATTAACTGCGAGTAAGCCCAATATAATTCTCATCCTCACTGATGATCAGGGCTACGGAGACCTTGCCTGCCATGGCCACCCGTTTGTAAAAACTCCACATATTGATAAACTCTATAGCGAGTCGACTAGATTTACAGATTACCACATGAGTCCTACCTGCGCGCCTTCCAGAGCCGGCCTCATGTCTGGTCTTGCTCCATTCAAGGTAGGTGTAACTCATACTGTCTTCGACCGCGAACGCATGGCTCTGGGCTATTCTACAGTGGCTGATATTCTTAAAGAGTCTGGTTATGCTACTGGTATTTTTGGGAAATGGCATCTTGGAGATGACACCCCCTATCAGCCACAAAGCCGTGGATTTGACGAGGTCTTCATCCATGGGGGAGGAGGGATAGGTCAGCAGTGGGACGCGCCAAAGAATACCTACCAAGACCCTATTATTCGACACAACGGCACCTTTGTTAAAACCGAGGGTTTCTGCACAGATGTCTTTTTTATACAATCAATGAGCTGGATGAAAAAACAGCATGATAATAATAAACCCTTTCTCTCCTTCATCTCTTTAAATGCGCCACACGGCCCATTCCATGCTCCAGAAAAATACAAAGCCATGTATGAAGGGATCAATGAAAAGATCAAAGACCCTGGATTCTTCGGCATGATAACAAATATCGACGACAATGTAGGCACTTTAATCAAAAAACTCGATGAATGGGGGATGGCGGATAATACACTAATCATTTTTATGACTGATAATGGCTCTGTTAAATCAAAACATTATAACGCAGGCATGAAAGGTGGAAAAAACAGCCCCACCGAAGGAGGTAGCCGCACACCCTTTTTCCTAAGACTACCTAACAAGATTAAAGCAGGCGTAGACATCCACACATTAACACGACATTATGACATCCTACCCACTTTTGCATCTCTCGCTGGAGCCGATGTTTCAGGCATGAAGTTAGATGGTAGAGACTTACTACCTCTAATTGAGAATCCTGATAGTAAATGGGAAGAGCGCAATACATACATCCACTGTGGCCGCTGGGGAGACAAAAATGCTAAACAAAAAAAACACCAGATCAACCCAAGCCCTGAAGAAGGTAAATATGTGAAGTTTGCCGTTCGCAATGAAAAATGGAGACTCGTAGGACTCAGTGAAAACAAAATCAGCTTATATAATATTCAGACTAACCCTGATGAAAGAATAAATGTCGCAGGCCAGCACCCAGAGGTTGTAGCAAACCTTTTAAACTCCTACGAGAACTGGTGGAATGAAGCCCGCCCTCTCATGGTTAACGACGGTATCAAACAGGACAAAACATTATTTTTCAAAAAAGCCTATCTTGAACAGCAAGAAGCTAGCGGCATACCAGAATGGCAAAAGCCATCGCTCTAGACCTAAGATCTCGACTGACATATAACAAAAACTAACAGCTCTCAGTTAGCAATCATTTAAAATGAAGCGCTCTCTTTATTATTCTACAAAAGCAGCCCTTGGAGTTTGTTGTTTTCTTCTTATCTATTCATGCCAACCGTTTAATAAAACTCATATTGAATCCAATATCAGTAGAGCGAAGAAGGACCCTCAACCATATAAAATTATCACGAAGAGTTCACCTTCTCTTCTCAATACGGATGAACTATCTACCCTTCTTCAAGAGTATGGCAAAACAACCAGCACATCAAAAGAAAGCAAGATTTCAAAAAAGGTGGCGAAACTCTTCTCCACTCCATTTATAGATAACTCTCATTTTAAAAAACACGGCCTACCCAAGCCCGGAGACCACCCAAATCTGGGGAAATCATTACGAGTCTCCACATGGAATATCGAGAAATCAATCAATGTTACCAGCGCAGCCAATGCTCTTAGCTCAGAAAAAGCCTTTATCGCTAATCTAAAACCAGGCACGCTCAAGAAACAGCACTTATATAATGATGCCATTCGCCAGCGGGCATCACTTGCTGCATCTGATATTCTGCTCTGTCAAGAAATGGACATAGGCCACTGCCGAAGTAATTATTTATTTGCAGCAAAGCATCTCGCGAAAAAGATGGGGATGAACTTTGTCTACGCCCCACAGCAGTTAGAGATAGATCCCGTTCACTTAGGTGAAACCGATATAAAGTTTGGTAATAAATATCTCAGCACTCATAAATGTAACACCACACCTCACGATTACAAAGGAGTCTTTGGGGTCGCTGTTTTATCTCGCTACCCCATTAAGAGAGTTCAAGTTTTCCCACTCAAAACCCAACCTTATGATTGGTATACTGGAGAAATTAAAAAGCCTGACTTTCTCGAGAAGCTGAGACGCTATAGCACAGAGAAGCTATTCAAGTTCCGCCCTGCACGAGAAATAAAAATAGGTGGGCGCGGCTTCACACGTGTAGACCTCCATGTGCCAGGTGTTCCTCACGAAACCCTCACCGTTATTAATATCCACCTCGAGATTAAAGCTCCACCTAAACAACGCACCGCTCAGTTAAAAGAAATCCTAAGCTATATTGGCGAGATCAAAAACCCCGTAATCATGGCTGGTGACTACAACAATGCTTCCCGCGATGTCAGCGCAACCTCTGTTGCTAAGGCAACCGCTAACACAATAAAAAACCCCACCACTATCGTATCAACAGGCTTACATATTGCTGACGCTATTACATTAAGCCGGGTAAGAACATTAGTAAACGAAGCTAAAAACTTCAAGAATCCACTCGCTACTCACATCCCCTTCATCTTACCTAACAAGAAAAAACCTCTTTTCAGCCTAGTCGAAAGCTACCGCTTTAAAGACGGTGGAGCATTTGACTTTAGAGGTGACAAAGAACGTTCAATTAACGGATGTAATAGCACATTAGCGAATTCAAATCAGAAGACTCACTTCAAAAGATTTACATTCACTTTTTCAACCCCTCGAACATGGGGACCCATTGGAAGAGATCGGTTAGATTGGATTTTTGTAAAATCATTTCTCACACATCCAAAAGACAAAAACGGCTCTTACCAGCTAGCCCCTCATTATGGTGAAACACTCAGCCAGATGAACCTAGCCGTAAAAAACCGCTACTCTGACCACCACCCCATCACAGTCCTTCTACCTCTTAACGAACCTGAACTATAGGTTACATTGAGCTTAGAAGTGATACATGACTTAAACGACCTCTAAAGGCAAAGTATCAAATAAGGGGTTAAAAAAGGTTTGTTGCATTTTTAGTCCCCCCATTGTTCTTATAACTTTTTGTCGCGCGTCCTTTTCTCGTCCCTACTGCTCGCGAAACGAGCCTACCTTCGCATCAAAGGCTACAGGATACTGTATAGTCTCAAGCCAAGCTTCCTTTTTCAGCCAAGAACGCTGGCGCTTTGAAGATCTCCGTGTGCTCGTATGGAAACCCTTATGGCACTCTTTCAAATCTAACTTGCCGTCAAGATGCTGCTCAACCTCAGAAAAACCAATCGTCTTCCGACAAGTTTCTCCAGCGGTCTCCCTCAAAGCCTTCACCTCCTCAATACCACCATTTTCCAAAATATGCATTGTCCGTGAACTAATTCGCTGCTTCGTATTCTCATCATCCCATAAAAGATACAAGCCTCTCAAGTTCTTAGAAACCTCACCAAACTTCCGAGCCTCCTCAGCCTTCAACTCTGACATCTTTTCTCCCGAGACTAAACAAACCTCCAAAGCTCGGACCACATAATGTCGATTATTCAAATCAGACGCAGCCGCACCTTCTGGATCAAGGCTGCTAAACTCCTTCGCTAAATCCTCAATCGTCCGCTCTTCAAAAGAGGCGCGCAATGCATCATCTCGCTCCGGCATCGCTGACGCACCATGGGTCAAGGTCTTCAAATAAAGCCCGCTACCACCAACAATAATCGGCACCTTGCCACGCGACTGAATATGCTCGATCACCGGCATTGCCAGCGCACGATAAGCAGCTGGCCCACAAATATCAGTAGGTTTCAACACCCCATACAAATGGTGTGCGATATCCCCCTTCTTCCAATCAGTCGGTGCTCCACTCAAAATTCCCAATCCGTCAAAAGCCTGAGCAACGTCTCCGTTCACGACCTCTCCTCCCAACTCCTTCGCAAGTGAGACAGCCAAAGCAGATTTCCCCGAAGCCAATGAACCGCAGATATAAAGTGGATTTGTAGAAGACATGGCAGGAGAAGAGCAGAAGCCTCCCAATAAGTCCACTCATCCCTAAGCTAATTTAAACCCAAGCCAAAAGCCCTGCTCTCATAGTCTACATCAAAGCTTATTGCATATATGACTTGTCGATATGATTTCCATAAGAGATTGTCTATTCATGGCTGAAGCAACCTCTTCAAAATCTTTAAATGTTACTAATCTGACCTTACGTGATGGTCAGCAATCGACCCTCGATACTACCGACTGGACATTTGCACCTAGAGCTTTTTCAAAGCTTATTAAGGACTCCATAGAAGCTGGTTTTCATGGTGCTGAAATAGCAGGAGGCCAAAGTTTTCAGATCGCTATTGGCCGTGGATATAACCCCTTCAATATCCTAAGCGCTGTTAGCCATACTTTTACAGACTCAGACTTTCAGCTGCAAATGCTCTTTCGGGGCGCGAATGCACTGGGCTTCAGGCACTATGACAAGGACCTCCTTGAGGTTACACTGAAAGAGTTTATCCGCTGTGGCATTACGAAAATACGATTCTTTGATGCTCTCAATGACATCCAAAACCTCGAGATACCAGAGTCTATCAAATCAGCAGAAGGTGTAAGCTTAGAAGGCGCTATCTGCTTCACCCATTATCCAGATGCTCCTGAGCGCTACACAGATGAGTATTTCTGTCATTATGCTGAGTCTCTTATCGAAGCTGGTTATGATGCGATCGCGATCAAAGATATGTCAGGTCAGCTAACCGATGAACGGGTGGCAACTCTCGTGCCTGCACTGCGCGCCGTTTTAGATCCAAAAAACATTCCATTAACACTCCACTGCCACTCGACTAATGAAACACTATCAAGTGCTGCTATCAAAAAATCGATCGAATGTGGTATCGATGGCATAGAAACCTGTGAAGGAGTTCTCTCAGAAAGCTCTTCACACCATCGCCTAGAAACCATCGCCCCAGAGGCAATCCAAAACACCGAAGCTTACAATAATTTACAGAAAACAACAGCTAGCCTATGGGGGCACTCACCCCAACGAAAAGATACCAAAATAGCCGCCGAGCTAAAGGAGAGGCTATGCCAGGCAGGCGTTCCAGGAGGAGCCATGCCTTTCGTTATTAAAGACCTCGAGCAGCAACAGTCTACCATCCGCGCTAAATACCACGCGGCTAACTCAGGCTCACAAATTGATGAGGGCGACTTCTCTGCCATCATTGACCTCTTTATCAATGAACTTAAACAGGTATGTCAGGATGCGGGCATGCCATTACTGGTAACACCAACAGCTGATATTTGCTGTAAACAAGCCATTTCTAATTTAGCGTTCGGAGCTGAGCCATACGGGGGGTCGCTAGCGGGCCGTTACCTTAATAATGGCGGGCAACCTAACCCAGATATTCGTTTTACTAAGCTCATCTTAGGCTACTACGGGGAACTTAAGTCTTATGATGATAAAAATACTGTGCATACAGCAGAGGAAGATACTATCCGGTTTTTCGAACTGAACAATTGCAGACAACTAGAAAGAGTCACCGAACACCCTTCTAAAAACATCGGGGGCTCTGACCTCGATGAGGCTCAAAAATCTGCATGGCAGCTTATTAACAAACTAGGAGCTAAAGCCCTGTCCTATGCGAGCTTTGACCAACTCACTATTCTCTACGCCCTTAAGCCGTCTGGTATTATGCGTAATAATGACCCTATCCTAAACTCCGTAGAAACCTACCTCAAACGAGCCGAGGCAGCGAAGATAGAAGGCAGTGGCAGAACATTCCCGGACTACGAAATGCTCATGCAGCCATTACTGGCATACTTAAGCGCTATGTTTGCGAGAGATCATTCTCTAAAAGCTATTGATATCCCTCAGCTGAAACTGAAGTCACTAGGAAAGAACCTATCTAAACATTTATTCAATACATACATCGACCTCCCTATCTGGTTGACTGTCACTGAGCTAAGAAACCATTTATCAAAATTACTTTCTTCAGAGCATATCAGCGCTGAGCTGCTAACTGCTGCTGAGCACGTAAATGCAACTTTGGTAGGGCTCGACGCCCGTCCACAACAGCAAGAAAAGCATCATCTAGAAGAAGCCTTAACTACGTTTAGCAACTTTACCATAGGTGAACTGTTTAGTAGCCTAGCCCTTATCAATAGCTTCACAAACGATGTCGCTAAATACGCTACCAACCCTCAAACATACGCTGAACGAGGTTTAAGCATTCAAGACATGAGCGAGTTTTATACCAACTCACCAGCTAGCCGCTCATTCAGTGCGTGGGAAAGCCGAATTAGCCAGAGCATTACTGGGAAACACCTCAGACTCACGGCAGATTTCCAAGCACGAGCCAAACTCTGGAGAGCTTAAAGTCAAAGAGCTTATCAGCTCGACTTTTTAAACTCTAACATAGCGCGTATATCGACCACTATGCGCGCTAGGCAGATGATACCAAGCGTAGCGATAATAGCCCAACCTACATCATGGATAAAACCTAGGTAGGCAGTGATGGATGATAATACAACCGTAACACCAAATAGCCACCAAGGCCTCTTCTGCTCACTTGAATACAGCGTAGGAATCATCATTAACATCACATACGCAGGGAATAATGTTCCGTAGAATATTAAAATACAGCGGTAACCTATCTCCCCCACACTGATGTAACGAGCTACTTCATATGCCTCAATAAAGGTCGTGATATCGTTCGCGATTTTAAAGTCCTCAAACAACTCAAAGCTCATATACTGGAAAAGAACTCCCAGTAAAAAGATAGCCGAGAAAACAATGATACAGCCCGCTAAGCTAGATATAAAACCTGCTATTACAAACCTTCGTGAGATCTTAGAGCACTGCTCACAATCAGATCCCTCAATCTTCGTCACACTGGTCTTCAGCCAAGAGTAACAACATTCAAATATCTCCCTACCATGCCACGCTGAGGTCAAACCCATCTGTAGCGGGATATGAATGAGCAGAATAGTTCCCCACACCCCCTCTAAACGGTCTTCCTCACCAGCAAACGCCTCTATTAACTTATGGCCGTATGCTGTGGTAAATATGATCATTGAAGCAAAAATGACCAAAAATCCTATCTTAAATGCCAAAACCCCCGTTACCTTATTAGTCCTAATACGAGCTCTGATAAAGGTAGCATCTAGGTATGGGCACAAGAGAAAACCACCTACTGAAGCTGGTAAAAAATACCAAATAAACGAAGGGCTGAGTAACGGCTTTTCATTATAAATAGCAAATGGTGTCGCACTCGGGATACACAGTGCACAGATAAAGGAGATAATGCTAATAATCCATACCACCATAGAGAAACCTAATGCTCCCCTATCCTTCCAACGAGCAATACACGCTGTAGCCACAAGAGCACTACCAACAAATACAGCCAGTGCGCCAAAGCCCAATAAGTTAGGAATTAAGTAACCTGCTATATAAAAATGATAGGCGACTGTAACAATCGAAAAAGTAAGAATCATACCGCCGTGATTCTTAGCAAGCGACTTAGCAGAGTCACTTGTCAGCACTGAGCCCATAGCCGCAGCACCTATACAGTTAGGCAAGGCAAATATCAGAAAACCAGCGACACCCATATCACGGATAAGCAATGCTGGCAGAACCATGCCTATGACCCATGTCCAGCTAGTGCCTAAAAATGCAGCCCAGCCAAGTGTCGATATCCACCCAGTAGCATCTTTACCTGTAGCAGGCCCGAATAACCAACGCCGATCTATCACGCCTTGGCTTTTTGTTTAGCTTTATAAATCCTCTGCGCCATTAAACTTTTAGCAGCAATATGAAAGGTCACCTTGCTAGTACCTATTTTACGCATTTTATTTTTCATCTCTGCGAGAATATCTATTTCCATACGTAGATTAAACTCGGGCTTAGACTTCATTAAACTCTGAATATCATCCACCATTCTTACTCTGTAAGTAGCGTCTGAATGACAGGGCAGTCTGAATTTATAGCTAAGTTCCTTACAAACCACGGTGTATTTTTCACCTACGTATTGAAAAATAGCCATTCCGCCGGCTATCTCGGTATTTGCCAGAAGCGCAGCACCTGCCATGGCGTCATACCAGTTTTTATTAAACTTTTTGAATGGTAATACTGTCTCGTAAACCTCACCCGTTCTGGTCCCTAACTTCATACCAGCTTTAGAAGCCAAAGGTAGATAAATAGAAGTCAAAATCTTATACCACAAATCATTTTCAAAACAAAGTTTCGATAACTTCTGCTCTAATTTTCTATACTGCAGCGCCCAGAACCCAGATGGTGGATACTCGGGGAGTTCAATCTGCTCTACATCAGCAGTAGTGTTTTCATCAGGGGTCATAAATATGATTCGCCTATGGCGAGGTGAAGGTAGTTTAAATGTAAAACTATTTCAAGGTCAGAAAAACGCAGAATCCATCAAAACCACCCCAACGTTCATTTAATTCATATAATCGACTTCAAAAACGGGAACTCAACACAGTTGATAGTTCGCATAAAACAAAAAAGCCATTCATTATTAGAATGGCTATTAGATCAAACTTTAGAGAGTTTACTGGAGCGGGTAGAGAGAATCGAACTCTCCTAGTCAGCTTGGAAGGCTGGAGCATTACCACTATGCTATACCCGCGTTTTTTACTTTCCAGTAAACACAGCAGATAATCTACTGTGCTGAGGACTGATTATGTTCTCTTCACCATTTTTGCAATAAAAAGATGATACTATTTTAAATTTATTTAAAATGGCGGAGCTGAAGTAAACGACATCAGCTCACCAGTTTCAGGATGAGTGAAGCTAAGATCACAAGCATGCAGCTTCATCTGCCCTGGTCCTGAGCCATTTCCATAGAAAGGGTCACCCACTATAGGTATGCCTATCCCCTTCTCGTGAGATGCATGAAGACGGAGCTGATGGGTCCGCCCAGTAATAGGAGAAAAAGAAACTCTCGTATACTCACCTTCTACAGCAAGTTTCTCCCAGATGGTTTTTCCCATTTTACCATGTATCTCATCGTAGATCTGTATCGGGCGATTATCTATATCTAATCTAAATGGCAGCTCAATGACTCCACCTTCAGCCTCCACGACACCTTCTAACAGCGCCTCATAGCGCTTCTTGGTAAGCCTGTCCTGAAACTGAATCGATAAATGCCTATGTGATGTAGAATTCCTAGAGACCACCATCAGCCCCGATGTATCCATGTCTAAGCGATGAACCTCTGGATGCACGATCACATCGGGATACATCGTCTTCACACGATTCACCACACTGTCCTTCACCTCTCGCCCTGGCACGGAAAGCATACCGCTTTTTTTATTCACCACGACAAATCCAGCGTCTTCATATAGAATATCTAGTAAAGGCTCACTCATCTATACAAGAACTGCTGGAGGATGAGATCCATGTCAAGTAATCTGACTTAATGAGCTTTCTCTGATTTAAGAATTTCTTTCTATAATTACCCACTGCATATTTACCTACATGAATAACGACACCATGCTTAAAGAGGCCTTTCAACTTTTCGATGCCGCAAATGCCCAGGACCCAAATACAGTAGAAGATCACGGCGAACAGCAGCCGAAAGAGCTCGTCTTCGCAAAACGCCTATCAAATGCTGTAAATTCATTATCAGCTAATGCATCCGAAAGCCTTAAGCTAGCTGCTCGCTGCCAGCATATCTGCCGCTGGAAAATACCACGTAACACTGAGCCAATGGGGCGTGCTGGTTACCTTAAATGGAGAGCTGGGCTTAAAAAGTTTCACGCTGAAACATCTGCAAAAATACTCAGAGAAGTCGGCTATGATGATGAAACCGTCGAACGAGTGAAATCACTCAACCAGAAAAAAAATCTAAAAACTGACCCCGAATGCCAAACACTAGAAGACGCACTCTGCCTCGTGTTTTTAGAATATCAATTTGATACACTCATCAGTGAAACCGAACACGAGAAGATGATAAAAATTGTTCAGAAAACTTGGGCTAAAATGAGCACAGCAGGCCAAGAAAAAGCTCTTAGCCTAAATTTTTCCGAAAAAGCTCAAAGCATTCTTAATGAATCACTTAATGAGTAAATTTTAGGTTGCATAGACAGCGAAAACGAATACTGTTCCATAGAACACTGTTCAAACTCAGCAAATCCCGCAACCCGCATTACCCACAACCATGTCTTCGCCCAAACTTACAAAACGACAGCAAGAAGTTCTCGACTACCTTAAAGAAACTCAGCGATCTGAAGGCTTCATGCCCTCAACGCGCGACATCCAGAGACACTTTGACTTCGCCAGCCAGACCGCGGCGATCAGTCATCTAAAAGCTCTGGAGAAAAAAGGAGTCATTGTAAGAAAAGCTAACAAGGCTTGCGGTATAGGTTTCCCGGAGGAGATGGAAAGGGAAGAAATCATCGACATCCCTATTTACGGAAATATAGCCGCTGGAATGGCTCAGGATGTAGATCCTGAAAAAGAAGGATGCATATCTATCGACACTCAATCTTTAGGTATTGCAACTCATAGCAAGACTTTTGCGCTTAAAGTAAGAGGTGAATCGATGATCGATGCACATATCTGCGATGGCGACACGGTCATACTAGAAGTACGTGAGCCGCGCAAAGGTGACATCGTAGCCGCATTGATCGATGAGGAAACCACCTTGAAGCGTTACGTAGTAGAACAGGGTAAACCATTTTTACGTGCTGAAAACATCGATTTCCCGGACCTCACCCCTGTCCGAGAACTATCTGTTCAAGGCGTTCTGGTAGGCCTTTTGCGCGCTACCGTATAAACAAAACGAGCCTCAGCATACACCTCTACTCGAAACCCGATTACGAATAACAGCTTTATCTCGCTTATAAAAGCTGCTAACATAATATCAACATGGCTGAAAAACGAAATGTAAATGAACCCGGTCGACTCAAAGCTCCAAACATTCTTAAGCTTGTCTTTTTGACCCTTCTTCTAGCTACGCTCACCTATATAGGAAGCTATGTCTACTTTATGACACGGCCAGCTTCAAACGAAGACAAGCTAACAGACCAGCTATCTACCATTAGCGTAGCTGGAACCAAGTTATTCCCAGCACTAAAAAACTACTCTCTCGACCAGATAGACGGCAGAGAACCGATCCTCAAAGGATGGTTAACTAAAACACCTCAATTACCAAAGCGCTTAAGTAACTCCATCAAAGGCAACTACCCAGTCACATTTCGGGAAGACGAACTTAATGCATGGCTTAGTAGACGAATCAAAGCAAAACAAGGAGGCCTAGCCAATATTTACATTAAAAATAGCCATATTTGGGTTAACCTAAAAAAGAACGATATGGAGGTCGTCATCGAGCGTGAAATACCCAACGAACAAAGCCACGTTACAATCTTAAAGCTCAAATTTGAAAGCTATGATCGAGGCTACACTATCCACCCATACTCTGCACATATCGGCCATGTCAATGCCCCTGGCGGCTTCGCTAGACTCATTACATCACCATATAAGTTACTGGCTGATGAACTCTTTGAAGATCTCGCACCATACCATGATCGTCAAATCCGTAATATAACGGTTGAAGATGGCCGTATCACGATTTCCCCTAGGTCCGTAACAAGTTCATGAAGTGCGTTTTCTCACAACCACTACTCAAAACAGCAGCCCTCTGTAGCTCGCTAACCATTATTAGCCTAGCTAGCGTAAAAGCAGCAGATACGCTATATGACCCACCAAAAGAAGAAGTATCTAAAACAGAACAAGCGGAGCCAATAAAGGCAGCCCAACCTTTAGCCAAGCCCTCCTCTACTACCGGAACTATCACCGTCACTGGCGGCAGTCAGCCTATACGCAGTATTATTCTATCTCAAATAAGCAGTATAGAAGATAGCCTCAGCAAACTATGTAACGACAGTTACGAGGGACCCCTGCTCCCCATCACTATCCAGCTACACGGCAAAACTGGAGACCCCTCTCCACAACGCAGTATTCGCACAAGTATTGAAGAAGTAGAAGGTAGCTACCAGCTTAAGCTCGATATCCATATCGGTAAAAAACCTGATACAAAGTTACTCGACTACCACGCGATGGAAACGCTTCTATACGAAAGGGGGCTAAGCAGCGGCCAAACCATACCAGCTAATGACACCGCCCTAGTAAAACCATGGCTAATTACCGGACTCCTGGAAGCCATCCGTATTAAAGCTGGAAAAGAAGACAAAAAAATCTATCAAGCTGAGGTTGATCATTTTAAAATCCTCTCCCTCGACACCGTATTCGAGACGAGCGAAAAAAACCTCAACCAACTTATAGGAGCTGAAACATCCGTCTATCGAGCTATAGCTGGAGCAATCGTAAACTCAATACTTCGCCAACCAAAAGGCCGAGTTAACATGGAAGCCTACATTGCTGATGTAGCCACATTCAAAGGCGAACCGGAAAACCTCATGCGAAAGCACTTCCCCGGCATGAACAACTCTGCCAGCAGCCTCTCTAAATGGGTGAAATTGGAAATCCTAGAGTTAGGTACAGCAGCCACCACACAAGCTCACAGCATCCAAGAAACTGACAAATTACTGACAGAAGCACTCAGCTTTCAATACGGAATCAAAACTCCACCAGCCGATACAGAGACTAACGAGGTAGCAGCAAATGATATAACGACTACCCCACCAAAGATTATCAAAACCGACATCTCGTCCTACAGAGACCTCCTAGCCCTCCCCCCCAAACAGCGACGCCTCATACTAAGCTCGCCGCTAGCACAACTCCAAAGACTGAGCTACAGAGCCTTCCCTACCTACAAACCCCTTATCTATGAATACACAGCTATCATAAGCGAAGTCCTCGATGGTAAAGATAAAAACACTCTGACACGCTTACGCAATCTACAATCCACCAGGCAGAGCATGCTTACAGCGGGCAGCCATGCTACCGACTATCTTAATTGGTATTATATTACGCAATCTAATGATCTCAGTGACAACTTCGCAAAATTTCGCAAATTAAGCGAAAAAATAGAACACGAATCAAGTAGCCCAGCTACAAGCGACCACCTAGGTCGCTACCTAGATAACACTCAAAATCTCTACCGTTCGCGCTAAAGATCAATTTTCAAAAAATATATACAGAAAAATATTGCTAAGACGCAAAATTTTATTAATGTGCGCGCGTCCCAAGCCGAGATGGTGGAATTGGTAGACACGCCAGATTTAGGATCTGGTGCCCTTTGGGCGTGCAGGTTCGACCCCTGTTCTCGGTATTTCATCTTTTTAAAAGGCCATACATTCTGTGTATGGCCTTTTTCTTTGCCTAAAAACAGCGCTCAACAACCTCAGCCTCTCACCGAAAGCTAGAGATTTCTGTATATTAGGAAGAAAAACAACCAATTCATACTTGCCAGTTACAAGATCCCTGTTAAGTAGACCGTCCCGCGCAGCGCGCAGGATCGTCCAGATGGACTATCATATCAGAGGAAATTCTCCAGTATGAGCGCGCTACTAATTATAAAACACATCCATCAAAATTAAGGATTATGGCACGTATATTCGGTACAGAAATTCCGAACGAGAAGCGCATCGAAGCTTCTCTTCCCTACATCTACGGTATTGGTCTTGCGACCTCTAAGCGTATTCTCGAACAAGCAGGAGTTAACCCAGACATTCGTACTGGTGAGCTCACAGAAGAACAACTCGTAAAGATCGCTCAGGTTATCACATCTGAGATTATCGTTATTGAAGGTGACCTTCGCCGTGAAAGACAATCTGCACTTAAGCGACTCCAAGCTATTAACTGTTACCGTGGCATCCGCCATAAGGTAGGCCTCCCCGTTCGCGGACAACGCACCGGCACAAACGCTCGTACTCGTAAGGGTAAAAAGCGCACAGTAGGTGTTCAGAAGTAATTTACCAAAATATAACTAATTTACAAAATCATGTCTGAAGAAGAAATCAAAGACGACGCTACTCCAGAAGTAGTAGCAACAGAGGCAGCTACACCTGAGACTCCTGCAGCCGAAGAAGCGATACCAAAAGCACCAGAAAAGAAGCGCGACATTTTCGCTGAACTTGCTGGTGGTGATGAAGAAATTCGCGTTCACAAAGCTAAGAAGAGCAAAAACGTTCAAACAGGTATCGTTCACATCGTAGCTACTTTTAATAACACTCTCGTAAGTGTCACTGACCTTAATGGTAATGCTATTGGATGGTCTAGTGCTGGTAAAATGGGCTTTAAGGGATCACGTAAGAGCACTGCATACGCAGCTCAGGTGGTGTCTCAAGACGCATGCCGTCAAGCTATGAGCCACGGATTGAAAGAAGTAGAAGTTCGCGTTAAGGGACCTGGTTCCGGCCGTGAATCCGCTGTTCGTGCCGTTCAGGGTCTAGGAATTAACATTTCTAAGATCCAAGACGTTACTCCTATCCCACACAACGGTTGCCGCCCGAAAAAGGCTCGCCGCGTGTAATTCACCCCTTACCTTTAATTTTTTAACTTACTATTTATTATGGCTCGTTACACTGGCCCCAAAGACAAGATCAGCCGTCGTTTCGGCGTAGCACTTTTCGGACCCTCTAAAGCACTTGAACGCCGTTCTTTCCCACCTGGGCAGCACGGAGTTCGCGCAGGTCGCCGCAAGAAGTCTGACTACGGTATCGCACTCGGAGAGAAGCAGAAGCTTCGTTTCCAGTTCGGTGTTCTCGAAAAACAATTCCGCCTTTACTATGCTGAAGCTGTGCGCCGTCGTGGTGTTACAGGTGAAGTTCTCTGTCAGCTCCTTGAGCTACGTATTGATAACGTTTGCTACCGCCTCGGTTTAGGTAACACACGTTCAGCAGCACGTCAGATGGTGAACCACGGTCACATTCAAGTGAATGGCACGCGTGTAGACATCGCTAGTTACCAAGTTAAGCCTGGTGACACCATCAGCGTTCAGGACAAGCCTAGCTCACAGCAGCTCGGTCTCCGCTACATGGACCTCACACAAGCAGTCCCGACGAAAGAGTGGCTTACACTTGATCGCACAGAAATGAAGGGCAAGGTAGTTCGCGTTCCTACGAACGAAGACTTTGACCATCAGGTCAACGTTCAGCTTGTTGTTGAACTTTACTCACGTTAATCAAACGAGAGCTAAGAAAGCATCTTATACAAAACGGCGAGATATTCACTATCTCGCCGTTTTTTTGTACCTCTATCACAATCACGTAGCTGGACTATACAATCTTTCCAGCCAGCAATTTTAAAGTTTAATTAGTCGATAATAGAGACCTTTGACGAC
>CAYNLE010000001.1:55707-61857 GCA_964397975.1 uncultured Verrucomicrobiales bacterium | reverse complement strand
TTTCCAGCCAGCAATTTTAAAGTTTAATTAGTCGATAATAGAGACCTTTGACGACTGTTCTAGGAGTGGTTATCGAGGTTGATTCGAGTATCAGCAAAAGCTGAGCTTAGCATCAAAGAGGCAAGAGCAAGAGCTCTTTTGCAGAAGTGGTATTTTGGATTATGAATCATCGAATATTTTTGACAGCGCTATTTGCTAATAAAAGAGCCTAGAGACCACGATAAATTCCTGAGCGAAGACTTCGAGAGCTGGAGGAAAAAGGTCGCGAGAGGCTCTGCTTCTTAGTTAGCAGTTAATATTTAAATTGAGCCGCTCCGATATGGTAGAGTTATCTTTGATAAGAAAAAACATCTAGCATGGGCGAATTCAAGCTCTAAGGAATAATTTCTAACAAAAAATCAACGCGCGCAGAAGTAATTAACTCCCCCTAGCTCAATGCTCACTTTCTCGTGCCTCGAAAACTCAAGACCATTTTCGTAAGTAAGAGTTTCCACGCAGTAACTTCTTAGCTGTTTGATAATTCCCCAGATTGTCAATTCCGCGCTCTTGGCCTCCAAGCTTACTAATAAGTCTTGTTAGGATTTTGCGCTCTAAACTATGTAATATAAGGAAAGAGGTCTCTTTTCTATAATTAAACAACGATAACGAATAAAAATACTGGAAATATTTTTCGATCTAGAGACTCCAACTCTCGTGTACTTCATTTGGCATAGCTATTTCTCCTCATAATATAAACGAGAGAGAATGAATTATGCCTCACAAAAAATAAGATCTCATGAAATCCAATCCTCAACGCAATAATCCAGTTTCTTACACATCTGAAGATTTCATAAAACTTACTGCAGAAGAACGCTTACTACAGCTCCATGAGCAATGGGGAGATAAGCTGGTGGCGTCAACGAGCTTTGGATTGCAGTCGAGTGTTATGCTCCACCTCATCTCTCAACACATCCCGAATATTCCAGTCATCTTTATTGATACTGGATATCTATTTCCTGAAACATATCACTATGCAGAAGCCTTAACTGACCGACTTAATATCAACCTTCAAATTTACGTGCCAAAATACAGTGCCGCCCGCATTGATGCATTATGGGAAAATGTATGGGAACAAGGTGAGGAAGGTGCAAGTCGTTATGCAAATATTACCAAAATAGAGCCCATGAATAGAGCTCTCAATGATCTGGGTGCACAAGCATGGATCAGTGGAATTAGACGTAGTCAGTCTAATTCACGTAGTGATAAAAACTTTCTAGAAAAACAAAATCTAATCACCAAGGCTTACCCTATACTTGACTGGTCTGAGGCTCAAATAGAGCAATATATATCAGAATTTAATCTCCCCACTCATCCACTTGTAGAGAAAGGCTATGTGACGGCTGGCGATATTCATAGCACGATACCATTACATGAAGCTTCATCCGCTGAAGAAACTCGCTTCCAAGGGGGGAAGTATGAATGCGGGCTACATACCCCATCGAATGACTCCACATTTATACTCTAACGAAACAATTCATTTTATGAAACTCCTTTAATCATCTTCATGAATGTTCAACGCTCCTCCACTAGTGAGCCGTCTAGTAATGTCATTTGGCGCGGTCTCCTTTTCGTAGTTGTCATAGCATCATTAGCTTTTGCTCTGAATAAAATACAAGGGTTACACCTTATTAGCCCTATGATACTAGCTGTATTTATAGGTATTCTATACAGAAGCTTCTTTAAAACTCCTGAGTCTTGTCATGCAGGGATTCAATTTTCACTCCAAAAACTGCTTAAGATAGCCATTGTTTTCTTAGGACTTCAGCTTAACTTCTCCCAGGTGTTAGACGTTGGCTGGAATGGTATTCTTACTATCACACTTACGCTGGTTACTACGTTTTTATTCTGCCTCTGGCTTGGTAATAGGCTGGGCCTTGACCCCCGCCTTGTTCGCTTGATTGCAGCAGGCACTTCTATTTGTGGGGCTTCTGCCATTGTTGCCACCAATTCAGTAATAAAAGGTAAAGACGAACATGTGGCATATGCTATTACCCTAGTCACTCTATTCGGATTCCTATCCATGTTACTATTTCCTATCATTGGAGAGCTCATGCATTTGAACCCAAAAACTTTTGGCTTCTGGAGTGGCATCTCGATTCATGAAACAGCACAAGTGATAGCCGCAGCATTCCAAGGTGGACAAGAAAGTGGCGAAATAGGAACTGTCGCCAAGCTATCACGCGTCCTCTTTCTAGTGCCGGTCATTATCATCCTTGGCTATTCTCCGAAGAAAAATAACAAGGTAGCAGATGGTCTACCATCCGCACAAAGGGCGTCTCTTCCGATACCGTGGTTTGTAATAGGCTTTATAGTAATGGTAGCTATCAATAGTCTTACCCCGCTCACAGGCGATATTCAGCAGTATGTAAAAACGGGTAACAAGTTCCTCCTGACTATCTCCCTCGCGGCTATGGGATTACAGATGAGCTTTTCTGAAATGAAAAATATTGGACTACGTCCTCTCTGCCTAGGTGGGCTCTCATGGCTTTTTGTTTCAACAACTGGCTTAACCTTAGCCTATTTATTAAATTAGCTATAGATAAAATAAGGGCTGAGAAGTTAATCTCAGCCCTTTTCAAATGGTGGAAGCGGCGGGAGTCGAACCCGCGTCCTAAATACCTGCTACTTAGACCTCTACATGTTTAGCTAATGATGTGAGTTTTTAAGAATGCCATCGCTCACTAGCGGCTCATGCGTTCCGATTAACCTGTTTAGTCTCACTTTTGACCCGGTTACCCGATCTCCAGCCAGTCTACTTTTTAGTCGCTCTCCCCCTTAATAGACATCGAAGGGATGAACGTTACTGTCAATTAAGCAGCAAGTGCGAGCTCGTTAGAGTCTGCAATTAATTTGTTTGAACGGCTTTTTAAAGAGGCCAACCGATCAACCTCTACATGCAGTCTATGTTTTCAATATTCAGTCGAAACCATTACGCCCCCTTACTATTTCTCTGCGAGAGGATATTTATGATAAGACGGTATAAGCTTATTTACAAGTAGATTCTCTCATACACTCAATGCTTGGCATAAACTCAACCCCTGAGTGATAATATCTAATTTACCTATTGAAATGGTCTCCCTCATCATTTATTTAAGTTCTGCTAAGTTTTATTTAAATTTTTCATTCCATGCCCAAGCTCACCATTTCAGAACCTCATAAAACGCCTCAACCTTATGGTCTGCCTCTTGACATGGCGGCAGTCAGTATCGGTAGAGGCGAAGGTAATGATATCACCATTAACCACCCTTCACTCTCTGAGCGCCACTGCCGTATTGAGCGGGTAGAAGGCGGCTACATCATACGCAACTTAGAATCAGTGAATGGAGTAAAACAAGGTGATATCAGCTACAGTGTTGTAGACCTTTTTGATAAATCAGAAATCCATATAGGCGACCTAACTCTTATGCTGGAGATGTCCGCAGAAGAAATGGCCGTTATTAGTGAAGAGGAGTTTACTGCTCACTTAGAGTATGCAGGAGCTTCACCACTGCAGAATACCCAAACTCCTGTAGCTACCCCGTCTCCTAGCCCGGCAGCATTCCGGCCATCACCTAATTTACCAGCTGCAGGAAGTATGATTGGTAGGGCTCCCTCTGTCATAAAACATGCAGATAATTCCAGTAGCAGTGCTCTTACGGCTTTGTTCTTAGCTATTGTAGCACTCGTAGCTGGAATGTGTATTAGACATCAACTAGATACTGGTGAGTTCTTACTCTCGAAACTCCTCATCCAGGTCCTTGAAAAAAACTAGGCTCTTAGCTCGTTTACTTTTTCTCTAACCATTGCCTAGACGCGTATCGTTCTCTAGATACTTGCTCGGCTTGATTTAAGAAATCACTGTCAAAATCTACCAGCCTCCTACGCTCTGATAACTCATCTGCTAGGCTTTCAGCAAGGTGCTCATTCGTCAGCTGAACTGAACCAGCTAGGCTCCCCTGATGAAGTAAACCCGTCCGCGACCTCTTTTGGCCTGCACCTGCTATCTTGACGCCTGAATCATTCATCAGATCATATCTCACGGGGTTAACAAAACAATCTTGGCAAGATCTCACTCTTTCTGGAGTAGGCGTGGAGCATTCACTCGAAGCGAGCTTTACCGGCTGCTGTCTCGACACTAAAGCATTGGATAGCGCTTGGTGAATTATTTGATAGCTCGTATCTCCTCTTGCTTGAGATAATGGATGGCTCTTCGGAATGATAAGTGTGTATGTAGAGTCTTGTCTGTGATCGACTATTCCCCCACCTGTGATACGGCGCACATACTGCAATTCTTCATCCGCATACTTTAGCTTCACATCTGCAAGAGGCAGAAAGTAGCCAAAACTAACTGTAGGTACACTCCAGTTATAAACTCTTAGTATAGGTTGCTCATCAATCGTTTCTAGTAACAACTGGTCAATTGCCATATTCATAGGGCCCGTCCTGTATTCCGAATCGATCCAGAGCTGGATACTCTCAAAAACAGGAAAGCCTAATTCTATATCTGATAATGCCATGAACGGCTGTTTATGTAACCGCTATCGGGAAACACAACGATGAAATAAGCAGCAAAAATGCCATTGCTATCTGCCGTCCTTCTGGCAAAATTACCCTTACATCATATGAGTGCTCCAACTTCCAGCGTACGCCAAGCATCTCAGGACCGTAAAACGGCTGAGACAGATATCAGTATATCCATTAACCTCGATGGTTCAGGAAAATCAAATATTTCCACTGGCGTTCCATTTTTCGACCACATGCTGACTCTTCTCAGTAAACACAGCTTGATCGATATGGACATCAAGACAATAGGTGACATCGAGGTAGATGCTCACCACACAGTAGAAGATACAGGTATCGTAATCGGTGAATGTATCCGTGAAGCATTAGGAAATAAAAAAGGTATTCGTCGCTACGGCATGGCATACTTACCGATGGATGAAACTCTCAGCCGCTGCGTGCTCGATCTAAGTAATCGCCCACACCTCGAGTTCAGAACTCCAGCCGGCACAGCCGATGCTCCTAATTTTCCATTAACGCTTACCGAAGAATTCTGTCGTGCTATCTCTAGTAATCTAAGAGCCAATGTTCACATTGAGCTACTTTATGGACGTGATGGACACCACATTGCAGAGTCTATCTTTAAAGCGATGGCTCGGTCTCTGCGCCAAGCTATCGAGATCGACCCACGTGAAACAGGTATCCCAAGCACCAAGGAAGCTCTATAACCTAACTAAAAATTACAATGGTTCATGTAGGTATCGTCGACTACGGACGAGGTAATATCCGTAGTGTTGAAAATGCATTCCTCGCTATCGGAGCGAACGTTTCACTAATAACAACTCCAGAAGCGCTAAATAACATCACCCACCTCGTTGTCCCTGGGCAAGGAGAGTTCGGCGATTGTGCTGCTAATCTACAAAAACAAGGTATGTTCGAGCCGATCCAGCAGTGGGCAGCTCAAGATAAGCCATACTTAGGTATCTGTGTAGGCTATCAACTCATTTTTGACAGTGGTGAGGAATCACCCGACGCTGACGGATTAGGCATTATCCCCGGCACTGTAAAAAAATTCCCTGACTTAGGTTTGAAAATCCCTCACATGGGGTGGAACTCCTTAACTCTGAAAGATACAGATCACCCTATATGGAAAGGTTTACCAGAAGACCCTTTCTTCTACTTCGTGCACTCATACTACCCAGAGCCCTCATCTGAAGAGCACGTCTCTGCAAGCTGTGACTACGCCCTACCTTTCGCGGCGGCCGTAACTCGAGGAAAACTCATAGCGACTCAGTTTCACCCAGAAAAGAGCCAGCATAACGGGCTTCAACTGTTAAGAAACTTCGTAGCCATAGAAGCATAGTAAAAAGTAGTTTAAGCTTCTCTATCAGCTGTTTAATAATAGCTAATAATCACACCAGTGGAGTTATCGCTTAGAGTTTTTAATTGTTGAATCATTACTTTTTGACACCTTTTTATAAGAATAACGCCTCAATTCGCCCTCATATATTAGCTATTACGCTCAAGTAATTGTGACTAATAAACTCAATCTACCACCTCATATATAACACATTATGAAAAAGTATATTGCAGAAATAATAGGTACATTCTAGCTCGTATTCGCTAGTTTAG
>CAYNLE010000001.1:37650-55607 GCA_964397975.1 uncultured Verrucomicrobiales bacterium | reverse complement strand
AAAAAGTATATTGCAGAAATAATAGGTACATTCTAGCTCGTATTCGCTAGTTTAGGAGCGGCTCACTTTGCCGCTGGTGTAGAGGGTGTAGGACTAATCGTTCATGATCTAATCCAAAAGATCATATCAAAAAAGGCACCCTTCGTAAGAAAGGTGCCTTTTTAATTAGAAATGTATTCTAGATGTAAAATCTAAGAATTAAAGAGCCTTCATATTGCCCATTGCCTCACGAAGAACCTCACCGATTTCCTCGACAGGGTGGTTACGGATGCAGAAGTTTACATCAACAAGCTCTTGGTTATCTACTGAGAGATCTTTTAGCTCAAGACCTTTACCGATGATGTCTGTCTCAACATCTTCCATAAAGTCCTTAAGAAGTGGCACACATGCGTGAGCGAATAGGTAACAACCATACTCAGCTGTGTCAGAAATGATGCGGTTCATCTCATATAGCTTCTTACGTGCGATTGTGTTTGCGATGAGTGGAGTCTCATGAAGTGACTCATAGTATGCAGACTCAGGCTCAATACCTGCTTCTACCATTACCTCAAATGCAAGCTCAACACCTGCACGAACCATAGCAACCATAAGGATACCGTGATCGAAATATTCCTGCTCAGTGATCTCACCAGCTGCTTCTGTTTTTTCAAACTCAGTCTGACCAGTCTCTTCACGCCACTTAAGAAGGTTTACGTCATCGTTTGCCCAGTCAGCCATCATAGTAGATGAAAACTCACCTGAGATAATGTCATCCATGTGCTTCTCGAAAAGAGGGCGCATGATGTCCTTAAGGTGCTCAGAAACTTCAAACGCAACTACTTTAGCTGGGTTTGATAAACGGTCCATCATATTGGTGATACCGCCCTGCTTAAGTGCCTCAGTCACAGTTTCCCAACCATACTGAAGAAGCTTAACAGCATATGCTCCGTCGATTCCTTTTGCTACCATCTTATCATAGCAGAGAATAGAACCAGCCTGAAGAAGACCACAAAGAATAGTCTGCTCACCAAGGAGGTCAGACTTCACTTCAGCTACGAATGATGACTCAAGCGCACCTGCAAGGTGACCACCCTGAGCAACACAAAGAGCTTTAGCTAGCTCAATGCCTTCACCTGTAGGGTCATTCTCTACGTGACATGCGATAAGAGTAGGAACTCCGAATCCACGCTTATACTCCTCACGAACTTCAGAACCAGGTGACTTAGGAGCCACCATGATTACCGTAATGTCCTTACGGATCTGAGTGCCTTCTTCTACGATATTAAAACCGTGAGCGTAGCTGAAGCATGAGCCTTCTTTCATGTGAGGGACAACACTCTCAACAACAGCTGTGTGCTGCTTATCTGGAGCAAGGTTCATCACGATGTCAGCTGTAGGAAGCATTTCCTCGTAAGTACCTACTGCGAAGTTGTTCTCAGTAGCATTTAAAAATGACTGGCGCTTTTCAGCAATAGCTTCTGGACGAAGTGTGTATGAAACGTCTAGTCCGCTATCGCGCATGTTAAGACCTTGATTAAGGCCCTGAGCACCGCAACCAACGATGACGATTTTTTTGCCTTTAGCAGCTTCGATACCGCCATCAAACTCAGCGATATCCATGAAGCGACATGTGCCTAGCTCATCAAGCTGACGACGCAGTGGTAGTGTATTAAAATAATTTTGACTCATAATTGTAGTGATATTGTTTTTAGCCAGCTCCTTGCAGACCTCGCTGATTACATCTATCTAGCACAAGCCCCACTATTGCGTAAATTGAATTATTTAATTCATATTGTTGCAAAAAACGCAACACAGACCATATTCCCTGAGTGAACCTACATGAAATCAAGTATTTCCTTAGTTTATCTGAGTTACTGCACTTCGGTAAGGCTAGTGCATCATGTAATCTCAGCCCTTCAGCTCTCACCCGAAGTATCAAAAGACTAGAAGAGCAGCTAGGGCAGGAGCTCTTCATTCGAGACCGGCGCAGTGTGAAACTCACCTCTGCTGGAACTAAATTCCGCAGTTACGCTC
Source organism: uncultured Verrucomicrobiales bacterium (assembly GCA_964397975.1). Lineage (GTDB taxonomy): Bacteria > Verrucomicrobiota > Verrucomicrobiia > Verrucomicrobiales > Akkermansiaceae > Oceaniferula. The sequence goes on along the minus strand of CAYNLE010000001.1, from coordinate 53,594 downwards.
AAAACGCCATCCGTGACTGGGAAAATATCTGCGAGGAACTGAGCGACAAGGATTCTGTGTCAGGGCTGGTTTCCATCTACGCCTCTGTAACAGCTGTTTACAGCCTCCTGCCAAACCTTCTCGAATCATACCGTAAAGAATTCCCCGAAGTTCAGCTAGAACTGCGCACTGGATCTGCAGAAGAATCCATTCAGCAGATCCTCGATGGTGAGATCGATCTCGCAGTAGCGGCGCTACCAGACAAGCAGCATCCACGACTTGAATTCAAGCCTCTTACTGAAACAAACCTCGTATTTGTAGGCTCTACTCAAGAGTCATCCTTCCCCACTAAAAACGGTATACTGGATCTTAGTAAAACCCCGCTTGTCCTGCCTAGAAGCGGACTATCAAGAAGAAGATTAGATGAATATTTAAAAAAGCATGACATCCACGCTCATATCAATACCGAGGTATCAGGAAACGAGGGTATTCTCGCCATGGTCAGATTAGGCAGCGGTGTGGGCATCGTCCCTGAACTAGTGTTAGAAAAAAGCCCTTTCCGAAATGATGTCTGCAAAATAGAGTCTGCGCCGCAGCTTTCACCTTACGTCGTGGGGCTCTGCACCACACATCAAAACTTGAAACGAGCAAATATAAGAGCTCTCTGGGAACTAACAAATTAACGAACTGACCAACCTCATGGATGAATCCACCCCAAAGGGCTATGCCCTCTTCGATCTCGACCAGACATTAGTTCCCTGGGACACCCAGCTGTTGTTTTGTAACTTCGTTATTAAAAAAATGCCCATCCGCCGGCTATTTTTGCTCATTCTTATTCCATTCCTCCCTCTCACCAAGGCTCTAGGAGCAGAGGGCATGAAACGTGTTTTCCTGAACTACCTCTGGCGACTGAGTAAAGATGAGCTCGATGAGCTAGCAGAAGAATTTGTAGAAGAAATTTTCCCGCATCAATTTTACCATGAGATTGTTGCCATTTTTAATGAACAAAAAAAATTAGGCCGACTCGTCGTGCTCAGCTCAGCCAGTCCTGAAATTTGGGTAGCACCCATAGCCAAAAAATTAGGCGCAGATCACTACTTCGGCACCGAAGTGGAAGTGGACGGCAGAGTAAGACTTTTCCCAGATATCATCGGTGGAAATAACAAGGGCGCTAATAAGTTAGTAAAAATGAAACACATTCTCCCTCAAGGATTTAATCCAGGGGCTGGCGATATATTACCCAATAGTCACGGGTTTTCAGACAGCCATGCCGACCTTCCCATGTTAAGAATCTGTGAAAGTGCCACTATGGTTCACCCAACAGAAAAATTACTAGCCGAGGGAGAAAAGAAAGACTGGCAACTCCTCACGCCTGACCGCCCGACGACAGGAAAACCATCTTTTGCAAAGTCCTGTATTCTTCAGAGTTTAGGTCTTTATAAGGCTAAATAAAACTCATATTTGAAAATATGTGACCAAACCGTAACACAGTATTAATTCTTGAACAAGCAACGTTCTGCTTTACATACTTTCGCATTACATGAGCTCCCACAAAGAAATCATGTAAATAAATAGAACAACAATTATAATCAACTATGACATATACACTTAAACTAGCGTCAGCAGCTACAGCGGCTGCTATAGGGTCAGCTCTTGCTGGACCTGCGCCACTAGATGTTTCTTCTGTATCTGAGCCAGTTCACGTAGGTGACTGGGCTAACAGCCTTAAAACATTTGGAAAGTTCCACTCTGATAGCAGTTCTCCATATATCCAGGAGTTAAAATTCTTTGGTCGTGCTCAATGGCAATATGCCGCTATCGACGGTAGTGACGTAAACGGAGACAGCTTCGACAGTGACTTTACAGAGTTCCGCCGAGTTCGTGTTGGTGCACAAATTAAGTTTCTAAATAACTTTACTCTAAAAGGTAATATCAACCTTGTAGATGATGATGCTACTAGTGGTGGATCTGAAAGCTTTGGTTACCAAAGCTTTGATCAGCTCAAACTTACTTATAAAACAAAAAACTTTGCTGGATTTGACACATTTGCAGCTTCATACGGCCGTCATAAAGTCGCCCTAGGTCACGAAGGCCACGAATCATCTAAAAAAATCAAAACTGTAGAGCGCTCTGCTCTTGCAAATAGACTTACTACCAGCGCTCGATACACTGGTCTCACTCTTTCTGCTGAGAAAGGTGACTGGTCTGGTAAATTCGGTGTATTTAGCACAGCTGATAGTGGTGACGACCTCGGAGGCTGGAACGCAGGACAAGCTCTCTACCTCACCTCTACGCATAAAGCACTAGGTGGTGAAGTAGTATTTGATGCCTTCTGGTCTATTGATGAAGATGACGACGAAGTATCAACAAACAGATGGGCTGCCTCAGCTTCCTACACAACAGATATCAATAACTGGAACTATGCAGCCACTGTTGCATATGGCGAAGATCTTGATGGCGATAATTTCTACGGCGTAGTACTGTCACCTTCTACTTACATCATTAAAGATAAGCTCGAGTTTGTAGCACGCTACCAATTCCAGGGATCATCTGAAGACGATGGTATCCGCACGAACAGCCGCTATTTCCGAGCTGATCAAGATGCCGACGTAAACGGAGGATTTGGTGATTCACATCACAGCATTTATGCAGGACTGAATTACTACTTCGTTGGTCACCAATCTAAAATCCTCGTTGGTGTCGAATACGAGAATCTTGATACTCCATTAGGTAATACAGACGCAACGACTGTATCCGCTGCATACCGTCTCTTCTTCTAAAACAGACTAATTATTTAGTTATTCATTATGTCAAAAAAGGGAGTGGCCGAGAGGCTGCTCCCTTTTTATTTACCCCACTGAGCAAGTTGCTCAGGAAATGGACATTGCTGACAGTCTGAAATATCTTGCAAACAAAAGTCCTGATATATCTGTATTAAGGCTTGATGCTGCCATGCCTTTTTCAAATAAAGCTTACGCCTCGGAGTCTCACCAAAAAGACGAAGCGAAGCATTCTTCACTTTACTGCTAACTACTTGTGCCGGGAGCTTCTTAAAATTGGCCCAAGCCGAGATATCTCCCCCTGCTAATAAGTCGGGCATCAAATGGTTAATCTGAAAATCAACAACCCGATTCTGCCCTACCAGAGCTAACTCTCTCTTACTTCGCTTTGACTTCAACGTATAATGAAAACTCCAATACGGATGATTCATCCTTTGAAAGAACTCTACTACATCGCCTCCATCACGGCACAGTTCAGAGAACAATTTCCACTCTGATACGATTTTTGTGAGCGCCGCTAGCCTTCTCTGCGGGTGGTTCACTGGACGTATTGCTGCAAGGCTCCAGTCTAAACGCCTCTCTGGTATCAATTCATAATCTACCCGGTGTAGCCACCAGGTTTCCCACAAGTTTCTTAAATAGCCTCTAGTTTCCCCTTCTGCGTGATCATGTAAATCAGCGGATAAAAATCCGGCAACACCGTAAATCAAGGACTCTGATGCCGTCACACTTTCCAGTAATGTCTTAACGGGGAGCCTCTGCGCCAACAGCTCCATTTGTAATTGGTTAGCCCGATAACCTAATGTCTGGGCGATCGACTGCCATAACCATTCATCCCAGCCCAAGGCATCTATCACTCGGCTTTTCTTCAAGGCCTTCTGCTTCATCCTACACATCACCGCCTCCTCCATTAAAGAGTTCACAGCTATATCTGACATCTCAGATAACGGCTCATAACACCTACCAATATGAACAGGTAAAACATCTGTCACAGGCATACTTAGAGCACTCCTCCATACGCTATCTGGTATCACCACTCGTGCTACATGTTTATTCTGAGAAGTTCTAGTAAAGCGCTCTTTACCCTCACTAACAAAAACTACATGGAGAACGACTTGATCAAAAGAACTATTCAGATGATGACGGTGTAGCTCCCAGTCAGAGGAGGAACGCTCCAGTTCAATCGCCCCTCGATGAAGCTCAGTCCCTATCCGAACAACCGTATTTAAAAAGTCAGGCCCTTGAGAATGATTCCACTCACCAAACTGAACAACCTCCACAACATCACTACTCTGATCCATAAACGTTCTACCTAGCTGGCCAGAAAACCATAAAGCCTGAAGGCGTAATTCATGAGGTAGCTCTTGATCAGCTGGTTCTTCTAAATAATTCGCCTCAGCACTCAGCTCATATAATAAACCCTCATATTTAGACATTAAATCAGTATAACAAAGCACTCGAACTATGACGAGTACAAGAGCCAGATAACCGCATCAAAAAGCCGCCAAAAGCAGATCCTCTTTTTCAGGATTGCACCTCCGATTTATTTAAGTAAGCTTAAATAGTCTGAGAGAACTCCCATGAGATCCACTAGAAATAGAAGAAGCCGTATCCGCACGAACCGTAAGAGCACTAGACCTACGTTACGTGAAGCTATATCTAGTGCAAACTCACGCGCTAAGCAACGGGCCAACCGACGCCTGGGTAGACGGCAAGGGCTAACCTCCGTTAAGGCTGCCATCGCTAGCGCTTCAGCTGATGAGCTTATCCACCTAGGAGTTTCTCAGCGTATCATTCGCTGGATAATCGCTATATTACTCATTCCAGTTTGTATAATAGCTACCAAAGCTCTATTCAGTGTCGGATATAATGACAGCACATTCTGGAAAGAGCTCATAGCTACTAAGCAGTTCTTCTTCTTTAGTATTGGCTTCTTTATCATGGCAGGTTGGTTCTTCACTGGTGTGTTCCAGCGGATGTTTCTCTACTTCTATGTCTTAGGCCACGAGCTAACCCATGCCATCTTTGTCTATATCTGTGGAGGTAAGGTAGCTGGTATAAGTGTCAGCGCAGATGGTGGCTACATCATGACAAATAAAAGCAATATCCTCATTGCTCTATCCCCCTACTTCGTTCCTTTTTGGTCTGTTATCATCCTCACGCTATCATCTGCCTTAGAGATATTCACAGAGATCCCTTATCATAATGAGGCCCTTTATTTCCTCATAGGTGCCAGCTGGACATTCCACCTGCTATGGACACTCTGGATGATCCCGCGTGACCAGCCTGATCTGAAAGAAAATGGAGTCTTTTTCTCCCTCATGGTCATTTACCTCGCCAATGTCATCATTCTCTCAGTCATGCTCTGCATAGCACCAGGGAACCTCACATGGGATCACTGGGCAGTAGAGGTCTATAATTCCTGGGCTTCCTTAAAAGAATATATTCACGATCTTACTTTGAGCTTTAGATAATATTATTTTAATTCTCACCTAGGCTTTAAAAGGTATAGTAAAACCCAATAATCTATTTAAAAAATTGTATCAATATATTCTTTTTTAATAATACTTATTCTTCTTTGGAATAATACTCAAAGCTATCCCTCTAAACGCATGAATGTCCTATGAAAGGCATTCATAATACATCAATATGAAAACAATTAAAATATTCGCTATTCTTTTAGCACTAGTTACTAGCATTCAAGCAATGCCTAAAAACCTAGCATTAGATGGATACTGCCCAGTATGCTATATTGCAGCAGGTAAAGCTAATAAAGGGGACGCTAAGTTCGCCGCTGAACATAACAGCAAGACTTACTACTTTGTCAGCGAAGAGACAAAACAACTATTCATCGCAAATCCTGAAAAGTTCCTCCCTCAATATGACGGCTACTGCGCTTACGGAATGTCACTTGGCAAAAAGTTTGTATCAGACCCTACTGTTTTCACAGTTGTAGAAGATAAAGTATACCTAAACAAAGACGCTTCTATCTCAAAGTTATTCCAGCAAGACCGTGCTTCACACATTGTAAAAGCAGACTCTCACTGGAAAGCTGAAATGATGAAAGTAAAGGATAATGTAGCATTAGACGGTTACTGTCCAGTATGCTACATCGCTGCAGGCAAAGCAAACAAAGGAGACTCTAAGTTCGCAGCTAAGCATAACGAAAAGACATACTACTTCGTTAGCGAAGAAACAAAACAACTCTTCATCGCAAACCCTGAAAAGTTCCTCCCACAATATGATGGCTACTGCGCTTACGGAATGTCACTTGGCAAAAAGTTTGTATCAGACCCTACTGTTTTCACAGTTGTAGAAGATAAAGTATACCTAAACAAAGACGCTTCTATCTCAAAACTATTCCAGGAAGATCGCGCTTCACACATTGCAAAAGCTGATACTAATTGGAAAGCTGAAATGCAAAAGTAGGAACTGATATTTATATCATTTCATAATAAATCGTTAAGAATAGCCACACTCTCCGTGAGTGTGGCTATTCTTTTTTACAACATAAGAAGCTTGTAGAATGAATAATTCATTCTTTTAGTCTCTTTTATAGAGTCCTCTATCTATCTAATAAAAAACCTCTACCTTAAGAAAAGGCAGAGGCTTGAAAGTATTGTTTCTGATAATGGCTACGCCTTTGCTTTACCCTTCGGAACAACAGCCTTAAATACCAGTTCTTCAGTTTTCTTTACGCGAGTTACTTTAACTGTATCACCTTCTTTAATATCAGACCTTAGTATAGCTTCCGCTAATGGGTCTTCCAGATAACGCTCTACGGCACGTCGCATAGGTCTTGCTCCGTAGTTAGGGTCATACCCTTTCTCTAGAAGAAGCTCACGGGCATCTGCTGCTAACTTAAGCTTAATGTTACGATCCTCAAGACGTGCAAAAAGCTTTTTACACTCAAGGTCAACGATAACTTTAAGCGCCTCTTTCTCAAGCATATGGAACACCACAGTTTCATCGAGACGATTTAAAAACTCAGGCTTAAAGTGTCGCTTCGCTTCCTCCATGATTTTAGATTTCATAGTATCAAAGTCGCCTTCGCCATCCTGCATAGCTCCGAAACCTAGTGTCGACTGACGTTTGATCGTAGAAGCTCCCACATTCGACGTTAGAATAATAATCGTATTTCTAAAGTCAATCTTACGGCCAAAGCTATCTGTTACAGTTCCCTCTTCGAGAATCTGAAGAAGTAAGTTCATGACATCCGGGTGAGCCTTTTCAATTTCATCAAAAAGCACAACTGAATATGGACGACGGCGCACTGCCTCCGAAAGCTGACCACCTTCATCATAACCAACATATCCAGGAGGTGACCCAATCAAACGCGAGGTAGAGAACTTCTCCATATACTCCGACATATCAATCTGGATAAGAGCCTCCGTGTCACCAAACATAAACTTGGCAAGATTACGGGCTAAAAATGTTTTACCTACACCGGTAGGTCCAAGGAAAAGGAACGAACCAATCGGACGACGTGGGTCCTTCAAGTCAGCACGAGAACGTCGGAGAGCTTTTGATATAGCAGTAACTGCTGTATCCTGACCGATAACACTCTGCTTGAGCTCTCCTTCCATTTTCAAGAGTTTCTCAGCTTCCTTCTGCTCCATGCGCTGGAGAGGGACCCCGGTCCACTTTGAAATGACGGCCATGATTTCATCTTCACCCACCTCAACACTCGTTTCCTCGCTCTTAGTTTTCCATTTACCTACGATCTCTTCGAGTTCTTCCTTTGCCTGCTTCTCAGCATCACGCATAGAGGCTGCTTCCTCGAAGTTTTGATCATTAATAGCCGCTACTTTCTCAGCCTGAATATCTACAATCTTCGCTTCTAAGTTTTTTAACTTAGGCGGACGTGTCATCTGCCCAATACGAGCTAGGGAACCAGCTTCATCAAGAACATCAATCGCTTTATCTGGTAGAAAACGGTCTGACAAATAGCGTGATGACAATTTCACTGATGCGACAATGGCATCTGGTGTGTATTTTGCCTTATGATGATCTTCGTATTTAAACTGAAGTCCTTCCAAAATAGCAATAGCATCCTCCTCTGAGGGCTCTTCTACTTTGACTTTCTGGAATCTTCTTTCGAGAGCTGAGTCTTTTTCAATAAATTTACGATACTCATTAATGGTGGTAGCACCTACACACTGAAGTTCAGAGCGAGAAAGCGCCGGCTTAATGATGTTGGAAGCGTCCATTGCACCTTCCGCTGAACCGGCTCCTACGATGGTATGCAGTTCATCAATAAAGAGGATCACATCACCAGCTTTGAGAATTTCATCCATCACAGCTTTGATCCGCTCCTCGAACTGACCACGGTATTTTGTGCCTGCTACCATAAGGGCTAAGTCGAGAGTAATGACTTTTTTATCACGTAACAATTCAGGGACGTTACCAGTGAAAATTTCCTGCGCTAGGCCTTCAACAATCGCTGTTTTACCAACCCCTGCCTCACCAATTAACACTGGGTTATTTTTTGTACGGCGACAAAGGATCTGAATAACTCGCTCGATCTCTTCACTACGCCCTATCACGGGGTCAAGTTTCCCAAGCTCAGCCATTTTAGTCAGGTCACGACCAAATGCCTTCAGTGCAGGAGTCTTCGTTTTACCTTCACTTTCAGAACCTTCATCTTCGAAGCCCTCAAAATCACCTTCCCCCATTTCTTCTGGGTTAAAGTTTGGATCTATTTCTGCTAAAATTTCTTGGCGTGTCTGGTTAATATCGACATTCAAACTAGCTAAAACACGAGCTGCCACACCTTCACCCTCGCGGAGAAGCCCTAATAATATGTGCTCTGTACCAACATAGGAATGGTCTAACTGCTCAGCTTCTTTATTGGATAAAGAAAGCACTTTTTTCACGCGTGGAGTATAAGGGATGTTACCTGAAATTTTACTTTCTGGTCCAGAACCTACCTGTTTTTCTACTTCCATGCGGACAGTCTCAAGATCAAGCCCCATGTTCTGTAACACGCTCACTGCCACACCTTGGCCAAGCTTGATCAAACCTAGTAAAATATGCTCTGTGCCTACGTAGTTATGATTAAAGCGATCAGCTTCCTTTCTCGCTAAGGCGAGAACCTGCTGTGCTCTGGGAGTAAAGTTATTCATAATATGGGAAATTTAAGATGGAGGTAAAATATTAGGGGTTAAATGTTGCTTTATAGAACTAATATCAGCAGGCGGCAGACTTTGCAACTTACTACGGATAATTTCAGCCCTAAGTGTATCACGCTCTCCTGAGTTTAATTTGCATTTTGCGTGATACTGAAGATGTGCTGGCTCGATTTCCATAATGAGCGTATCACATAAACTCATCGTTCCTTTTTCGAAAAAACCAAAGTCAGCACCCATTCTTATTAGTGAAAGATGGTTAAGCGCTTCCTTGGAGTCCATGATATAAGCATTTTTAAGAACTCCGTATGATCGGGATACTTGATCCAATAACATCTCAGGGTTTTCTTGAACAAGCTTCTGGCGAGCGTTGCGTTCCTGAGTGCATATACGACCGATCACTCGCTCTAAACGCTCAATGATCGCATTCTCCGATTCACCGAGCGTTGATTGATTAGAAATCTGAAATAAATGACCTAAAGACTCCGTTCCCTCACCGAAAATACCTCTTACAGCCAAACCCAACTTGGCGATACCTTGAACCACCTTGCCAATCTGGTCACTGATCGCAAGACCAGGTAAATGTAACATCGCAGACGCGCGTAAACCTGTCCCCAAGTTCGTAGGGCACGCCGTAATATAACCTAAGTTAGTATCGAACGCATAGTTCAGAGACTTCTCTAAAGCCGTATCTACAGGTAATAAAGCATCATAGGCAGTACGAAGCTGAAGACCTGAACGAATCGATTGTAAACGTAAATGATCTTCTTCATTGATCATAATACTCAATGTCTGATTCCTATTCACAACCGCAGCGCTACCTGCACCACGAGCCGCCTGCTCTCTACTTATTAGGTGCCGCTCTACTAAAACTTGCTTCTGAAATGAGGTTAAATCACTTAACTCCTGAGAAAATGCATTCTCCATCTCAGGTAGTGACTCCACTTCCTCCTTGAGCTCTTCTAGTAGCTCCACTCGGTCTTGTTTACGTGACCACCCTGGAAATGGTTTTTTACTAATATTCCGAGCCAGCCGAATACGGCTCGTTAAAACAACAGATCCTTCCGCTGATGAGTCAGTCATCCATTCCGCCGGATGTTTTAATAGTGTCGTGAACCGCATCATAATGTTTTAACTGTGATTTGTTATCGTTTTCACCTACGAGCCAGTGCTTATTTCACCTTCTCTAAGTTTTGTTAATTGATCACGTAACACAGCCGCTTTTTCATACTCCTCATCCTTGATTGCCTTGTCTAGATCTTGAATCAGCTTCTCCTCTTTCTGCTGCAACTCTAAACTCTCCATCATACCGTCTGGCACACGCCCTTGATGGCTGATCCCTTTATGCATATTACTTAAGCTGTGCATCAGGTCCTTACGAAATACGGTATAGCAACTACTACATCCTAATCGGCCGATCCTTTTCAAATCCTCAAAAGTAAAACCACAGTCTAGGCATACAACCTCCTTAGTTGCTGCACCAACAGTTCCTGCAACGACAGTTACTAACTCATCGTTTTCTTTAGATTTTTTAGAAGGCTCGTTTTCACCCTTTTTTTCATTAGCGCCTTTACCATCCATAAGAAAGACTTCTGGATCAGTAACTCCCTGTTGGCTGGCGCAGGTTTCGCACAACGATGCCTTTTTACTCACTCCATCAATAATCTGAGTAAAATATACCGTCGCCTTGTTCTTGCAGTAATCACATTGCATCTCTCAGCAAATGATAAGCTTGTAACGAGAGAATGCGAAACGAAAAGTTCATCAAAATCATATTTTTTTACAATCCCGCTAATCCCTTGCCAAACCAGCCCTCATTAGACAAAGTTCTACAGTAAGCAGTTTTTTACAAATTTCTCATTTTATATGAATTTTTTCAGATATTTGACGTCGAATAAACTCAGAGCAGCCATTCCACCTGACTTCTCAGATGGCGGCGGCTCTGCAGCCAAACACGACGAAAAAAAGATCCATATAGAAAAAAATAACCATCATGACAAAGACCGTAGCGCAAAGGAGGACTCAGAATGGGTTCACTTAGCAAAGACAGGAGATACCCGAGCATACGACTGTCTAGTCACGAAACACAGAGGGAAAGTATATGCAATGATTCTCAATATGGTAAAAAATGACGCTGACGCTTGGGATCTCTCTCAAGAGGTCTTTATCAAGGCATGGAAAGCTTTACCAAAGTTTGAATCCCGTGCTCGTTTTTCCACTTGGCTATTTCGCATCACTCACAATGCCGTCTATGACTGGATGCGCAAACGCCGGATCGAAACCGAGGGCGAGCTTAATGACGAGCTTTTTAATGCTGAACGCATCGATCCATCTGCAACTACTACGCCAAAAACAAGCCCTCGCCCTGACGAAGCACTACTACAGAGTGAGCAACGGCTGGAAATCAACAACGCATTAGACAAGCTATCAACCCAACATAAAGAGGTCATCCTTCTCCGTGAAGTGCAAGGCATGAACTACAAGGAAATAGCTGAAATAACCGAAAACAGTATAGGCACAGTGATGAGTCGACTTTTCCATGCGCGAAAAAAACTTCAAAGCCTCCTATCACCTGAATCATAAACCCACATTCCCCAAACACCATGGATAACCAAGACAACAAAGTACCCGATGAAGCGACATTAACGCTCTGGATGGATGGCAACCTCGAGGGCCCAGCTCTGGATGAAGTCGAACTCTGGGTAAAAGATCACCCCGAACTATTAAGTCAACGTCATAGCATACAGGCTATAAATGAAGAAATCAAAGCTCAGATACCAAATAGCACTGAGCCGCCATACCCTGATTTTTTCAATCAACAAATATTCCGCCGGATCGAGCAAGAGACTCCCCTCACCGAGGTAAAAGAAAAGCCAACTGTCTCCTTATGGCAGCGCCTACTCCTACCTACCGCTCTAGCTGGCATGGCTTGCTGTTTTTTTATAGGAACTCAAATAGGCGGGCAAGATGGCAGCTCTACCCCATCACATACAGCCTACATCTACACACCTGATGACTCCGTCAGCGCTGATCTATATACTGCTGCTGATAACTCCACTATTATCGTTCTTGAGGGTTTAGAGGATATCCCGGACGAGCTAGATATTGCCAGCAATCTTACTGACGGTATGACCATAGCCAGCTTAGCATACTAACCAATCTTCTACTTAGCCTCCTTCCTCATTATCATGACCGCTAACAGATACCTATCAGCCCCATATTTCTTCGCTATATTAATCGGTCTCGCTGGATTAGTATCCATCGCTCATGCTGAAAAAAAAGAGCCCATCAAACAAGCAGTCGGCACACTACAGGCTACCATCTATGTGGGTACAAATGGAGATGTCGATAAACTAGGAGAAAAGGCAAAGCCGATCAAAAAAAATACAATCGAAAGCCTACAAAAAATTAACGAAATGCAGTTTCAGCATTACCGTGAGCTAGGCGCAGACACACAATCTATACTTCGTAGATATGAGAACTGGCTCGCTCCACTCAAACCATCAAAAGACATTCTCCTCAGCTACGAATCACGAGGAGCTACCGAGAACCAAGGTCTACGGCTCGACCTCAAATTCTGGCAACAACAACGCATTGTAATGAAAAGTGACCCCCTTATCTACCTTAATAAACCGCTCTTCATTCTCGGCCCGAAATGGAGAGGTGGCCGTATCATTATTGCCATCCAGCTTACTGACCTTATCAGTAAAAAATAAAAACTTTCTTAATCATGAGAATTTTCAGCACTCTTATATGTGTAGGTATACTATGCCTTCATACGATCCTTGCAGATACGGGCTTAACTTTTGAAACCAACCGTAAAGATGTCTCTGTAGAACCTGATGCAGCTGACGTATTTGTGCCCTTTCATTTTAAAAATAATACCGAGCGCGAAATCACCATCGCTAAATACGACACCGCCTGCTCATGCTTAAAGACTAAGATTAAAGACAATAAAATGACTTACGCTCCAGGTGAATCTGGAGAAGCCCTCATTCACTTCGACCTCGGAAATTTCTCTGGCACCGTAAACAAATCGCTCATGCTATGGACTACTGAGGACAAACCCGAAAAACCATCTGACATACTAACAGTCTACGCCACTATCCCTGAGTTATTCAAAATCACACCTGTAACCACAACATGGGAAACAGGCGAGGAAGCTAAAACTAAAACAGTTAAAATCAAAGTCTCAGGCAAGAGTCCTATTCAACTAAAAAGCCATAACATCACTAACAAAAATTTCACCTACGAAATAACTCCGATCAAAAAAGGCTGGGAATACCAAATAGACATCACCCCCAAGCTAACAGGTAAATCAACTTTCGGCATCATCAAACTTAAGACTGACTCAGCAATCAAAAGGTATAAAAATCCAATGGTTTTTGCCGTCGTGAAAAAACCTTAATAAAGACACCCGCTACTCAGAAAGCTCGCTAGGCAACTCAAGTTCATCAAACTGTCCTTCTACTTTGACGTTCTCACTCAAGATATCTTCTACTGTAAGCTCAGGCTCAGGTCTTATTTTAATTAAGACAGCTCCGTCTTCTTTTTCTATAACAACAGGCTGACGCTCTTCTGTGATTGCGACCTCCTCTACCTCAGTAGGATGAACTGACTCTACCTCCACCTGCTTAACAGCCTTCGCAGCTGGTTTAACTTTTACAGCTACGGGCTCGTTCACTACTGGAGCCTCTTTACTCACCTCAGTTTCATTATCTTTATTTAAAATGAAGTGAGCTGCAATGAGGTTGAATCCGATTAAGACCAGTGCCAGCAATACTCTTTTGACCGTAAATAGGGAGCCGGCTTTTTTCTTATTACCCTGAGGCGGGGCTACTATATTCGCCCTATCATCTTCGGTAACAGTATCAACACTTGCCTCTTCCTCCTTAATTTCAAACTTAGGCGATTCTAGCTCATTTTTAACAACTTCCGAATGTTCAGGTGCTGTTATAATAGCTGAACAATTAGGGCACGGTCCACTAACCCCCTTCATGTCTTCAGGAACTTCAAGTTTTATAGCACATTCTGGGCAGTGAAATGATATCATAACATTCTAAATCTACGCTTATAATGACACCAACCGAACTGATTCGTAAATCTCTATTTTTGAGATCGTGCATGCATTAAATCGCCCCTCACTGTAAGCATCGACCAAAGGCTCGAATCTACTATTATTCAACTAATTCAAGATGCACTTTAACTTTACAACCTACCTTGCGACGCAAAAGAGTAATATGGTAATCCTCCCTGTGTGGACGGTTTACCTATAACCACATGATCTAGTAGTCGAAGGTTCATTAGCTTAGAAGCATCTAAAAGCCTATTAGTTAAATCAATATCCTGCCGACTTGGAGCGGGATCGCCCGATGGGTGATTATGTATTAACACATAGTTTTTAACCCGGTGAATCAGAACGTGATGTAAAATATCACGCGGCTCACAGATGGCTTTATCAATTGTCCCCTCGCTAATTTCCTGAATACGTATCACCCGCAGTTTAGCATCTAACATCATAATTACTACATGCTCATTTAACTCATGCATCAGCCGCGGCGCCACAGCGTCATAAATAATTTGAGCATTACTCATTGGCTGATTATCTACTCGCTCACTCGCACTACGGCTGCCTAACTCAAAAGCCGCCAATAACTGTGCCGCCTTTGCTGGCCCCAGACCAAACTCCGAAGCCAACGCCTCAACACTCAAGCCACCCAGCGCACTCAAGCCTCCATACTTATTGAGCAACCTTCTGCCAACCTCAATAGCGCTAGCGCCCTTAACACCTACCCGAAGAAAAATGGCCAGTAACTCAGAGTCACTCAATGCTGGAGCACCTAAGCGAGCTAAACGCTCACGTGGCCTTTCTTCTTTTGGTAAATCAGGTATTTTAGACATTATTTTCTAGAGCCGCATCTGGAATGTAAATCATCGCAGACGCCAGAGCAGCTATACCCTCTTTCCGTCCTACGAAGCCCATCGTTTCGTTCGTTGTCGCCTTGATTCCGATCTGGCTAACTGCCACGCCCAATGCCTTCGCAATATTTTTTTTCATCTCGTCAGCATAAGGTAAAACTCGAGGAACCTCTGCTATCATCTGTGAATCTATATTTTGTAATACAGCCTTACGTTCTGCTAACAGCTCACGGCATTTCTCTAGAATCTTTAATGAGCAAATACCTTCTATGGAAGGGTCTGATGGAGGAAAGTAATAGCCAATATCTGGAAGCCCCATAGAGCCTAACAAAGAATCAGCCATAGCATGGCATAACACATCTGCATCAGAGTGGCCTGATAAACCGTGCGTATGGGGGATCTCTACACCACCTAAAATTAATGGACGACCCTCAGCAAACTGATGAACATCATAACCTATTCCAGTACGATACATATTTATTATATTAAATTACAGCTTAACAGATTCACCTATCGATGGCAGTATTAGTTCGACCCCTCTATTGGCAAACGATTGCTTCGCATCTTCATGGTCTATCTCTATATAGGGGAAGGTATCAAAGTGTGTCCCCAGAACCTTCTTCACACCTATCCACTCTGCACAAATGGCAGCATCTTCATGCCCCATCGTAAAGTTATCTCCTACACATAGAACTGCCCAGTCTAGCTGATGAAACTCACCTAACAACTTCATATCATAAGTTAAGGCTGTATCACCTGAAATATAACAGCTCACATCATCAGACTCGATCACATAGCCACCAGGGTTACCTCCATATGTGCCATCAGGTAAAACCGATGAGTGCACAGCATTCACATACTTCACTTTACCAAATGGTAGCTGCACACTACCGCCGTGATTAAGTGGGTGCCCATTCTCAACGCCCTGAGCCGCTAACCATGATACTATTTCATAATTAGCTACTACCATAGCTCCAGTATTTTTTAATATCTCAATAGCGTCAGCTACATGGTCTTCATGTCCGTGTGTTAGAAAAACATAATCAACTTTTAAATCAGCTACACTAATCTCTTTAGCTTGCTCATTAGGTGAAATAAACGGGTCAAAAAGTATAGTCTTGCCGCCGATAACTACAGA
>CAYNLE010000001.1:17914-37550 GCA_964397975.1 uncultured Verrucomicrobiales bacterium | reverse complement strand
CATTAGGTGAAATAAACGGGTCAAAAAGTATAGTCTTGCCGCCGATAACTACAGAGAAGCAAGAGTGCCCATAAAAAGTAAGGTCTGTCATAATGTGATACTATAAATAAAATAAGAGTAAGAATAAAAAAGAAAAGCTGCCAGATAGACTCTGACAGCTTTAATTAAATTTACGTGAATGACCATCTTGGAATGTATTCACATAGAGTTATATATAATTTACTCAGCAGCAGGAACTGGCACAGGAGGAGTTACCGCCTCAGTTTTTTCAGGTGCTGGTGGTGTCTTGATTTCAATCAACTCAAGCTCAAAGATAAGAGTACTGTTTGCCTTAATAAGTGGACCGGCAGGGCTAGGACCATATGCTAAGTCAGAAGGAATATAAAGTTTCCACTTAGCGCCAACAGGCATAGTTGTTAATGCCTCTTTAAAACCAGGAATGACCTGAAGGCTCATCGGGAAAGGCTGACCTTCTGGTGACTTATCAAACTCAGTCCCGTCAATAAGTGTTCCACGGTAGTTTACCATAAACTGAGTGCCGTTATCACCTTCAGCAGGAGCCTCATACTTTTTATCTGATCCTTTTTCTAAAACTTCATACTGAAGGCCGCTTTCCGTAGTTGTCACACCCTCCTTAGACTTGTTTGCTTCTAGGAATGCTTTACCCGCAGCTAGGTTTTCTTCACCTTCTTTAGTTACGCGCTCATTCACCTTCTTGCCTATAGCCTGCATCGCAGCCTGTATTTTAGCATCTTCATATGATGGTCTTTTTCCTGAAAAACCTTCATTAAAGCCCTTCTGAAATACCGCTTGGTCTATATCAGTTAACCTAATTCCTCCTTGAGCATACTGAGCCCCTGACTGAAAACCAAAAAGATATGAAGCTATCTCCGTAGCCTCTTCATCACTAATACTAGGCGCAGCTGGAGCTACTGGTGCGTCCTGAGCATATAATGAACCTACACTAGCAAGACCTGCTAGGCTACATACACCAATTACAGAAGTAAGAATATTTTTTTTCATAAGTTAGAGAACTGATAAGTTCGGTGAGTAAACTACGCATCACCACATAAGCTGTCCAGCTGTTTTATCTATATTGATAAAATCAATTCAGTATTGGTTTTCTATAACTCTTCGCTTTAATAGGAAGTATGCAGCATATTTTACTTATTGAGGACGAAAAATCCATTGCTGACACCCTTATATACACCCTACAAACCGAACACTATAAGGTTGACCATGTAAGCACCGCTCAAGACGCTCTCGATAAACCACATAGCCAATATGCCCTCATCATTCTAGATATAGGTCTTCCAGACATGTCAGGTTTCGACCTTTGTAAAAAAATGAGGGCGTTCACCCAAATTCCTATTATCTTCCTTACTGCTAGAGACTCTGAAATCGACCGCATTTTAGGACTCGAACTCGGCGGTGATGACTACGTTACCAAACCCTTCAGCCCCCGCGAGGTAGCGGCTCGAGTAAAAGCTATACTTCGCCGTTCCGAAAATACCCACTCTGTAAACAAAGACATCCAGGAAACCACAAATGCGCAAAATTCAACTCAGAAATTTATTCATAATCAAAATCATATGAATATTACCTTTCAGGGATTACCATTAATACTCACAGCTCATGAATACAAACTCATGGTCGCACTGATGAGCCAACCTGGCAGAGTTTTCTCCAGAGAGCAGTTATTAATAAAAGCCTGGGACGACCCCGGCTCAGCAATGGATAGAACTGTAGATGCTCACATCAAATCCTTACGAATGAAAATCAACGAAATCCGTACCGACGCTACCACAGAAAGCCCCATTGAGACACGCAGAGGCTTAGGTTACAGCTTAAACCCGTCCTATGTCTAAACGATGAGGCTTACCCGTATCACCTTACTCTGCCTAGCCTTAATCATCGGGCTAGGGTTTTGGCAGCTCATCATCTATCTACTAGATGATGTCGATGCACAAACATTTCAGGCGACAGAGGAAGTGATGGTAGATACGTCTCACATCGTAGCCGGCATAGTGGAGAGTGAACTAGATACTAGCGCACTTAGCACGCAGCTCATCTCAGATGTTTTTGATAATGCAGAAAATCGCCAGTTCAGAGCTAAAATATACAATCACACTAAAACGGGCCTAGGAGCACACGTCTACCTTACTAACAAACAAGGCATCGTTCTCTATGACTCTCTAACTACAGACCGTGTAGGGCAGGACTACTCCACATATAACGATGTAAAATTAACCCTAGCGGGAAAATACGGAGCTAGGTCATCCCGAACTGATGAAAATGATTCTTCCAGCTCGATACTCCATGTAGCTGCTCCTATTATTCACAATGACGAAATCATAGGCTCTGTAACCATTTACAAAGCTCAAGCAGACACTGTGCAGTTCGTAAACGCAAGGAGGAATGAGATTCTATATGCCACCCTGTTAATAGGTGCAGGCATCATTTTACTAACAGGCTCTGTTTTCATTTGGCTATTTCGACCTGTTGGAAAACTAACAATTTACGCCCAATCTATCTCTCGAGGAGAAAGACAAGCTATGCCAAAACTAGGGAACGGAAGAGAAGTTAATACACTTGGCAAAGCTCTTCATCAGATGAAAGAAACTCTAGAGGGAAGGCAATATGTAGAGAACTATGTCTCATCCCTAACCCATGAACTTAAAAGCCCTATTGCCGCAATCAAGGCGTCAGCGGAGCTCCTCGATGAAGAAATGTCACAGGAACAGCGCCAAAAGTTCATCGATAGTATAAAGCGAGAAACAATAAGAAGTGAGAACCTAGTCCAAGACTTACTCCAACTCGTAGAGCTAGAACGCAAACCATACCTTGATAACAAACGTAAATTTTCAATCTCCCAGCTCTGTCACGAAATCAAATCAGAAATAACTCCTAGATTAGAAAATAAAAATCTATCAATCGATCTTAGTAAAATAGAGCCTGCTGAGATCTATGGTGACGAGCTTATTATCAAACTTGCTCTGATTAATATTATTGAAAATGCCATTCAATATTCACCAGAGAACGGCCAAATAAGCGTCACCACCAAAGCCGTAGATAACTTTGTCACTATAGAGGTAGTAGACCAAGGCCCAGGTATCCCAGAATACGCGCTTACTAGAGTCTTTGAGCATTTTTACTCATTACCTAAGCCTGACAGCCCATTCAGAGGAACAGGTCTAGGGCTACCACTTGTCCAAGAAGCAGCTAAACTACATAAAGGCTCTGCATCTATAAAAAACATAAATCAGGGTGGCTGCCAGTGCTCATTAACAATTTCTATAATTAAATGAATAAAACATTCACCTAGCGCGTCTTACCTCTCTAAGATCTCCGCTCATTTTTCTTACCAGCTAAATACGTCATCCAGAATACTCTACTTTATCGCTTTAATTAAAAAATCGGCTGTATCATGAAAATCCATCTCATCACCTACCTTACTCTATCTTTTTTAATACTGACACCATTGTATTCTCAAAGATCCCTCCTGAACAATGACCCAGAAGTCGTTTATCTAGAAGAGGTTTTCAATGAAACCATAGAACTCACTATTGCTAAAAAAACAGCCGCTTATAGTAATAAAAATGGAGGAAAACGTTTAGCTGTCTTTGCCCAGGGCACTAAAGTCCAACTTCTAGCCATTGGTGAAAAATCATACCAGGTAAAAGGCCAGGCTATACACACAGGTGTCAGAGGCTGGGTAGACCCAGAACTACTTAGTTCAGAGGATCCAGATTTCATGAAAAACCTCTCCAGCTTGTATGAACGACAACTGGCGGTGCAGGAGCTAATAGATAACAAAGAAATCGCCATAGGTATGACTATGGATGAGGTTATTCTTTCCCGAGGTGAGCCCAACGAAACTGAGATTAAACAAACTCGAGATGGAGAAAGCGGCCAGTGGGCTTACGTAGAGACCGAAATAAAAAAACACTACAATACAGTATTCAATAGATCCACAGGCCAAACATTCCGTAAATTTTCGCACTCAACTGTCATTGAGAAATCAAGAGTTACTATTGAATTTGAAAACAACCTCATAACAGCTATTACGGAAAAGAAAAACACAGGTAGACATCGGGCTAAAATTATCTCAAACCCTATTATTTTTCACAGATAGGCTAAGGAGGGTTAATTCCTCTTCCCCTTCTTCAGCTTCGAGCTACCTGGTCTCGTGCGATTCTGGCCAAAGTATTTCTCACTCCGATACCTCAACCAAACACGTAACACCTGAGGAACTTGTTCTTTTTGAGAGTCTGATAGGGTTTCGTATAATTCCATCGCCTTTGCTCGTTCACCACGACAAGCTCTATTATTATGAGCATCCCAGTAGCTGCGAGCCAATCTTATCCTACGGCAAACTTCTTTAACAAGAGCCTTCCCTTCGAGCGGCCTCATCGAGGCTTTTTTTTTGGCAGGCATAAAATTATTTTACCAATATTAGAGTTAAAGTTTTTTAAGTAGTGCTTTAGTGGCTTTTACGACCTTGTCGTTCTCACCTATTCGCTTGGGCTTATCACAGCCTAACCAAAGGCCTGTTACCACTTTAGACTCCGTCTTAAGCCCCCATACATTTCTACACGGTGTAGTTGTTGTAACCTTACTCGAGTCTGCTTTTAATCCTTGATAGATTTTAACTACTTCTTTCGCTTTTTCACGGCGAATAACCTGTAAGTGATAAACCTTATTTTCATATAAAACATCCCCTTTTTCATTGGTTATTTTCCCGATGAAAAACGGTTCCCTTCTTGCCCCCTCATTAACTAAGCTAGATGCTGCCGTAGCAAGCTCCATCACGCTAACAGCCACAGAGCCCCGATATAAATCTTCAGTCTTTAAAAAAGGCCCAGAAAAGCCCACTCGTTTACTCAAACGTATCACCTCATCGACACCTAATTGGCGCCCCATCTGGAGCGGTTTACCTATGATGCCCACCTTGCTTCGCTCATGAGCAAATGCATATAGAAAAGGCTCATATAAGTGCCCTAAATCACGCTTTGTACGAGTAGCCCGGTTATATGGAGACTCTTGGTAGTCGCGACCACCACATAAGGCTAGAACGGCACCTGTCCGAGAGTCCAGCTTCACCACAGCAGCTTGAACCAATGACTCATCACCTATACCGATCAAAGGCTCTTTTAATGCAGTTTCACATACATTCTGTAATTTAGTGTCGACTGTCGCATAAATTTTTAACCCTCCGTGTCGTATATCGTTTTCATCTAAGATACGATTCAGCTTATAGCGGAGAAGCTCTTTCATATATGAGGTCCCTCCACGCTTTTTTTCCCGCTCTTCTTTCGTTAATAACCTAATCGGCTCCTGGTGCGCTCTTTCAAAACCTTCTTGATCTAGAAAACCACATGCCAACATACGATCTAACACCTCATCCCGTTGATCCTTAGCTCGCTCTAAATTTCTAAATGGAGAAAAAATATTAGGTCCTCGTATAATACCGATCAGTAGTGCTGACTCCGCAGTATTTAAATCTATGGCCGCTCGATTAAAGTAAGTCTGAGCCGCTTCCTCTACCCCATGACAGCCTGAGCCAAAGTAAACACGATTTAGATAATGTGTTAGGATATCATCTTTTGTATAGTAGTGCTCCAAACGTAAGGTTAGCGCTATTTCGAGAAATTTACGGTGGAGTGATTTAGCCCGTAGCTCGTAGCTATTCCTTGTCAACTGCATGCTAAGAGTTGATGCCCCCTGCGTAAATGACCTATCTTTCAGATTCCTCAGCGTAGCTCGCGCCAAGCCTTTAACATCTACACCATAGTGCTTATAGAACTTCGCATCCTCACGAGCTAATAGGGCGTTTACTAATGTATCAGAGATTTCGCTCCTATTAATAAGCCTACGTCGTTCGCCATGTATGACAGCAAACTCCTCACCACTCCTGTCGATAATCACTGACCTTTCAGGAATCTTAACGACACCCTTCAGGTCAAACTGCATCGCTAAATATAAATAATATAACGAAATAGCGAATAAGAAAGCTAATCCTATAATCCCCCATTTAAAGAAGAAGACGATTAATTTTTTTGCCCAATTAGGTAGCCACGATGGCAAACGGGAAGGTTTCTGTGCAGGTTTCCAGCTCAAAACAATATCAACAAATTATTCTACAAGAATCGCCCTTGGCGGCTTACGGTTAACAGGCACAGCGCGTAAGGGATGAATATTACAATAGTCGTTCTTAGCAGGCAACATATCTAACGGAACCTTAGCCGTATACGCTGAACCCTTTGCTATACAACCATTAGTGGCACGCTTAGCTGACCATTTACACAGCTGAACGTTCGCTGTTTTTACTGATTTAAATTCAGGCGTTGCATAACCTAACTTACCAGCTGTCTGCATCACATCTTTCCAGATAGGCGCTGCTAATGTAGAACCATATCCACGATTCATAATTTTCTTCGGCTTATCAAGCCCCACCCACACTGAGCATGTTAGATTAGCAGTGTAACCGACAAACCAAGCGTCTTTATAATTATCCGTTGTTCCTGTTTTACCAGCACAGGGCGCTGTATAACCAAGGCTACGCACTCTTCTACCTGTGCCACGGTCTATTACTTTCTCTAATGTTTTAGAGACCGCCCATGTAGGTCCGGGCTCAGCAGCACTTAAGATAAGTTTGCCAGATTGACCTTTTGCAGGATAAATACGCTCTCCTTCTTGGTTTCTAATTTCTTTAATAATATATGGTCTATACCAGTCACCTTTATTGGGAAATACAGTATAAGCACTCGCCACCTGCCACGGTGTTGCCTCCCAAGAACCTAAATATGAAGAGGCGTTATTAGCGAATAAAGATTTACCACTATAAACATCTAAAAAACCTACATCGATAGCCGTCTGGTTCACACGTTTTAATCCAGCAAAATCACCCACACGAATCGATGATGTATTTCTAGAACGCACCAGCGCATCTTCAGCTGAAATGTATCCGCCAAATTTCCCGTCAGAGTTCCCTGGTGACCATGACCTCGCAGCACCTTTGATTTCACCCGCTTTAATACGAGCATCTGAAACCATCGTTTCAGGTAACATTCCACTACTAAAAGCAGCTAAATAAACGAACGGTTTAAATATAGAACCTATCTGTCGCTCAGCTTGTATTGCTCGATTATATTTCGACTCTCTCGCATTCCGCCCCCCTACTACAGCTAATACAGCACCTGACTTATTTTCCATTACAACACAGGCGCCCTGAAGGTAGGCCGGATTTTCACCACTCTGAGCATCTAACCACTGCTGCCTAGTCTGATGCCGATAGCCTGACAGCTCTTCTACTTTGGCTAAATTCCGCTCAATCGATAACTCCGCTGATCGCTGAATAGTATGATCTACCGTGGATACAACCGTTAGCCCACCTGATTTGATATTCCCCTCTTCTAAAATCCTATCTAGCTCACGACGTAAGGCATCCATCACATATGTAGGCTGCACTACCCGTCTTTGCTTAGGCCGCACACGTAGAGGCTCACTCTTCGCGACATCTGCCTCAGCCTGCGTAACATGCCCGTATTTCACCATGCGACCCAGTGTTACATTACGCTCTGCCGTTGCTCTTTCAATGCTCCTAAATGGAGAAAATGCATTAGGTCCACGTATAATACCAGCTAGCATCGCCGCCTCTGATAGACTAAGTTCATTCGCCGGTTTTTCGAAATACGTTCTCGAAGCCGCCTCTACACCTCGTATCGAGTGCCCCCAGAAAATACGATTCATATAATGCTCAAGAATTTCTTCTTTATTAAAAGAGAGCTCAATCCTTAGAGCCAATGCCATTTCGAGAAATTTTTGATCTAATAATGAAAGCTTACTCTGATTAACCGTAGCGTCTGGCTCAAAATATGTATTCTCAGCCAACTGAATACTAAGGGTCGATCCACCTTGTGCAAAACGACGCCGCTTTATATTCTCCACAGCAGCACGCACCACGCTTTTAGGATCAATACCAAAATGGCTGTAGTAACGTGTATCTTCACGAGATATAAGTGCATTTTTGAAATAATCTGACACATCCTCGTATCCAACAATATATCGGTTATCACCATGAAGCTTTCCTAACTCTGTCTTACCGTCACGCGCGTAAACGACAGTCCTCGCAGGCATCTGAGACACCCGTGACATATCATAACTACCCGCTCTTACACCATAGAAAGCCGCCACACATAGACCGAAAATCATACATAAGATACAGACACACCCTACAGCGCGAACAGGAAAGCGGAAGACAGGGTGGAGACCCCGAGTCAAATGAGCCAATAGAATAAAAGGCCAAAATAGAAGTTTGCTCAAAAAGCCCCTTTTCTTACTTTTCTGTCGCCTTGCTGGGGATTTTCTATTTCTTCGAGTTGTTGTCTTACGAGCCGTTGTTTTTTTAGCGGCCTTCTTCGCTCTCTTACGCGCTGCCTTTTTGGCAGGAGCTTTGGAGCGAAAGCTCTTTGCTGAGCTCGAACTAGGTTTCTTATTGGCCATAAACTTTCACATAATTAACTCCATTCTTGCACTTAACACAAAGTTTTTTTGATATCTCTCTCAACACGTTTACTACAATGTTTTTAAAACAAATCCTCTCTCACATGGCGCTTTAGCTTTAACGTAAAAATATGATGCCCCGATTTTCATTTAAAACCCTATTTATCCTATTACTTGGTCTAGTTCCTCTAACCAGCCTTGCAACACCTTCGATAGAAAACCTCTCCGACCTTAAAGAGATTCAGAAAAAAGTGCACTCCGTGGTGGAGAAAGTCTTACCAGCCACTGTATCCCTTTACTCGACCGAAAATGGTGCGTCTGGCAGCGGTGTCATCGTAAGCAAGGATGGCATTGTGCTCACAGCAGCCCATGTAGTACAGGTAGATAAACGTAGAACCCTTAGGGAAATAGAACTCATTTTCCCAAACGGAAAACTAGCCAAAGCAAAAGTCATAGGAGCTCATTACTCTCGAGACTCTGCAATGTTAAAAATTATTGATACTCCTCCAGCTGGAGGCTGGCCACATGTGAAAATTGGGAATTCAAAAGACCTTGTAATAAGTGACCTTGTTGTAGCATTAGGGCATCCTAGCGGCTACGATCCCACGCGAACACCTCCTGTCAGGTTTGGCAGAGTGATTAGTAAATCTGACAACCACTTTTTCAGCACAGACTGTTCTATCATCGGCGGTGATAGTGGCGGTCCTTTATTCGACCTGGATGGTAAACTAATAGGTATACACTCATTCATCAAAGAATCCATTAGCTCAAATTACCATGCAGGGCTTACTGGTTTTCAGCAAGACTGGGAAAAGCTACTTGCTGGCAAAATCTGGGGAACTTTAGGCGAGTATAGCTTCTACCAAGGTGACTCTCCAGTCATCGGTATTGAAACCGGTTTCCACTCACAATACGGAGTATTCATTCGAGGCGTTGTTCCTAATGGACCTGCAGATGCTGCTGGCCTACAACGAGATGATATTATTAAAAAAATTAACGACGAAGAAATCATTAATACTCAAAGGCTTCACAGAGAAATAGCTAACTACTCACCCAGTGACACCATTAATGTGCATGTTTTACGAGACGGTAGAAACCATAGCTTTGCAGTGAAGCTAAGCCGCCGAGACCATATTAATAACTTACTCAAACGATAACTCCCTCATAATGAAGTCCCTATTTCGATACATGGCAAGTTTATGCTTATATAGTATAACAATGCCTTTACAGGCACAATACACCCAGAATAGAGCTGAAAATCCCTATGCTGAACTTACTAGACAGGAAGTAACCAATCTTAAAAAACAAGCCGTCGATATTTTTTCCGCTGTTCAACCTACTCTGAGCGAAGCTTCAAAAAGCACGGTTGCGGTATACTTCGGAAGTGACCGAATTGCATTCGGAACTGTAGTAACAACCTCATATGATGGCTCACAGCAGGCTATTCTTACTAAACTAAGTGAAATCGCTCTATCACGGGCTAAACTTAGTATCGTCACTCCCGATAAAAAAGAATATCGCACACGTATTATCGGAGCTTATCCCGAGCACGACTTAGCTCTCTTATCTCTACCTAATAATAAGCCGTCTTTACCATCAATTGATTTTTCTAAACAAATAAAACCGCCCAAACTGGGAGACTTTATCAGCTTAGTAAGACAAGATGGACAAGCAGAAGGCTTTGGAGTGGTTAGTGTCAAAAAGCGCAGCCTTCTCATCAAAAACAGAGGTTTTCTCGGTGTACAAATCAGCCCCCAAGAGCTCAACGAAGGCGTTCTCTTAGATCGAATTGAATCTAATTCAGCAGCTGAAAAAGCAAACTTACAAGCAAATGATATATTGATCTCAATTAATGGACAAAAGATCTCTGGCTACAAAGAAACAACTCACCTTTTACAAAGCCTTCCAGCTGGATCAGAAATAAAAATTAGCTACAAACGAGGGGGTGAATTAAAGACTGCAACGGCTACCCTAGGTTCAAGGCAAGATAAGCCCACAGGAATAAGTCAGCGGATGGACACCATGGAGAAGATGGGGGCTAACCTAAACTATATAAGAACTAACTTTCCACAAATCATTCAGACAGATATGGCGATAGAGAGAAACGATACAGGAGCCACAGTAGTCAATCTGGACGGAAAACCTTTAGGCCTCTGTATAGCACGAGCTAGTAGAATCAAAACATACATTATCCCAAGTAGTGTCATCGCGACAACACTCAGTGAAAAACCCATTGATATCAATGACCTCATAAAAGAGAGGCGCTAATATTAGCTGAACTGCCGACTAAGGGTAAAAAAAATCATTGTTTGGTTGCCAAGCCAATTCTCTTAGGCAAAATCATCATACTTATGGCTAATGCAACTAATGTTCTCGCAAGTGGAATCGAAATTACAGGTTCTATCAAATTCAGTAATGACATGGTCATTGATGGTAAAGTAGACGGCGAAATCTTATCAGATAAAGGTAAGGTCACTATCGGTGAGAATGCTGCTATCAAAGGTAATATCAAAGCTGGCGAAGTAAAACTCTTCGGCAAAGTAGAAGGAACAATCACATCTGATCGCTGTGAACTTAAGCCAAACTCACGCCTTGAGGGAGATATCAAAACTAAAATGCTTAGTATGGAAGAGGGCGCAACGCTTTCAGGACGTACTGACATTGGCGGTTAAGTTAAATACCAATTTCATTTTTTATAAAAAAGCCAAGGTCTCACCCACCTTGGCTTTTTTATTTGGATAACTTTCACTACGTAAGCTCAAGTAACGATAATAGCTCATCTTCACTCAAGCCACTCATTACAGGTGCATTATCATCCTCGATATCGCCAGTAGCAGCACTGATAATACTCTTCTTCTTTTCCTGGAGACGTAAGATTTTCTCCTCTACAGTTCCCCTTGTGATAAATTTATAGATCATAGAGGGCTTAGTCTGCCCAATCCGGTGAATACGATCAGCTGCCTGCGCTTCGACTGCAGGGTTCCACCAAGGATCAAATAAAACAACCGTATCAGCGGCAGTCAAGGTCAGCCCGTATCCTCCAGCCTTTAAACTAATCAAGAATACAGGGGGGCCATCAGGATCCTGAAAACGATCTACCTCCGCTGAACGGTCACGAGTAGAACCGTCTAAGTAACAGTAATCCAGTGACGCATCATCCAGCTCATGACGAATCAGTGATAACATCGATGTAAATTGACTGAAAACTAACACTCGATGCCCACCCCGCTGAGCCTCATCTAGTAGCTCTAATAACCTTACTAGTTTTGCAGACATTTCAGCTAGAGCCATCCCTTCAAGCTCAGAATCAAGTAGACGAAGGTCACAGCAGCTCTGCCTTAAGCGAAGTAACACAGTTAGCATCTGCATACGTGCACTCCCACGACCACTTGAGCTAGAGCGCAACTCGTTCACCTGCTCAGAGCCGTGCCGGAGAATACCTTCATAGTGCTCTTTTTGCTCTTTCGATGGGTCACACCATATAATGCTTTCCACCTTTGGCGGTAAATCCTTCGCCACCAGTGACTTAGTCCTCCTCAGCATAAATGGGCCCGTGCGCCAGCGTAATCGCTGCATAGCTCCCATATCAGGAACTTCACCGCCGCATGGCACCTCATAACGCTGCTTAAACTCATCTCTTGTACCCAGATAACCAGGTAGTATAAACTGATAGATCGACCATAAATCACGCACACTGTTCTCAACAGGTGTTCCCGTAATAGCGACCCGCATAGGTGACTCTATTTTACGCACCGCTTTTGCAGCAAGTGTATCAGGGTTTCTAATGGCACTCGCCTCATCTAACAAAACAGCTTTGACTGATTGGTTTTTATAAATATCTATATCCCTGTCTAGCAAAGCATAACTAGTAATCACAATATCAGCCTTCTCAATATCATCAATATATTGAGAACGACGAGCACCATACATCACCACCACCTTTAAATCCGGAAAAAATTTAGCAGCCTCATCTCTCCAGTTACCCACAAGGGTAGCAGGACACACCACGAGAGCGGGCCCTTTTATTTCCTTAGGCGCATGCTCACCCCATAACGATATAAAAGCCAATGACTGAAGAGTCTTACCCAAACCCATATCATCTGCTAGTAAAGCTCCACCTTCACTAACAGCTCTCTGATAAAGCCATGAAATACCCTCTCGCTGATAGTCTCTAACTACCCCATTAATACCTACAGGCAAACTCGGAACATCAATATTCTCCTCCACTGAGTCCTCACCGTAATAAGCCCGTAAACGCTTGATATAAGGAGCTTGTTGCGCTGAAAAATAAAAGTTACCTGCTTCTTGTCTAGGATCTGTATCCAACAAAAATCCCTCCATTACATTAGCATCGAACTCTGATATAACTGCCTTTTTACCATTTTTAAGGTTAATAGTCCGGTTACCCGACTGAAGTAGCCTTCTTACAGAATTACGGTCCAATACCTGATCTTCACACTGCCAAGTAACATCACATGCCAACCAGTCAGTGCCGCTACCAGCGACACGATGACCAGCACCTTCAGCCCCCTGACCCTTAATAGAAATATTAGGAACAATCCTCCCTAAGCGTGAAGCCACACGGGTAAGCTTCTCCTCAGTATGGACCGTCCATTTTTCACGTAAACTAGGCACCACACAGGTCAAAAACTCAATCACATCATCTTCACCTCTAAGAAACATAAGGCTAGAACCCTCCATCATCTCAAAGCCCGCCCTCATCATCGCCCTGTGTGCTACATGCTCAGCTTCTACATTTCGTAGTAACCACACCCCTCGCTCACTAGACTCAATCGGAAAACCTTCATATTCAGTCACATTGGTATCCAGAGGTATACGTATCTGGTCACCATAGACCGCAAACAACTGCGCCTGAAGAGCTCGACCAGATCCTGATATCTCAAGCTCAATACTAGGCGCAGCCTCCCTAACAGATAACCCGCCATAGTTCTCAGGTAAATAAAACGACTGCGCCCACAAGGCTAATGACTGAACAAAATCACGTGCTTCAACCTGCAACCAATCACCTGCTAACAAATCAGATACAGCTATTAACCCTGCCAGCTTAGAGCTATTGGTCTTTGAAATACAAAGCACACTAGCTGCATCATCCCATGCAGCTAAACAATCGCCTAACTGGATTAGCCCCTCTTGGCCTTCTGCTAACTTTAACCAAAGTAAACTCGGAGAGTCAGGATCAAGCTCTAACTCAAGTATCGGCCTCAGAACACCTGACTCAAGCTGAACACGATCATTACCTTTTCGTATCCTAGCATGACCACTAATCGCACGATAAAAACTGCTCACTTTACCCTCAGGTAAGGATAGCATCGTAGTATCCACCTTCCCCACATTCTGAAGCATCCAACCAGCCAAAGTATAATCAGCATCCAGCCCATCCTCTTTCTTAGCACGGCGTAACTGCACAGCACGAACACCCTCGTAAGGAAACTTGGGTGACAGGCTGACATCTAAAACTTGTAACTCCTGAGAAGCGTCATATTTCCCAGCTACACTCGACTTTTTTCTAGGACCGATCTGAGCTGCGCTTTCTGCGGGAGGTTTAGAAATACTTGCTAACAAAATAGCGGCTGCGTGTTCACACATTGCCCCCGTTGCTCGACTCATCGAGCAATTGCATAGATTTTTTACATGCGTTGGACTGATTACCTTTACGACTACCTTCATTGAGCGTTTTGCTCCGGCTAACTCACCCTGAAACGTGCCTTCGGTTTCTTTCACCTTTAGCACCTTCCCCAGACGCACCAGGTTACGGGCATCCTTTAACACTCGCCCTCCAGCCGCCTTACCTACCCATTGTTCTGTGATCTCCATTTTTTATCCGGTAACTTTTCTCCGAAAGCCAGCTACTTCATATTCAGACAGATAGAGTCATACAAGTTCTCTATTTTTATATTGGGTCTATTTAATATATCGTGCATGGTCTTTTCTAGACACGGGGTTAGTCAACCGATGTATATTTTTGAAATATGAAAACTATCGCAATCGCTAATCAAAAAGGAGGGGTAGGGAAAACTACTACTAGCATAAACCTCTCTGCTGGTTTAGCCGCACGCGGCAAGAGAGTACTCCTGATCGACCTAGACCCACAAGCTAATGCTACCAGTGGTATTGGTCATGAGCCCGATGGTGAAGCTAGTATGTATTACCCTCTGATAGGGCAAGCTTCCATCACGGAAAAAATCATGCCGTCACGTATCGAAAACCTTTCGCTGATACCCTCCGGTATGGACTTAGCTGGGGTAGAAATAGAACTAGCACGAATGGATGACCATCTCGTTCGCTTGGATACTGTTCTTAAAGAATTAAAAGGAAAGAACCTCTACGATTACTGTCTACTAGACACCCCGCCGTCTCTTGGCGTACTGATGACATCAGCATTAGCAGCCTCTGACGAAATACTCATTCCACTTCAGTGCGAATGGTTTGGACTAGAGGGCTTAGCAAAAATAGCTCAGGTGATTGAGCAGGTCAGAGATTCTGGAGCGAATCCTAATCTCGTTCTTGAAGGTATTCTCATGACGATGTTCGACAGCCGCACAAACCTTTCACGTCAAGTCATCGAAGAGGTCGGAAACTATTTCCCAGAGCAGCTCTACAAGACTGTCATCAGGCGATCTATTCGAATAGGAGAGGCTCCTAGTCACGGTAAAACGATCTATGAACATGATCCTAGAGGTGCCGCGAGCAAAGCTTACAACGAGGCCACTGACGAGTTCCTCGCAAGGCACTCTGAATAAGCTGAGTCGCTATCCCTTAAATAAAAAAGCTCTACACATGATGATGTAGAGCTTTAGTAAAATTAAAGGCTGTATTACTCAAACAGCTTTTTCTGCGGAACATTAAGTGTATCTCCAGGGTAAACCGGAACAGCCATATCTTTAGGGTCCTTAAGATTATATACATACTTTTTACCATTCCTAAATAGCTCTACCCTTTTTATAGAACCAAAAGCATTCGCCCCACCAGCGGCGGTCACAGCCTGAAACAAAGTCATCCCTCTAGAATAGGCTACAGGCCCAGGTCTGCCCACAAATCCACCAATACTCACAATCTTAGCATCAATCTGCTCCCCCGCCTCATCCTTTGCCGTAATGACATTGATGTGTGGGTTATTATAAATTTCAGCTGCTCTGTATGCTGCTTCTATTTTTCTTGATAACGAAGCGCCTGATAAACCGCTCGCCTTAATCCGCTCAGCTAGTAACGGCAGCTTAATATAACCACTTCCATCTACTTTATAGCTATCTGCTATCATCGCCTGCTCAGCAGGTGGCACCGCTTTAATACTGATACGAATAATAGAATTAGATGAAATAGTCTGAGCAAAAGCGCTTGATACTGATGTATACATCAATAATGCACATATTATATGTGTTAACCTGAAAATTTTCATAATAATTATACTTAGTAGAGATCTTCACCTGCATCAACCCCTTTTTTGGAGTTCGACGCTAGTTGGCTCGATTCGTTTTTCGATTTTTTCGGAGCTTCCTCACCTGTCGTAGGAGAGTAATAACTGTAATAGCTCGTATAATATTGATATTGGCTATCACTTTTTACATCCACATTATTCAAAACTGCACCTATTACATTTCCACCAACATTCTCCACCGCTTGTTTAACTCTCAGAATCATTGCCTTAGGCAGCTTACGGTGCTGAATAACAATCATCGTATGGTCTACCTCACTTGCGACCACAGATGCGTCACTAACACCTAATATCGGAGGGGAATCAACAAATACTAAATCGAATCTACCTTTAACCTCTGTCATTAATTCAGACATTCTACGTGAGTTCAATATACCTGCAGCATCACTTGGCAAAATACCTGAGGCCATAAAGAAAAGATTTTCTACTGGCGTCTTCAAAACAACGTCTTCTAAAAGAAGATCTGTCGTAAGGTAATTAGTTAATCCTACTGAGTTATTAATATCAAAAAAGGTATGTAGACGCGGACGACGAAGATCAGCATCAATAATCAAAGTCGTATATCCACCCTGTGCACAAATATAGGCAAGGTTTGTGATTGTCGTTGACTTACCCTCACCAGCACCTCCCGAAACAACACTAATAGCATTATCTTCAGGGTTATTGCGATTAAACTCTATATTAGTACGTAATATCCTATATGCCTCAGCATCAGGACTCATGCCATTTTCTCTGTGCAAAATTCCTACCTCTTTAGGGATCACAGCCAGAACAGGAACACCTAAAAATTTCTCAACGTCTTCAAGACCTTTTACTGAAGTATCTAGTAGCTCAAGGGCAAATGCTATACCTACACCGAATGCTAAACCAACAACTACGCCCAATGCTAAGTTTAAAGTTACATTAGGGCTTACTGGTCTATTCGAAATCTTTGGTGTCTCATGTACAATGATATTGGTGATCGGTAATGCTAAATTACTCTTCTCAAGATCGTATTGAAGTTGCATAGCATCTTTTTGAGCAAATTCATTATCATATTCTTTGAGAGCCGTTGTGTATTCTTGTATTTCACGAGACTTTTCGGTTCCTTTATCAATTTCACGATCAACTGTGGATCGCATGTTTTTGAGCTGACTTTCCAGTGTCGCCAGCTCAAAAGTTAAACCTTTTCTAATTTGTTTCGCACGTTCAGCCAACCCAGCTGTCATATCAGCAATTCTATTACGGGACGCCACTACATTAGGGTGCTTATTACCTAAGCCCGATGCCTGAGATATTCCCAAATCAGTCTTAGCCAATTCTAAGGCATCATATGCCTGCCTGAATCCAACATCTGGCAAACTTGCAGCTACACCTATTAGATCTTCTTCTTGAACATCGAGAAGTTTTTGGAGTCTATTATTAACATCTTTATAATCTTTCTCTAATTCATACAACTGCTCTTTTGAAATATCAATTAAGTTGGTATTAATCCCCTGAGTTTGCCCCCCCCTTTCTGTATCAATATAAACGACGTTAAGCTTTTCAGCTATATCAATGAGCCTCTTTTTCATGAGAGTAACTCGATCTTTTTTCTGCTCAAGCTGTATAGAAATCGCATCAAGAGCGCCCTCTCGCTGTGATAACTCGAGCTCTTTCCTATACTCTTCATATGCTGCGTATACTGCTGTCGCAACAGCCTTAGCGTCAGCTTTATTTCTGTGCCTAACTATTATTTCAATAAGGTCCGTCCCTCGGAGCTGGTTAGTACTTACGATACCCTTTAAAACGCGAAGAACATCCTCCTTTTCCATATCCCAATGCTTATCTAGCTGGATCTTCTCAACGGCTCGCTCAAGAGTCTTTGCTGCTAAAATAATTTCAAATTGTGTTGTCAAAAATTGACGGGTCATTAATGGGCTATTACTATTGGCTCTCAAGACTGTCGTTTCCTGATTCTGAATTGGACGAACTTCAACAAGAGCTTTACTCTCATATTTTTTCGGCATCACATGTGTAACAATTAATGCCGCAAAAAACACTAACAAAAATGTTAGAAAGATAACACCGTATCTGTTTTTTAAAACCTGCCAGTAATCTATGGCATGTAAATTAGCTTCTGTAGGACTAACGCTTTGAGATTGCATTGATTAAATTTATGGAAAAATTTGGAATTTATTAAAATATTTTTAAGTATAAATACTTAAAAGCCATTACGATGATCATCATCGTAATGGCTTTGATAGTTATAAGTAGATATAAAAATTAGAAATCAACTCGAACCCCTAATGAGGCTCTATTTCTATTAAAAGATCTAAAGCCTTCATCAGAATCACTTTCAGTCCAGTTATAGTTACCGGTTAGGAAAAGTCCGTTTCTAATTGCATATGAAAAACCTGCATTAAGATTTATGACATCTTGGTCGAAATCACTAGGATCAGGACCGCCTACCACACTTCGACCATCTTCAAATTCTGTTCTAATGTAATTAACACCTCCATGAACTGACAGCTTTGGAGATACTTGATAATTACCCGTCACACCAAAACGAAGGGCTCTATTTGTGTCAAAAGTGAAACCCTCGAAGCTACTTCCAAAATCTTCAACACTATATCTTACGAAAGATCTTATACTAAATCTCTCTGACAGTTGTGTTCTAAGAGCTCCCTCTATAAAAGGGTTTGTGCTAGAGTCACCTCCATCAACATCACGTATCTGTGTTCCTGCTCTAAGAGTTAATACAGAAGTAGGACTGAAACGATGCTCAACTCCACCTGTAATAAACTGGTTAGTAGAATCTCCCGCTGAACCTTCTGTACTAGTTCTAGAGTAACGATACCCAAGTGTTAGTACTGTCTGTTGATTTAGACTGTAACGGAAATTGTTATAAAAACCGTATATAAATCGGTCATTATCTTCGAAAAAATCCTCTTCAAAGATAATACCATTAAACCTAACACCTGTATAAGTAGCTAGTCTTTCAGTCCATCGGTATCCTACTGCATTATCTGAACTATAAACAAAGTATTGACCAGCTGCACTGTCTCCACCAAATCCTGTGTCGAAATCTGGCTCAGTCTCATACCCAACATGGTTACGACTACTGAAACGTAATCTTTCACTCACACGGTGAGCCCAGTTAAAGCCAAGACGAAACTGTGGATCCACATCGTCACCTATGTTGCTAGGAGCGTCGATATTAACGCGAGCGCCAACATTGGCATAAACATCCCATGTAGTCTGAGGTGTAATATTAACTAGTGAAGCGCCAATGTATGCATGCGCAAATGCAATTGACTCATCTTGACCAGAAAGAGCAGCGAAGTTATCATCCCAACCCACATTAAAACCTGCCGTCCATTTGATTGGCAAACTCTCTTGGGCGTCAATATTTGGAGCTATATCATATAAACCTTGAGCAGCGATACTACCAATAGATGCTAATAATACAGAACCTGAAATAAATTGTTTTTTCATATAAATATATATTTTCTACTAATTGTATAAATAATTTATTCTTCTGTTGCTACTGGCGGCGTCCCAATTGGAGCTCCAGTCGGAGGTCCCAAAGTCGGAGGTATCACCTGAAAAGTGCTAGGAACAAGAACGCTACCACCTGGCTGACCTAGTGCAGGACCAGCAAAGCCGCTATTACCGCCGCTATTACCGCCTAAATTACCGCCTAAAGCTGCCCCTGGG
>CAYNLE010000001.1:0-17814 GCA_964397975.1 uncultured Verrucomicrobiales bacterium | reverse complement strand
ATTACCGCCTAAAGCTGCCCCTGGGAAATCCAATGGGTTATTTGATGCTGATGGAGGGGTTGAATTATCATTTGCTGCACGACCGCCTTTACCGCTGAAATCATCTGAACCGCCCTTAGCGCTATAATCACTTGAGTAAGACTCTGTATTAGAATTTCCTGTGTGACGGTTTACCACATCTTGAACTTGACTATGAGCGTCTGGAGCGACGGCAACTGCACACTGTCCGATAACGCGGATTTTACTAGGTGCAGAAGTGATAGCTGCATCAACAATTTGGCCAACTTTATGCTTATTAGCATCTGATGCCACAATAGCTGCTTTAACAATCTCACAAGCACATGACTCATTCTGAGCTACCCCTGCGCTTACTAGTTCAAGCACGCTGGACTTATTTGCAGCCACTGCTTTGATAGTGTCATTGTAAGCCGTAAGACACTTAGTCCCAGCCGATACCGGCACTACAGCAATCATTAATGATGCCAATATAGAATGTTTGATATTTATTTTCATGAGGTTTATTTTAAATTTGTTTATTGTGTATCTATTACTTTTGCCCAAATATATAGATGGAAACGTTGCTATTGATTACATCTAAGTGACTTAACTACATTAGGGCAAGTAAATTTTAAAATTTTCTTCTATTTATCTAGATTAGTTCACTTCTCATACCCCCCATAACGCCATACAATTAACGGGGTGAAACTTTATAAACCTAACTAATAAATAACAAAAGAATTAATGCTTCAAAAGCCAAGACATTAAACCATCGGCGTCAGCTGCCATTTTCACAGAAACCTTAAGCTCGTTTTTCAGGCAAGCTAAACGCTCTGGAATAGATACAACACCCTCTCCTAACGCATCAGTCATGGTATCTATAAATTTAGAAGGGTGTGCTGTCTCTAGAATAACCAGCCGATCATTTTCAGTCGCCTCATCAGAAGAAATCCAATCTTCAGCTGCTAAATAACCAATAGCTCCATGAGGGTCGATCACATAACTATAGTCATCATATACCTTTTTCACAGCAGCTAAGGTCTGCTCATCATCAGCTGAATACCCTTGTATCGTATCTTTCATAGCTTCCCACTGATTCCCAAACAACTCTTGCATACGAGCAAAGTTACTCGGTGCGGCAACATCCATAGCATTTGATATAGTAGGCACAGATGGGCGAGGTTTATACTCAGCCGTTAATAAATATTCAGGGACAACATCATTTGCATTGGTAGCTGCAATAATTTTCCCTGTCTGCAACCCCATCTTTCTAGCGATCAATAGCGCCGATAAATTACCAAAATTACCACTAGGTATAACAAATATTGGCGCCCGATCTAAATTCCTAGCTGCCTCAAAGTAATAAAGCATTTGTGGAATCAAACGTGAGATATTAATCGAATTTGCCGACGTGAGATTACATGCTTTCGAAACACCTTTATTTAAAAAGGCTGTTTTAACCATACGCTGACAGTCATCAAAGCTCCCATCGACCTCGATGGCCGTGATATTTTCACCCAAAGTTGTTAGCTGTTTTTCCTGCAGGTCACTTACACCACCTGATGGATATAAAATAACAACACGTGCACCTGGGACTTTGTAAAAAGCACTAGCCACTGCCCCACCTGTATCGCCTGAAGTCGCTACCAAAACAGTTAACTCCTGCTCATCATTTCTAGTCAACCAGGCCATTACTCGAGCCATAAAACGCGCACCAAAATCCTTAAACGCCAAGGTTGGGCCATGAAACAGCTCTAATATATAACGGTTATCGTCAAGCTTGTGCATCGGCGCAGGGAAATCCAAGCCTTCATCTATAATCTCCCTCAAGGCATCTTCTGGAATAGCCCCTTGTAGCAAAGTCGAAATAATCTGGAATGCCATTTCCCGAAAACTCATTGACTGCCATTTTTCCCAAAAAGCCTCACTTAGTGCAGGAATATGCTCAGGCATGTATAGACCATTATCTGCAGGTAGCGAGCGAAGCACTGCTTCTCCAAAATCTACAAATTCATCAGGGCTGTTTGTGCTATATAGACGCATAGCCGAGATG
The DNA here is from genome assembly GCA_964397975.1 of uncultured Verrucomicrobiales bacterium. Classification (GTDB taxonomy): domain Bacteria; phylum Verrucomicrobiota; class Verrucomicrobiia; order Verrucomicrobiales; family Akkermansiaceae; genus Oceaniferula. The sequence goes on along the minus strand of CAYNLE010000001.1, from coordinate 15,764 downwards.
CTGCTCAAAATCATGCTTTTCGCAAGTGGATATATTACTTTTAGACAAATTTTATATAAAACAGCTCTAAAAACAAAAACGCCCGTCACTACAAGAGCGGCGGGCGTTATGAATGATCAACTAATAGAACTAACTATTTAGTAAGCTTTTTTAATGTAATTGATTTAAGACCAGCTGATTTAACATTACCATCTGTGCATGATACACTGACTTTATAGCGACCTGCTTTCGGAAAATCCATCCAACCTATTGGAAACTCTTGGTAGTTATGAGATGAATTCTGCTGATTTTCGATTGTCTCGCCGCCTTCTATGGAAACTTGCCAGACTAACCTTCCCTCACCTCTGTAGTTTAATCCTACCATATAAGTTCCAGCGTCTTTTACTTCAACTTCCCAGCTAACTTTACCACCATCGGCCCAGCCAACAGCTTGATGAACAGCTTTCCACTCACCGAACTTCTCCATCCACCTTCTCGCCTCAACTTCAGCGCCACCTTCTACAGCAGCTACCTCAGCAAGTATCTCTATGCCCATTTCAGGGTCAATAGCATGACAAGGATCTACATCTGCCTTAGCCGCAAGGTTTATTTCGATAACAGAAGCAAGCTTTTCAGGTACTTGTAATGGTAACTCTAAGCGTGTCCATGTGCCTTCTTTAGAAAATTTGATACTTTCTCCATCAGCGCCCTTAAGTATACGAGCTGATTCAATATCAGTCTTTAAACCAGGCAGCCATAACTCGCCATTTCTAGGCCAGTCGAAAACTGTGAGGAAAAGTTTGTTTTCCTTCACTGTAACATCTCCCCATGGGAACTTATTTCCCCAAGGTGATGGATCAGCTCCGTAGACAACCTGTGGGTATTTATGAATCCATGCACCAGAATCACGTAATGCATCAATAGCTCTCTGAGGGACCGATCCGTCTCCACGAGGCCCTATATTAAGCATGTAAGTACCACCTCGGCCCACGCAAGCTACTACACGGTGCAAGATCTCTTCAGGAGTTTTCCAATTTTCATCATACCAAGCATACGCCCATGAGTCATTTGTTGTATCAACTGCTTCCCAAAGCCCATCAACGTTTACATTTGGCACTTCCATATCACCAAGAGATTGGTAATCACCTAGCCCGTGACCAGCCCTACCAGAAACCATTGCTTTTGGTTGATTCTTACGGACTACATCGATAAGCTGCTCTACATAATGCTTAGGCATATCACCTGGGGTATCAAACCACACTAATTCAATTGGCCCGTATCCAGTTGTAATTTCTTCTACCTGAGGCAGACACTTATTTTTGAAATAATCATCGAAATCTGCAGCATTGCCATCTGCATCTTTTTCAGGACCTCCATTTCCACCAGGGAATGTCCAGTCTTGGTTATGTGAGTAATAAAAACCAAGTCCCACACCAAGTTCTTTACAGGCAGCAGCTAACTCCTTCATCGGATCTAGCTTGTATGGAGTTGCATCCACGACATTAAAATCACTGCATTGTGAGTCATACATAGCAAAACCGTCATGGTGCTTACTAGTGATAACTACATACTTCATGCCCGCATCTTTAGCTAGCTGAACGATCTCTTTTGCATTAAATTTTACTGGATTAAATGACTCAGCTAATTTTTTATATTCTTCTGGTGGAATATTAGCCATACGAGGATTCATAATCCACTCACCTATCCCATAGTAAGTTTTACCATCTACCTTATTAGCTAGGTTCGAATATAAACCCCAGTGAACAAACATTGCATAATTACCTTCTGAGAAAAGCTTCCCTCTTTCAGAACCTTCAACCAGATACTTTGTTTTATTCTCGCCCCACAACTCGTCCATGTTTTTTTGTTCAGCAACTAATGGACTAGCGAGACCTAGTGCAGCTGCCATCATATACTGTTTTATCAATTTACTCATTTGGTTATATGTATGTTTCTTCGTAAGAAGCGCGTTACAGCGCACGTCACGTATTGAATAGAACTCTTCCACATAGAAGCTAAATCGCCAGTAAAAAATAATGATTATTTTAAATAAAAAGAGAACCGAACTATCAGAACTAAGCATCAATTGACAACTTAGGCTCATCTTTGCATGCTGGTAATGATGAAGTCACACAAACACACCCCATCAGACCACAGTAAAGAGTCGTTCAAGGAGTTGATTTGGGAAATCGTGTTTGAAGCCGAAACACCTACAGGCAGAGTGTTCGACATTGTGCTCCTCTGCTCAATTGCCCTCAGCGTTCTGGCGGTAATGCTTGAGAGCGTTGGCTGGATCCATCTCAAATATGGCCACCTACTAGTAGCGGCTGAATGGATATTCACCATTCTATTTTCCGTAGAATACTTTCTCCGTATCTGGTTAGTAAGAAAGCCCCTCGGTTATATTTTTAGCTTTTACGGTATAGTAGACCTCTTATCTTGCCTACCTAGCTACCTCGCCCTCATTTTTGCAGGAAGTAACCATTTCGCGGTCATCAGACTTCTCCGCTTACTGAGAATGTTCCGCGTTTTAAAAATGGTCTCTCATGTTCGAGGCGCCGACACCATCATGAGAGGGCTCAGAGCTGCCAGCCCTAAGATAACAGTCTTCTTCTTTGCCGTTCTTATATTTGCCATCATCGCCGGCACACTCGTATTTATTGTAGAAAGTGGCACAGAAGGCACCGCCTTCACCAGTATCCCCATCAGCATCTATTACGCGATCATATCGATCACTACCGTTGGATATGGCGACATCACTGTGCAAACCGTATTAGGTCAAATGATCACCTCATTTATGGTCTTGGCAGGCTACGCCATTATCGCTGTCCCTACTGGAATCGTAGCTGGCGATATGGTTCGTGAAGCTATGAGGCCTGATGAAACTACAGACGCCTGCCCTGGTTGTGGCGCTCATGGCCACCTCATGGATGCCGCTTATTGCAGAAAATGCGGCGAAAAAATGACTTAAATCACTATATCGTCATTTTTAGTAGCTACATTACTACTCTTTTAATATCTAATACCGCTCATGTGGATATGGTCAAAGTTATCAGGAGCGAAGTGGATGGATGCATGGGAAGATCGTTTTCATGGAAACCCTAATACCGTCATCTCTAAACTAAAAACGAATAAAACAATTCGCGTAGAAGTTTACACTGAAACAGAAAAAGAAGCTACCGCCATCCAGAAGCAATTCGGAGGAAGCATCAGAAAACTCGTTCATAAGAACTGGGCCTCCATGGCAGAGGCCAAGCATAAACCTATAAAAATTCGCAGCTCGATTATTATCATCGGGAACAGGGAAGACGACGCCCGCGAAACACATGCAAAAAAATTTCCAGGCAGGCACATTATCCAAATCCCTGCTGATATGGCATTTGGCACAGGTGATCACGCCACCACATCGACCTGTATGCGACTCCTCGTAGACATCGCTAAAGAGAGAAAAAACACCAACTGGGAACTCCTCGACCTAGGCACCGGTAGTGGCGTTATAGCAATAGCTGGCAAGATGCTCGGCGCTGATACCTGCCACGGGATGGATTTTGACCCAGAGGCTGTTAAGGTCGCTCTCAGAAACGTAAAACGCAATAAAGTCAAACACGTGACTATGGCAGATTCTGATGTTTTAAAATGGACCCCTGAGCGTCAATGGGACGTCGTCGTTGCTAATATGTTTTCTACCATTCTCCAAAAAGCATTCCCCACTATCGCAAAAACAATCAAACCTGATGGCCACATCATCATCTCAGGGATACTCAAAGAACAGTGGGAAGAGACCCGTATCATTGCAGAAAAAAGTCATTTCGAATTCACCGAAGTTATCAACAAAGGCAAATGGATGACCGCACGTGGTTTTAAAAAATCATAAAAGATAAAATCATACCTCCATCTGACCATTAGGCTTGCATCAGACCGATCATAAGATAATTACTTTACCAGTCACACGAGCGGAAGTGTGCGTGAAAATCACAGTTGCTTCCGTTCGGGAACCAATATTATTTTCACCATGGAATCCATCTCATCACGCATTGACAAGGTAAGCCCTTCTCTCACTCTATCTATCACCAATCAAACGAAAGCGATGAAAGATCGCGGTGAAGAAGTTTACGGATTAGCTGGCGGCGAGCCAGATCTAGACACTCCAGATTACATCAAGGAAGCTGCCATCACAGCCCTTAATGAAGGGAAAACAAAGTATACACCAGCAGCTGGTGTCCCTGAACTTAGAGAAGCCATTGCCCACAAGCTCAAAACTGATAACAACATCACCTACACCCCTGAACAAGTGATTGTGAACAGTGGTGCTAAACAATCATGTTTCAACGCTATCCTAGCAGTTTGCGAAGAAGGTGACGAAGTCATCATCCCATCTCCATACTGGGTAAGCTACCCTGAAATGGTGCGCCTCGCTGGCGCTGAGCCAGTATTCGTGGAAACCACCGCTGAAAACGACTGGAAGATCACACCTGAGCAGTTCGAAGAGCACATGACAGGTCGCACGAAAATGATCATCCTTAACACTCCTGGTAACCCAACTGGATCAGTCTACACTGAAGCCGAACTACGAGCTATCGGCGAAGTCGCTCTCTATGAAGATATTATCATCCTAGCTGATGAGATATACGAACACCTCGTCTATGGTGACACAAAGCACGTAAGCATCGCGTCACTCAGCAAAGAACTCCACGACCTCACCATCACGGTGAACGGCTTCTCAAAAGCATATTCCATGACTGGCTGGCGTGTAGGCTACACTGCTGCACCAACCCCCATCGCTAAGGCAATGGCAAAAATTCAAGGTCACACCACATCAAACGCCACTTCATTCGCTCAACACGGAGCACTTGCAGCCCTCTCCGGCGACAAGCAGTTTATTAATGACCTAAAAGCTGAATACGATGTTCGTAGACAATTTGTATACAACCGCCTCAGTGCAATCTCAAACGTTAACGTCGTTGAGCCTAAAGGCGCTTTCTACTGCCTAGTAGACACAACGCCACTAGGACTTCAGTCAGTAAACCTCTGTGACAAACTACTTACACGCTACCGTGTAGCTGCTGTGCCTGGTATCGCATTCGGTAACGACAACAGTATCCGCCTCAGCTACTGCACAACACTAGACGTGCTTAATGAAGGCCTCTCACGCTTTGAAGAGTTCTGTAAAGCTCACTAAAAGTAGAAGTTAAACTTCTTATAAAAAGCGCTATACTTTCACAGGTATAGCGCTTTTTTCGTTATCAGTAATCTACCGAATGCAGTGTCAAACCATCTGGCGGCGAACAAAACGGCGAACGCTTAATAGCAGCATGGTCTATATCATCTACTTTAAATATAGCTTCCAGCTCCGCTAAACTCAACCTCCCCTGAGCCGTATACACCGCAGCACCTGTTAACAGGCGAGCCATCTTATATAAAAAACCCTCACCCTGATAGGTTATCCTATAGCCTGTATCAGTCCTTTCTAAATCACAACGGAAAAGTCTCCTAACATAGCTCGTTTCACTAGTTTCATTACCACGCTTCGCAGCGAAACCCCTAAAGTCACGCTCGCCAACCATCAACTCAAGCGCCTGCTCTAAACTAACTAAATCAAGTTGCCTCGGCAGATGCCACGCCCTACCTGCCAACATAGGGGGCAAAACAGGAAGCATACACAAATCATAAGTGTAAACTTTTGACTTAGCAGAGAAGCGGGCATGGAAATCTGGATGAGCCTCTACACTATCTATAACTCGGATCGTAGCTGGCAATTTAGTATTAAGAGCTGGAACCCAGTTATAGGGATTCATCGTCATTGACGATGGGCTATCAAAATGCGCCACCTGAGCCTCAGCATGAACACCTGAGTCCGTTCTCCCAGAGCCGTGAATCCTAATCTTCGTTTTGGCAACCTCAGCCAAAGCAGCCTCAATACAATCCTGAACTGAACCGCCTTCCGGCTGAGTCGCCCAACCTCGATACGGCCGACCATCATATGCAATACTAAGTTTTAATCTCACAACTTCTTACTTTGTATACTCTGCACTAATCGCCCCGCACCCTCATGAAGCACTTCTAACCAAAATGCAGAATCAGGTAATAGAGATGAAAACTTATCAGGCCATTCCACAATAATTACCCCGCCTTCATCTGCAGCATCTAAATACTCATCCCAACCAATGCCTAACACCTCCTCTTCTTTCTCCATTCTATAAAAATCAAAGTGAAAAACTGACAACCTACCACCAGTATATTCGTGAGCCAAAGAAAACGTAGGACTTGTCACCTCTGCATCGCACCCCAGACCACTTGTCAGGCCTTTCGTTAAGTGCGTTTTACCAGCACCTAAATCTCCTTTAAGGGCAATCACAGCACCCGCTTTGAGCGACTGAGACAGTCCCTCACCTAAGGCAACCATCTCCTCTGGTGATTCCACATATTTATTCAAATCTTTCATAAATCAAGCTGGTTAACTACATCCCCATATACCTTCACGTGTTTCGCTCCCCTTTGTCGTAAACCATCCTTATACAGCTTAATGGCATTCTTTTTACGACTATCCCGGAGTGAGGTTATCACCTCCTCTTTAACCTGTTCATATGGCAATTCACTAACCTCCTTCATCTCCGTCACCTCAACGATGTGCCAACCAATCTTGCTTTGAATAAGCCTTAGTCCACCGACAGGCATTGAAAAAACCTGATCAGCGAAAACAGGAAGAACTAGCCTCACTCTCTCACGTGTCATCCAGCTAAGATCACCGGCTTTATTTTTCGTCCGTTCATCCTCGCTAACTTCTAGAGCTAATTTCCCAAACTCCCTTTCACCGCTGTTTAACAGCTTCATATAAGCACCTGCTCTCGCCCCCACAAAATCTGAATCACGATCTAATGTGGCAAAGAAAATATGCTTAACACGCCTTCTCTCAGGTAAATTCATATCTCCTTTATTCTCTTCAAACCATGCTCTCGCCTCTTCATCGCTCACATGAATGGCGGCTTGAATTTTACTCAGCACATATTTTTCCTGCTCTAGTTTAGCTGCTAACTTGTATCGTAATTCTTTCTGACTCTCAATACCCTGAGCTTTCATCGCCTGCTCTAAATCTTCGGGAGAATCGAACCGATTTTTGAAACTATCCACCTCGGCATCGATTTCAGCTTCAGAAACTGAAACCTCTTTTTTATTTGCCCAAACTTTCACCCTTACTAAGGCTTCATTTATCAAATCATTCAAAGCTTTCTGCTTGAGAATAATCATCTCAGACTCACTCACTTGATCAAGCTTACGCCCTCTACGCCATAAATTCTCAACCAGTCTGCGCTCTAGTTGGCCTTGGTATATTGGTTTATTATAAACCTTCGCACATATCCCATCGCGTAAGGCCTCTTGCTGCTCGTCTCCTTCATTAGGAAACATCAGCCTAAGCTCTCTCTTCATAGGACCGTTAATAAGATAAAAGTCCATCAGCATATACAGCACAAGCACTGACCACAAAGTCATACGCACCGCAAACGCCTTACTCATCTTTAACATGCTAAAAGCATGCTATGCATGAGTCGTAACCGCAATAATACATTCATATTAAATATGAATGTATCTAGAGAGCCTCTCTATAATCCTTCAGCAGCGTCAGCTTCTATTTCAGCTGGTATATGGGTCGGGTCTGCTAACTCGTGTGATAATGACACACACGATACACACTCCCCATTTTCATCTTTCCAATCAGGATGGCTCTGACCAATAGCATCTACGATACTACGCTCTGCCTCATCAAGGTTCTGATGGCCTTCTTTATGTATCTTTTTTTTATTCATTACTCTATTCAGCTTACATCTTTTTTCGACTTTGACCTCTTCAACAAATCAATCTGATAGCCCGCGCGGTTTTCTAATGGGCCATTTTCAAGATTAAGCACACCACGTGGGCATACCGCTGAGCACATACCGCAGCCGACACAAGAAGCCCGCACAATATCTTGCCCCCTCTGGGCATACCATCGAACGTCTATGCCCATCTCACAATACGTAGAGCAATTTCCACATGAGATACATTGGCTTCCATTAGTCGTAATACGAAAGCGCGATTTAAAGCGTTGGATAATGCCCAAGATCGCTGCCTGAGGACACCCAAATCGGCACCAAACCCGTGTTCCCATAATAGGATAAAACCCTACACCTATAACTCCTGCAAATGCAGAGCCTATCAAAAATCCATATACCTTTTTAAGAGCTTCACCAAACGCCATTGTTTGGGTTCCAAACTCAAACCCACCGTTTTTCCATGACAGCGAATACAGACTCACCTCAAAAGAAAACCAACCTTTATGAACGTATGACCACACTACGATGGTCATAATAGCTACAAAAACTAAGACGCTATAAATAGAGATACGCTCAAACTTCCACGCCTTTAACGATTTATCAGAATTCTGTCTCCATGAGTCACCTGCAGTATTCGCTAAACCACCACAGCCACAAACCCATGAGCAGTACCAACGCTTACCAAAGTAATAGGTTAGAAAAGGCGTCGCTATAAATGACATCATAATACCCCACCCCACGATAAATAAACCAATGGACTCGATCGATCCATGTTTAGCCACAGTAGCTGGCATCAACATTTCATAAGAAAGCGGCCAGAAGTAATTCGGTGCAAAATATGAATCTGAATGAAAGCCCTGCAAAACATAAGGAAACACAAATGCCAAACCTAACTGGCAGAAGATAATGGAACAGGTGCGAACAATCTGATACCTACTATGGCGGTATTTAACAATGGCCTTAACACCCATCACTAAAACAGCCAACGAATACAACCCACCATACACAAACCAAACGTCAGCTGTTCTACCCCTGATCATCAAGCTCAATGGATCAAACAATACAGTTAAACCAACTAAACTCTCAGGAAACCAGTAATACAGTGTATAGATGGAAGTAATAACAATACCTAAAACCCAACCCCACATACCACGAGAGGTAACGCTATTCGTCATAATACCATTATTATGAATCCCTGCGGGACGCTTAAGGTGGGTGCGCAAACTATAGATTAGACCACCTACAGTCATACAGCCAATCATGATATAAAACACACCATCATTCCTCTGACTATCGAAGCCGTTCAATATAGCTACAAAAAACAAAGCTATCCCAACCCCTAAAACACCTAAGCCTGACTTTTGCCAGCCATCTAGCTGAGGATCCGGAGGAACTATCGAGTGACTTTCTCTAACTAATTTTTCTTCTATCATTATCTTACGTTTAAAGTTTTCATCAAAGATCCAAACAGACCTTTTTTAGATTTCAGTTTTACAGAATGAGATGGAAACTGCTGATTCCATTCAGCCAAAATATCGGCTTCGTTCTGTTTAAAAAATTCAGGATCAAAGTTAGCTGTCGACAAAGACTCCAATACATCTTTCACACTAACTTTATTACTAATCCAGTGCTCCCACACTTCATGTCGATGGCGAATACCAAAGACGTTAACTCCAATGATCGTCTTATTCTCATCATCCATAAAGTTAAGACGTATACACTGATGCTTCGTCGGAGATTGCCAGAAAAACGAAATTTGCCCGTCAGGTAAACTCGCTAACACATCTCCGTAAGTCTGATATTCTATATCGAAAAACTTCGCTGAGTTCCACCAAACCCCAGGATCATACGGGCGCTTCTCTCCAGCTATATTAGTTGCTAGAAACTTACCCTGCATCTTCCCTGTATACCATACTTGCTCAATAGGCCTTCTCCCAGGAAGAGGTTCACGGAATTGTGCACAATCACCAACTGCCCACACATTGGGTAAAGATGTTTCGAAATATTCATTAATCATGATACCCCGCTCTATATCCAAACCTTCTGTTTCTTTAATTCGGTCAGTATTCGGGCTAACACCGGCAGTCAGACCAACAATCTGGCAGTCGATCTCCTCCCCTTTTTTGGTGATCACTTTCGCAGCTCTACCGTCAGCACCTGCCTCAATACGATCCATCTCTTCTTCTAGCCTTAAGTCAACGTGGTGCTCTCTAATATGTTTTGAAATCATACGAGACTCTTCTGTCGGCAGGACGATGTCCCAAAATTCTTTTTCCCGAATTAAAAAGGTAACAGCTATGCCCCTAGTTAGTAGCATTTCTGCCATTTCTACTCCGATCAGCCCGCCTCCTACTATCACGGCACGCTTAGCCCCCTTTGAGCTTTTTTCTATATTCTCTAAATCTTGTAAATTATAGAGCCCTTGTACACCGGGGAGGTCTTGCCCAGGCCAGCCAAACTTATTTGACTTAGAACCTACGGCTAATACCAATTTTGAATAAGTAATTTCCTCTCCATTATCCAAATTCAAACACTGATTCTGACCATCAATTTTTTCTACCCAGCCACGCTTAAGTTCTATTTTATTTTCACTCCAGAAGCGATCCTCGTAAGGCTTTGTATGCTCATACTTGAGATGACCCATAAATATATACATAAGAGCCGTCCTCGAATAGTGATGATCACTCTCACCAGAGATAATCAACACCTCATCTTGAGCCCCCTTTTTACGTAACTCTCGGGCGACTGAAACCCCTGCAATACCATTGCCTATAATAACGATTTTTCCCATATTAAACTATTTCCCCATATTAAATTATAATACTGATGTCGAATCACATGTACAGTAAGAACAATAAAAAGTCTATTTATTCCTCGAGGAATAAATTCTCTTCGGGACATGGCTAAACCACTAAAAAATGCCATGGAATGAAATGTTTACAACTCACCTCTGTCTAGTCATTTTCTTCACAGCAATATGGCAAAGCAATTATTCGGAACCGACGGAATCAGAGGTAAGGCAAACCAATATCCTATAACACCTGAGATAGCTCTCAGAGTAGGACGGTCTGTTGCACGCACACTCTGCACTGATCAATCACGTGTCAACAAGGTGATCATAGGTAAAGACACACGTATCTCAGGAACTATGCTTGAGAGCGCCATTTCTAGTAGCCTCATATCCGAAGGAGTCGAAGTCACTATCGCAGGGGTAACCTCCACACCAGCTATCGCCCGACTAACAGGAGAAATGGATTATACAGCTGGAATTATGCTAACAGCTTCTCACAACCCGTATCAAGATAACGGCATTAAAATTTTCGGTTCAGACGGCTTTAAATTGAGTGACGAGCAAGAACTTGCCATCGAATCTATTATTTTAGCTGATACACTTCACGAACCCGAAGCACCCCTAGGAGGAGTAACGACAGACACCAGCTTATCTGAGCAGTATATTACATTCGCTAAAAATGCTGTATCTGGAAGAAGCTTCAGCGGCCTAAAAGTCGTCCTCGACTGCGCTAATGGATCAGCTCACAAAATAGCTCCTCGAATCTTTCAAGAACTAGGAGCAGAAGTCATCGCTCTATCCACATCACCAGATGGAAAAAACATCAACCAAGGCTGTGGTGCCCTACACCCTGATCAAGCTGCAAGTGCTGTGCTAGAACATAAAGCTCACATCGGCATCTGCTTTGACGGTGACGCTGACCGAGTCATCTTCTGCGATGAAAAAGGGAAAGTAATCGATGGTGACAGCATCCTCTGCTTATGTGCTAAAGCCTTACATGCTCAAGGAAAGCTCAAAAACAACACTCTCGTAGCCACTGTAATGAGCAATCTAGGGCTACGTGATTCACTTACTAAAGACGGTATCAAGCTCGAAACCACTGGCGTAGGCGATAAACTCGTTCTCGAGCGCATGCGCGAAAAAGGCTATAACCTTGGTGGCGAAAACTCAGGTCATATCATCTACTCTGACTATGCCACTACTGGCGACGGCGTAATGAGCGCGCTAATGATCCTAGCACTTATGCAGGATAGAGCTATTCCGTTTTCAGAACTAGCCAACTGTATGGATATATACCCACAGGTGCTACTTGCTCTTGAGGTATCAGAAAAGCCACCCATTACAGAGGTCCCTGCACTGGCAGAAGCCATTGCTGCCGCTGAGAATGCCTTTGCTGATAAAGGGCGTGTTCTAGTTCGCTACTCAGGCACGGAGAAAAAAATACGCGTGCTTACTGAGTGCTCTGATGCCAATCTTGCAAAGTCACAAGCCCAGCTCATTTCTGATGCCGTGAAAGCCAGTATCGGAGTTTAAACTTATAAACCCTATGATAAATATTCACCCCGTAGAACAAGATACCCTCTGGCCACTACATCAAAAAGAGGATATGGGAACCCAGCTCATAGCTGGAAAAACTCTATCTCAACTACAGTATGAACTGGCTCCTGATGACAAAAAATTTCACCTCCACGCTAACGCCTGGGTCTCTGCAGCTGATTGGGAAAAATTAGTAACGGCACCATCTGACGCCTCCCTCAAAACCGACGACGACGAACTCATGGCATGGTCCGGCGAATACGACGCCAAAAATACCAGTATCACGGCGTCTGCGGACTCTTTTCTCATACGTTATCCATGGGAATTTCTAAAAATCAATGAACAGCTTGTATCCCTGTTATCTGAAAATAAAATCATCGGAGAGGTAAGCCCAGCAGCTCATGTCGACGGGTTCATCTCTGTAGGTAAAGGCTCACGTATACTCCCGGGTGTGGTCATCGAAGGGAATGTCGTTATTGGCAAAAACTGCAAAATTGGCCCGAACTGCTACCTACGCGGATCCACATCCATCGGTGATGACTGCCATATAGGTCAGTCCGTCGAAGTGAAAAATTCCATCATAGGAAACGGATCATCAGTCGGCCATCTTAGCTATGTAGGTGACTCGGTAATAGGCACCAATGTCAACTTCGGCGCAGGCACCATGACATCCAATTTACGACACGACGGCACAAACCACCGCTCCGTTGTTCAAGGTAAATTACGTGATACAGGACGTAGAAAACTCGGTTGCATTATCGGGAACGATGTTCATACAGGTATCTTAACAGCCATCTACCCGGGGCGTAAATTAGCCCCCCACGCCACCACCTTGCCAAATGGCACAGTAGATCAAGATATTCTTTAGCCTTTTCATAAAAACAATAACCCTCTAATACAACTCCATGTGCGGAATCATAGGATATTCAGGCAAGCGTTCAGCTATGCCCATTCTCATCAGTGGATTAAAAAAGCTAGAATACAGAGGCTATGATTCAGCTGGTATAGCGGTCTCTACAGATAGCGGCCTTATCATCAAAAAACGTAGTGGTAAAGTCTCTGGGTTAAGTCAGCTCATCACAGAAGACCCTCAGAACGAAATCCTTTCTCAAGCACACAGTGGTCTAGCCCATACTCGCTGGGCGACACATGGTCCTCCTACTACTGAAAATGCTCACCCACACGAAGGTCCTGAAGGAAAAATCGTCCTCGTGCATAATGGTATTATTGAAAATCACAATACTCTCCGCGACAAATTCAAGGCTCAGGGTAACGTTTTCAAATCAGACACTGATACCGAGGTGCTCGCCCACCTCGTAGAGTCTCATTATGAAGGCGACCTTCTGGCAGCAGTGACTAGTGCGCTCAAAGAAGTCATAGGAACATACGGTCTCACGTGCATGTCAGCAGACGAACCTGGCGTCCTTGTAGTCGCAAGAAGTGGCTCACCTATTGTCATCGGCTTAGGAGAAGACGAAACAATCGTAGCTTCTGATGCCGCAGCTATCATTACTCATACCCGTCAGGCGATTTATCTAGACGACAATGATATTGCCCGAATCGAGGGAACCCAAGTGGACATCCATAGTCTTGATACAGGTGCCGTTACCCGCACCCCTTCTGAGATCGACTGGTCAGCAGATGCTGCTGAAAAAGGTGGCTATGAGCACTACATGCTCAAAGAAGTTTTTGAACAGCCTGAGGCGATCAGAAACACCATGCGCGGCAGACTCGATCTACGCCGTGGCACAGCCATTCTCTCTGGACTTAATCTTACTCCACGCGAGTTGGTAGATATCAAACGATTACTCATCGTAGGCTGTGGAACATCTATGAATGCAGGCCTCATTGGTGAATATGCTGTGGAAGACTTTGCCGGTGTCCCAGCAGAAGTCGAACAAGCGGCTGAGTTTCGCTATAGAAACCCTATTGTAGGTAGAGGCGATATGGTTTTAGCCATTAGTCAGTCTGGTGAAACAGCAGATACACTCGCTGCAGTTCGCGAAGCTGTAGATAAAGGTTCTCTGGTAGCTGCTCTCGTAAATGTAGTCGGCTCCACCATCGCGCGTGAAACAGGCAGAGGTATTTACCTTCATGCTGGGCCAGAAATCAGTGTTGCTTCTACGAAGGCGTTTACCAGCCAAGTATCTGTCCTACTTATGGTCGCACTAAAGATCGCCAGAGCTAACCGACTATCCTCTGAACAGGGGCTTGTCATTGCACGTGAGATCGAGCGTATCCCTGAGCTGGTCGAACAAGTTCTCGCCACTAACGATCAGATCGCCAAAGTCGCAAAACAATACGCTGAATACAACAACTGTTTCTACATAGGCCGCGGCTACATGTTCCCTGTCGCTCTCGAAGGAGCTCTCAAGCTAAAGGAAATCTCATACATCCACGCTGAAGCATATCATTCAGCTGAACTTAAGCATGGCCCGATAGCCCTATTAGAAGAAAGCATGCCCGTCATCGCCCTCCTTAATAAGGGCCCAGGCCAAGATAAATCACTAAGTAACGTTGCTGAATGCAAAGCTCGTAGCGCCCCTATTCTAGGTGTCATCACAGCTGGCGACGAAGAGGCTCGCCGTGCTTGCGACCACGTCATTGAGATACCTGACTGCCCGCACTACACTTCCGTCATACCAGCAGCCGTTGCCCTCCAGCTATTCGCCTACCATGTAGCACAAATCCGTGGTTGCTCGATTGATCAGCCACGTAACTTAGCGAAGAGCGTAACTGTAGAGTAACACTACCTCCATCAGAGCTGTGCTAGTTTAATATGCACAGCCTGTAGCTGTTCTTCACCGAAGACTTCCGCTGCATGGCCATGCACAGCTGGATCAAATTCTTGATCAAATAATAATCTGTCTCGGGCAATAAACTGCTGTCCTTTTGAAAAATCACGGAATGAGCCATCCCGTAGCCTCAACCTTAAGATACCCTGGCAGATAATGATCAATGTGGGATCGCCTGCCACATGCCAAGTGCTAGAATAACCTGGCTCGCTCGTTCTATACCTAAAGTTTAATGCCGTCTGTCGATCTGAAATCCACATTCCATTAAAATCATCTAAACTATATTCATCCTCACTGAAAAGTGAAGAACCTCCATCAGGATTTTCTATTACAGGTATACTAATAACGCTCATGATAGTTATGATAGTTTGAACTTACTGCGTTCGATAGATAATAAAATTTGTTTTGCCTCCATTCCGCCGGCATAACCTACTAACTTTCCATTTTTACCAATAACACGATGACATGGGATAAAAATAGATAATGGATTACGCCCATTCGCGGCACCAACAGCCCTAACTGACTTAGGGTTACCAATTAAATGCGCTACATCACTGTAGGTCGCCGTTTCTCCATATGGAATTGTCCGTAAAACTGCCCAAACCTGCTGTTGAAAACCTGTTCCCTCTGGAGCCAGTGATGTCTGGAAGCTCTCGTGCTCACCCTCGAAGTAAGCAACCAACTCTTCTATAGCCGAATTCAAAATTGGGTGCCCCTTACCTTCTAGCCAGCTCGAATCCTGAAAAGCCTGCTGATTAACATGATCTACAGCTAGTAACCCATCATCAGAAGCTCGTAAACGAATCCTTCCAATAGGAGATTTTTGATAAACGACATAGGTTTTCATACAAATAA